>NZ_JAAMNK010000024.1:0-77395 GCF_011066025.1 Bacillus sp. EKM202B | reverse complement strand
AAGAAGTATTTGTCTAAACGTGGTAGATCACCATTTTTAGGATTAATAAAGTGAGAAGTAGTATCTGAGGAAGCAGCTACTATAGCTTGTGATAGAAAATCACCAGCTGTTAAATCAGCAAAACCAGAAAATGGGACATTGGCAATGCGGTCATATAGCACACCATTACACTCGTCATTTGCATATTCAATGTTTTTACGAATATATCCTTGTACAAATAATTTTGCTCTTGTAACTCGGCGGTAAGGTGTACCTGGTACTGGAGTAAATGCTACAGGAACTAACTTACATTGTGTTAAAAATGCATTTTTTAAAATGCGTTTGATTTCAACTGCTGGAGGATCTAATGAAATATCAGATTCTACAACAATTTGAATCGTTCTTTCTGCTAAAACAACTGGGATTTTTACAATGGGTGCTCCTGGAGTAAGAATTGGTGTTGCAGCTGCATCACTTAATGGTGTTTGAGTTTGTCCATTTACCTCACAAGGTACGTTAATTGGGCATTGTTCACTCATATTATCTAATCTCCTTTTTAAGATAAATTTAGATTTTTAAAATCTTTCAATGTCAATATATTCGTTTTTTTCATTTATGTATAAGCATGTATACTAGTTTTTGAAATTTATTTATAGAAATTTATTTATAAAAATTTATTAATAGAAGATATTTTTATAAGGTGTATGCTTCTATAAAATTTTATTGTGCTCAATATACGAATTTAATAATATATTATTCTAATAAGATTTACAGAAAGAGAAACATGAGTTTTTTTATTGAAGTTGTAGGAAAAATCTAAGGAAGAAGAGGGCGAGATACCTGGCGGCTTAAAATGGTGACGACGGATTATATATTCCTATAAAAACTATCAATAGTCTTGTATATCCTGCTGTAATTGTAGAAGTAGAATATACAACATTAGCAAATAAAAAATGATATATAGGAGTAAAACAACACTCGATAAGGAAAAAGAGTTAGAAATCATTCAAATTATTTATGTTGTTAAAAGCTGGTGGGAAAACGAAAAAATAGTTCAAACTACAGTTTCAAATACAGAATAGAAAGATGTGGAAGTAGTGGCAGAGTCGTGACCGCTTTTTGGCAGTAAATGTGCCGGTTGTTTTGGCATTTCCGTGTTATATTTGTATTGTGAGAAGTGGCGGAAAACATTGCTCACAAAATTCCTTATAACTGAAAATGGATCGTCATAACCGGTGGCGATGGTTGCAGATTGAATGAACAGTTGTTTCTTGATTTCACATTCAATTGCAATTCACATTGTGTAAACGGAGAAGAGCTTTTGCTCTTCTTCCAGTTACTTAATAATGTACAAATAAATTGATGCAGCAATATTAGGTGATTGGAAGAAGGAGAAAACTTCATTTACCGTAATTGAGATACAAATAAATAATTGATATCAGAGCACACATTCAGGTGCTTTTTATTTTGATATGCTAATTAATCGCAAATCGGTATTCCAAGTACTCTTAGAGCTAATGCTACTTGAAGAGAAATCTCTAATCTAGCAATTTCGATACCAGCTACTGTAAGAATTAAAAAAGGCTGGCCATTTACAAACAAAACAAACTCAACACAAACCAAATATTGTAAAGAAGGTTCAAAAACCATCTAATGTAACACATCATATATTTTGTTACGTTAATTTCGATAAAAATAGAGATAGTTAACTAAGTGAAACTTATGCATGGAAAAGTAGGTGTTCAAGGTGAAAAACAGCGTAAAATCAACGATGTATAAAACATGTTGTAAGAGGGAGTTCTTGAAAGTGTCACAAACGTTGATATGACGGCGTATTTCCCAAAAACCTTGTTTACATAATTATCGTTATCAGAAGTTATTCTTGGATTCTCATGATTGGATCTTGATCATGATAACCAATACAAATTGGGAGATGAATTGTTGTAATAATTTTTTTTAATGCGACAACAGTTCTAGCAATAAGATATAATGTTGTGCCTAGTGCTTTTTCATTATTATCAAATCCATTTTCAGCGTAAATCTGCGCAAATTCTTTTAAGTCAGGACCTTCTACTTCACTAATCCAATCACATGCCCAATCATCATCTTCTTCAGATAACTTTGTATACTCGTCGTAAATAAAGAAAGTACTGTTCCAGTCGTTGTCCATATCATATTCAAAATAAATGGCTTCTGTCGAATTTTGATTATCTATATGTAGGGAGGTAGAAAAGGCATCTTTCAACTTACTTTGAAACAAATCTAAATTTATATTTTGGATTCGTTTTGCTTGTTCTTCTCCTACTAATTTGGAGCATAGGTCGTAGTATTTCGCTTCAATCTCTGGACATGAATGTTTTAATAATTCCGTTTGCATTTTGTCTAAATAGTCGTATATTTCCATATTGTCCATTCCTCTCTAAAAATAAGGATTATATACTATTCAAGCTATCATAATTCTCGTTATTGGTAGTTACTCTTTTATATTAACATTGGTTAATTGTTGCTTTTAAATCCCAATGTTTTGGTTTCTCCTTAGTATCTAGCCAAGGAGATCCTTCTTGAAGCCAATTCTCACGATATGTTTCAATAGTCCATACAATTTCTTCATCGTCATACCCTGGTTGAAAAGCACAACAAGCACATATTAGACTTACATCGGGGATTCCTTTTTCATTATAGAGTGGTCCCGGTAACTGATCGTAGCCACAAACTAAACAAACATATTTTTTCTTTATAAACTTTTTAAACAACATTCTAAACAGAATATTCTCCTCCTTGTATATCATTTTATTTCGTTATAGCTTTCATAAGACCCTATTTAAAAAACAGTGAATATCGTATGCATGTAAGGTTAACATAACGTCCTATTATCGGTAGCAAGAAAAAGGCGAATCCCCTTTGAAATTAGGGATTCGCCTTTTTCTTTTTCTATAACCCTATTCATCTTTTTATACATTCTTGTCCTGGCGTGGGTTCAGGGCTCTTGTTTGTTATTGGATTAGCGAAAAAACTGTATAAAATCTTGCATACTCTTAGCCTGTATTTTTCAGAAATGCTGTACTGTAGGAAAGCCGTTATATTCCATGATGTAATACCTCACTTTTGTTTTTTTAACTCCACTATAAACGAACGTACGTTCTTTTTTGGAGTGTAAAAAAAGCGCCATCACTATCAAGTTGATGGCACGCAATATACCCAAAAATGATTATAGCATACTTTTATGTAAAACTATATTAAGGCGAAATCAACAATTTTTAACATGAATATTCAAAAATAAGTTTATCAAGTTAGAATATTCAAAAAATCATTTATATAAACAAACATGTTGTGGTAACATTTAACAAAAGGGAGGTAGAAGTAGATGAGTGTTGACATTATTTCTAAAGAAGAAATCACAAAATTATTAAACGACTGGTATCAAGCTATGATTTCACAACGTGTATTACAGTCTAAGAAAATAAAAGAAGAGATTGCAAATAAAATCAATAATATTAAGGAAGACCAAATAATATTAATCTACTATGCTTTATTGAATGCGCGGTATAACCTGCTAATACGCGATATGGATAGTTCGAAAGATATTTTGGACAAGATCGAACCATTACAAGAGCCTACAGAAACATTTTTAGAGTACTATCATCATTTATTTAAAGCAATTTACGCTATTAATACAGCAAACCATAGTGAAGCAAGAATTCAATTTGAAGAAGCTGAAAAGTTTTTAGAGTACATGCATGACGAAATTGAAAAAGCTGAATTTAATTATTGGCTTGCAGTTCATTACTATCACATATTGAAACCAATACTAGCAGTCCAATTTGCTACGAAAGCGAATGAAGTATTTTCAAATAGCCTAGGGTATGAGTTGAAAACTGCTGCATGTTTGAATACTTTAGGAATGGCACACATTAGACTAAATGAATTCGAAAGTGCAGAAGAACATTTACTTTCAGCACTCGGTACCTTCCAAAAATCTAATGATGAAATTCCTATTAAACGAGTTAAGCATAATTTAGGGCTTTTATATGCAAGTCAAAACATGCCAGAGTTAGCAATTAAACACTTAGAGGATTCATTAGAAAATAACGCTAAGACTATGTTTCTTTTAGCAAGAGAACACTTTAAGTTAGGTTACAATCATATCGCCAATGAATACATTGAGAATGGTTATAAAATAAGTGACTTATGTTATCGACATCATTTTCAAATTTTAAGAGCATTACATAACTATGCGCCACAAGAAGAATTAGAAAATGTGGTTATAGAAGGTATTTCTTATTTTGAAAAAGAAGAATTATATGATTGGGTAAAAGAATATGCTTCTCTTTTAGGTGAAATATTCTATGGTTCAGAAAATCACAGAAAAGCAAGCAAGTATTTGCACATCGCTTTAGATGCAGACAAAAAGAGCATAGAAAGAAGGGCGCTAAAATGAAAAAAGCAATCTTATTAATGATGATGTTATCCGCTGTTTTTACTTTTGGTCTTACTAATGTAAAAGACATACCACAAAACGAAGCAATTGAAGTGTTTATGGATCATGGAGAACATATTTAAAACCTAAGGAAGAGGGCGCTTATAGTGTCCTCTTTTTAATATCTATTATTTATATGATAAGGTTGCAGGTACATCTTTCGGTTATTGTTTGATAAACGTAAAATGTTTCTAAAAATGTGTATACAAAGGTGTGATTTTGTACTGTATATGTTCACATATTTGCTCACATTTTGTTCACGTACTATATAAAAAAGTATGAAAATCTATAAAAATAATTATTTTAATAAAATTTGTTCTAGATATTAAAAAGTGCCAAAACCCTTGTGGTATAAGGGGTTTGGCACTTTTGTGTTTTTTATGTTTTATCAAATAAACAACCCTAAAACTGCTCATTCTTCTCCCAAGATTCTACGATATAATGAGCAATTGTTGGGTTATATCCTTTTCCAACTAAAAACATAATCGCAGCGACTTCTGTTAAAGCGTGTTTATGTGAAGTATGTTTCGCTTCATTTAAACCATAATCTACCCAAGGTTTTACGAAATCTAATACAGGTTTCTTTAAAGGTAAAAATTGTGTACCGACAACTTGTTGAATTTGTTGTTGAGTCGGTTCTGTAATAGGCCCAGGTGGTAAAATTTGTGGTTGCATTGGATCAATTGTTGGTGGTTTAGGTGGTGAGACACGTGCGTCGTAGTTGGGTTGATACATTTGTTGTTGGTATTGTGGTTGTTGTGGCTGAGTTACATATGGATTTTGTTGTTCTTGAGTTTGCGGTGCTGCATATGGATTTTGAGGATATTCATAATTTGGACGTGTGTCATATGGATTTTGTTGTTCTTGAGTTTGCGGTGCTGCATATGGATTTTGAGGATATTCATAATTTGGACGTGTGTCGTATGGATTTTGTTGTTCTTGAGCTTGCGGTGTAGCGTATGGATTTTGTTCGTATTGTTGTTCTGGCTGTTGTAATTCTTGTTCCTCATATTGTTCTGTATATCTTTGTTCCGGTTGCTGAGGGTAAAATGGTTGTTGTGGATAAGGCGGTTGATTATTATAGAACATGTTTATTCCTCCTTCATGATGATGCCTACCACCTAGTGTATGGGCGGACAAGAAAATATGTGATGAAAAAAGGCGGGCGTGTTACAATAAGAAACTGGGTGAAGATAAAATGACAAAACAAGAAAAGATTAAAAAAACAATTACTTTTGTAAAAAATATTTTAGAAAAAGATGCGAGTGGGCATGATTGGTATCATATTGAGCGCGTACATAAACTGGCGATTTCTTTATCCGAGCAAGAAGGAGGAAATCGTTTTATAATTGAAATGGCAGCATTACTTCACGATGTGGCAGATGAAAAGTTAAATGAAAGTGAAGAAGCAGGAATGAAAAAAGTTTCTGATTGGTTAGAAGAGTTACATGTAGATGAGGAAGAAAGTAAACATATTCTTCATATCATCGCCAATATGTCTTATAAGGGTGGACATGGCGGCGCAGTTGAGTCAGTTGAAGGGAAAATTGTTCAAGATGCAGACCGTTTAGATGCCCTTGGAGCAATTGGGATTGCACGTACTTTTGCATATGGCGGAGCGAAAGGGAGATTAATGTATGATCCAAAAATTCCGCCGCGTGAAGTAATGACGAAAGAAGAGTATAGAAAAAATAACGATCCATCTTTAAATCATTTTTATGAAAAACTTTTAAAATTAAAAGACTTAATGAATACGAACGCAGCAAAACAAGAAGCTGAAGTTCGTCATCGTTATATGGAACAGTTTATAGAACAATTTATGAAAGAGTGGAATGCACAAATATGAAAATGTTAACTGTGGAGAACTTATCGAAATCATACGGAGAAAAACCGTTATTTGATGGATTATCATGTAGTATTACAGAAGGACAACGTGTTGGAATTATTGGTGTAAACGGTACTGGTAAATCAACATTATTAAAAATTATTGCAGGGTTAGAAACTCCTGATACAGGTGAAATGACGCATTCACGTGGATATACCATTAGTTATTTATCACAGCAACCAGAGTTTGATGAAAAACTAACAGTATTAGAGCAAGTGTTCCATGGTGATACACCTTTAATTCGTCTTCTTCGTGATTATGAAAAAGCACTATTAAATATTGAAAAAGATCCAAGTAATGAAAAAGTACAGGAACAATTATTTGCAGTGCAGCAACGTATGGATGCAATGAGTGCATGGGAAGCAAATGCAAATGCGAAATCTCTTCTAACGAAATTAGGAATTACAGATTTCACTACAACTGTTGGGAATTTATCTGGTGGACAGAAAAAACGTATCGCAATGGCACAATGTTTTATTGAAACACCTGATTTATTAATTTTAGACGAGCCTACGAACCATCTTGACCATGAGACAGTTGAATGGTTAGAAGAATATTTAGCAAGATATACAGGGGCGGTATTACTTGTAACCCATGATCGTTATTTCTTAGATCGTGTGACGAATCGTATTTTTGAATTAGATAATGGTAAACTATATAGCTACGAAGGAAACTATAGTACATTTTTAGAAGCGAAAGCACTTCGTGAAGAGCAAGAATTGGCACAAGAATCCAAACGCCAAAATTTATATCGTCGTGAACTTGCTTGGATTCGCCGTGGTGCAAAAGCCCGTTCTACGAAACAAAAGGCGCGTATTCAGCGTTTTGATGAGTTAAAGGAACAAGAAGGGCCAGCTGCAAAACAGTCAGTTGATATTGCACTAAGTGGAAGTCGTTTAGGAAAGAAAGTACTTGAGTTAAAAGATGTAACGAAAAAATTTGGCGATAAGACGGTATTACATAATTTTAATCATATTGTGAAACCAGGCGATCGTATCGGAATTATTGGGGCGAATGGAAGCGGGAAATCTTCTCTATTAAATATGCTTGCAGGCAAGTTATCTCCTGATAGTGGTGAAGTTGAAGTAGGACAAACTGTAAAAGTTGCTTATTATACGCAAGAAAATGAAGAGATGAATTTAAATCAGCGTATGATTGAATACATTAAAGAGATTGCAGAAGTTATTCATACAACAGATGGAAAAGTAATTGGTGCATCTCAAATGTTAGAACGTTTCTTATTCCCGACACATTCACATGGTACACCGCTTGGTAAACTATCTGGTGGTGAAAGAAGACGTTTATATTTATTACGTATTTTAATGGGGGAACCAAACGTACTATTACTTGATGAACCTACGAATGATCTAGATACACAAACATTAACAGTACTAGAAGATTATTTAGAAGATTTCCCAGGTGTCGTTTTAACTGTATCGCATGACCGTTACTTCTTAGATAAAGTAGTAGATGAACTGTTCATCTTTACTGGCGGAGGAGAAGTGCGTGAGTTCCTAGGTAGTTATACAGATTATTTAGAAATGGAAAAAACGAAAGAACTTATTGAGAAAGCGGAAGTTCAAAAAGAGAAAAAAGTAGTAGAAGCAGCTCCAAAACAACAACGTAAACGTAAACTTTCATACAATGAGCAGCGTGAATGGGAAACAATTGAAGATACAATTGCCGAACTAGAAGAGAAAATTGAGTCAATTGGAGAAGAACTTGCGAAAGTTGGATCTGACTTCACAAAGGCACAAGAATTATCTGAAGCACAGCAGAAATCAGAAGAAGAGCTAGAAAAAACGATGGAAAGATGGAGTGAACTATCAGATATCGTTGAAGGATTAAAATAAAAACAAGCTGCATATATTGAAAAGTAAAGAGAAAAACTTTACACTATTGGTAGAACCTATTTTAGGAGGGAAAAAATGAGAACATCTAATCCAATGTTGAAAAAAGAGGCATTTCGTAAAGAGGGAGCAAGCGCTTCTGCGATGACTATTGGCGGAACAGTAGGCAAAACGTTTATCATGCTTATCTTGCTACTTGCAACGTCTGTCTATTCATACATACAGATGATGCAGGGTACGATGAAAATGCCAGTGTTAATTGGTGCATTAGTAATTGCGGCAATCATCGCATTTGCATCTATCTTCTTCCCGCGAATGGCACCAATTGGGGCGCCAATTTATGCGGCGGTAGAAGGAGTTGTATTAGGAAGTATTTCAGCAGTTTATACAATGAAGTTTGGCGATTCTATCGTTTTAAACGCTGTATTACTTACAATTTCAATTCTATTTGCAATGTTAGTTTTATATGCAACACGCGTTGTAAAGGTAACTGATAAATTCCGTACGGGTGTAATTGCAGCGACAATGGGAATTATGGTTATGTATTTAATCGTATTCTTATTAAATATGTTTGGTGTAACTGTTCCATATATTCACCAGGGCGGTACAATCGGTATTATCATTAGTGCGGTTGTTATTGTAGTTGCTGCATTAAATTTATTACTAGATTTCGATTTAATCGAAAGCGGTGCACGTAGCCAAGCTCCAAAATATATGGAATGGTACAGTGCAATGGGTCTAATGATGACTCTAGTATGGTTATACTTAGAAATTCTTCGTTTCGTTTCTTACTTTATGAAAAATGACTAATGAAAAAATCCTGCATGAAATGTGCAGGATTTTTTTGTTTTCAAAGATAAATTGAATGAATGGTATAATGTGGATGTTAGAAGTTTGAATGGAAGGGGATGGAATATGATGAAAGAGAAGAAAGGGATTATGAAAAAACTATTTTCTAAAAGTTTTTTCATAGAACTAGATGATGCTTTAACATATCCGTCAGCAGAATGCATTATTTCAGCCATTGAAGGGTATGCAACTGAATGTAATGAACTACTAAAATTTGAGAGTAAAGTTAAACCGATTACATTCTACTTAGACGATGCATTGTTTAGCGCTGAAATAAAGATGGCTCGCGGAGGGTATTACATCTCTTGCAGTGAAATATAATATATCTTGAAACCTTACATGTTCATAATATGTAGGGTTTCTTTTTTGCTTTTTTATATGCAAAGTAATCCTTTTTACTTTAGAAATATACAATTTTATCCTTTTTACCCTTCACACATTTTTCTTTACAATGAAGAAAAACATGCGAGGTGGTATAACTTATGATGAATCGAGTTGTATTAATCGGTAGATTGACAAAGGATCCAGAATTATACTACACAAAACAAGGCGTCGCTTATGCACGAATATGTGTTGCAGTGAATAGAGGATTTCGAAATAGTTTAGGTGAACAACAAGCAGATTTTATAAATTGTGTCGTTTGGCGAAGAGCAGCTGAAAATGTAACAGAATATTGTACGAAGGGATCACTTGTTGGAATTACAGGGCGTATTCATACGAATAATTACGATGATGAAAAAGGAAAGAAAATATATAGAACTGAAGTTGTGATTGAGAGTATTACCTTTTTGGAGAGAAGGAGGAAGGGGGCATCGTAATAAAAGGGGATTTTAAGTAATAGCTTCGGAAAAAATTGTGGAAAGTATTTTAATAAATTTAAAGAAGGGGTACTGTCAGCAATTTTGAAGAAAAACACGCTAACGAAAATTATAAATTTAAAATTTTTTATACTGAATATTGAAAGATTCCTCTGGAAATGGTTACTCATTGAAGTGGGATTATTAGATTGGTTCTATTCCACATTTTTCACGGTACTTGTTAATCTTTTGAATCATTGATTTATTAATATTGAAGATAATTATGTGCATATTAATCACATAATTTGTCCCTATCAAAATGAACTTTTCTTGCATCTACTATATTGTTAAGAATATTTTATTTTGAAAGGATGTGATTATATGGCTCATAAATCTACTGGGGTTTTTCGAGTTCCGGTTTCTGAGAATGGTATTATTCCAACTGCTCTCAATATTATGTTAAACAATGATTCACGCTGCCATACTAGTAATGTAACGGTAATTGTTAAGAGAAGTCCAAACACTTTTTTCCCAACGCAAAATGAATTAGTTGAAATCTCTCGTACTATTGTTTCTTTAGGACCAAACAGAACATCTAAGATTGTGTTGTTTACTCCAGAATTCCATATAGAAGATTTTCTTGACGTTATCATTAGAGGAAATAAAGATGATGTTGAGGATGTTCTTGTGTATTCTTTCTTAGCGGACTCAGAAGGTCACAATCTTCCATCTACTGTTTTCAGAAATGAAGAATATACTTTTGCTTGCTAACACCATGATGATGTATATCATACACAAATATATTTGACATAATATGGAATTACCGTAACGAAAAAGGCGAACCTCTTAATTTCATAAAGGGTTCGCCTTTTTTCTTTCTATCACTCTAAGCAATTCCATTAATTCATCTTTCGGAATATCCACAATCAAAATGTCTTCAGAAATCAATTCTCCACCAACAAGTCCCTCAGAGCGCATTCGTATGAACGTTTTTATATATAAATCGTTCTTCTTTCTTAGTAGTATCCTCCAGAGCTTTATTTATTAACTGCACTTCACTTTAAAATGAATGATCTAACTAGGATATAGATACCTCTTTTTATGTAGGGCAAAGAGAACAAATTCCCTCCTTAAAATAAAACCTATCGGAAGCGAACGGTTTTAAAATTTCGTTCCTAATTTGAAATGTAAAAAATGAAATAATATGGTAGCGGGAAGAAAGTAGTAAAATTAAGCATCCGAGTAGGAGTATAGAGTGATAACATGTTACAATACAGCTAAGAACACGCAATAAAGGAGAGTTTTTTACGTGAAGATTAAAGCAATTGAACCGACGCCAAGTCCAAATACAATGAAAGTTATTTTGAATGAAGTATTACCATCAGGAGCGCGTAATAATTATACAAATGAAAATAAAGAACAAGCACCAGTACAAGTGCAAGAAATTTTGAAAATTGAAGGCATTAAAGGTGTGTATCATGTAGCAGACTTTTTAGCAGTCGAGCGTAATGCGAAGTATGATTGGAAAGTTTTATTACAACAAGTTCGTGCCGTTTTCGGTGAAGAAGTAGTAGAAGAAAGCGAAGAACAGCAACTTTCTCACTTTGGAGAAGTGAAAGTATTTATTCAAATGTTCTTTACAATTCCGATGCAAGTGAAGTTAACAGATGGAACGACGGAAGAGCGTGTTGGTTTACCTGATCGTTTTAAAGAATCAATCATGAAAGTGCAAATGTCTGCACCTAACGTTGTGAAAGAGCGTAAATGGGTAGAGCAAAGTACACGTTACGGTAATTTTGAAGAAATAGGGAAAGAAGTAGTAGAAGAAATTGTTGCTGCTTATTCAGAAGAACGTGTAAATGAAACAGTTAAAGAATTATTAGATCAGGCTGGGGCAGTTGAAGTAACGATTCAAAAGCGTGAGCCATATAAAGTAACAGAAGAGATGATGAAAGATTCTGACTGGAAAAATCGTTTTGCAGCTTTAGAGCAAATGGATCCTACTGAAGAGGATATTCTAGTGTTGAAAATGGCGTTAGACGATGAAAAAGTATCTATCCGCCGCATAGCAACAGCTTATTTAGGTATGGTAAAAGGTGATGAAGTATTACCGTTATTATATAAAGCGTTATTAGATCGTTCAGTAAGTGTTCGTCGTACTGCAGGGGATTGCTTATCAGACGTAGGTGACCCAGCAGCGATGTTCGTTATGATTAAATCGCTGAAAGACCCAAGTAAATTAGTACGCTGGCGTGCAGCTATGTTCTTATTTGAACTTGGAGATGAAAGTGCGATTCCGGCATTAAAAGCAGCGCAAGATGATCCAGAGTTTGAAGTAGCGATGCAAGCTCGTCTTGCATTAGAGCGTATTGAAGGCGGCGAAGAAGCGAAAGGTTCTGTATGGAAACAAATGACGGAATCTCGTAAAGGGGAATAATATATGATTGTTTTCTATGATAGTTGGTGTCCGATGTGTACTGCAGTGGCAGAGCGTACGAAGAAATTAGATAAAAAGGGTAAAATGACATTTGTTTCATTTCGAGATGATGATGTAGTTAAGAAGTATGATCTTTCTCAAGAACTACAAAGTAAGATGGAGCAAAGGATGTATATTTTTAAAAATAATAAATGGTATGACGGAATTCATAGCATAAACGTATTAGCGAAGGCTGTTCCATCTTATTGGTTTGCAGTGCCTTTTATAAAATTATCTATCGTACTTGGATTTGGAAGCAAAGTATACGATTATATCGCTAACAATAGAAAACTTGTCCCAGTTGGACATTGCCGCGGTGGGGTTTGTGAAATCCCTTCAAAAAAATGAAAACGTCACTATCTTTCTTTTGCACCTATTAATAGAGCGTGATATGATGAATTTGGAATGAAAGTTGAAGGAGAGATACAAGATGTCAAATGCTTATGAAGAATACATGCGTCAAATGGTAATTCCAATGCGCCAAGAATTAGTGCGTTCTGGATTTGAAGAGTTAACTACAGAAGAAGCTGTTACAGAATTTATGGAGAATGCATCAGGTACAACATTAGTAGTTGTAAACTCAGTTTGTGGATGTGCAGCTGGTTTAGCGCGTCCATCAGCAGGTCAAGCAGTTGTTCGTGCTGAAAAACAACCTGATCATCTTGTAACTGTATTTGCAGGTCAAGATAAAGATGCTACTGCAAAAATGCGTGAATACTTCGGAGAAATCCCTCCATCTTCACCATCTATGGCATTATTAAAAGGAAAAGAAGTTGTTCACTTCATTCACCGTCATGAAATTGAAGGTGCAACTATGGACGAAATTATTACGAACTTAGAACAAGCTTTCGAAAAGAATTGCTAAAGAAGGGGGAGAGTAAATCTCCCTCTTTTCTTTATATAGAGGTGAAATAATGATAGTAACAACAGCAGGACGAACAAATAAAGAAATGACATCTTATGCAAAAAAAATAGCGACAGAATTAAATAGTTCTTTCGTTATACGTAATGATATACCTGTGCACAAACTGCATGAGAAATATGAACAAGATGTGCTTGTCGTAGGGAAGAACCGATTAGCTATTTACCCTGAAGGTACGGAAGAGTCGTTTTTCTTTCATCCAAACTCAGCAATGTTTCGTGTGAAAAGGTTAATGCGCGGAGAGCACGATCCGTTTGTACAAGCTGCTAAATTAGAGAGCGGAATGACGGTGTTAGATTGTACGCTCGGCATGGCATCAGATAGTATTGTAGCTAGCTATATTGTTGGTGAAAGTGGAAAGGTAACAGGACTTGAAGGTAACGAATATATGGCTTACATAATGGAAAAAGGTTTGCAAACATGGTCTTCATCAGTTGCTGAAATCGATAAGGCAATGCAAAGAATCCATGTAAAGCAAACAGAGCATTTCGCTTTTTTAACGCAATGTGAGGATAATAGTTATGACGTTGTTTACCTTGATCCGATGTTTGAAGAAACTGTCATAGAATCAGATGGAATTAAAGGATTAAAACACTTCGCTTTGTATCATGATATTACTGATGAAACAATTGCGGAAGCGAAGCGTGTGGCGAGAAAGCGTATTGTTCTGAAAGACCATTTCCGTAGTACTAGATTTGAAAAACACAATTTTCACGTATACAAAAGAAAAAGTGCAAAGTTTCATTTTGGCGTAATTGACCCTTGCTAATTGTTTGAAAAGATGTATAATAAGCAATAATTAATTAAATATACTGTCTGTGATGAAGAGAGTAGTCTTTTTCAGAAGGAAAGCGAGCTAGGGATGGTGTGAGCCTAGTGCGGAAGAAAAAGATGAAGCGCACTTCGGAGACGCTTCTTGAACGAATAGTAGAGTAAGCCGAGGTCCCCTGTCCTCGTTATAAACGGGAAAGTGGTTCGTAATGAACAACAAGGGTGGTACCACGGGTTAAAACTCGTCTCTTATATAGAGACGAGTTTTTTGTGTTTAAAAAAATAAGGAGGTTGTAGTATGGAATATAAAACACAGTTTGCGAAAAGTTTATCAAATATTTTTGTAAATGAATTAACGCAAAATCAAATTTTAGATTTAATCGAAACACCGAAACAAGATGAATTCGGAGATGCAGCGTTCCCATGTTTTTCACTAGCGAAGCAATATAAAAAATCACCAGCTATTATCGCAAAGGAAATTGCGGAGAAAGTAAATGATCCGTTCTTTACGAGAGTAGAGGCTGTTGGTCCTTATGTAAATGTATTTTTCAATCGTGAAACTGTAAGTGATGCTGTATTAAAAACGATTTTAGCTAAGAAAGAAGAATACGGTCAAAATTACTTTGGATGTGAAAAAACAGTAGTTATTGATTACTCATCTCCAAATATTGCAAAACCTTTTTCGATGGGGCATTTGCGTTCTACAATGATTGGAAATTCACTGAAACATATCGCTGAAAAATGTGGCTATAAAGTTGTAGGAATTAATTATATTGGGGATTGGGGAACACAGTTTGGAAAGTTAATTACTGCTTATAAAAAATGGGGAAATGAAGCAGTAGTTAAAGAGGATCCAATCCGTGAATTATTTAAGTTATACGTTCAATTCCATGAAGAGGTAAAAGACGACGAAGAACTAGAAGAAGAAGGGCGTGCTTGGTTTAAGAAATTAGAAGAAGGTGATGAAGAAGCTGTTGAGCTTTGGAATTGGTTCCGTCACGAATCCTTAAAAGAATTTTCTCGAATTTATGAACTTCTCGGTGTAGAATTTACTAATTTTCAAGGAGAAGCTTTTTATAATAACTTAATGGAAGATTTCATTGGGATTTTAGAGGAGCATGAGTTGCTTGAAGAGTCAGAAGGCGCATTAGTCGTTAATTTAGAAGAAGAGGGAATGCCGCCTTGCTTAATTAGAAAATCAGATGGTGCGACTATTTACGCAACACGTGACTTAACGGCAGCGTTATATCGTCAAAACACTTATGCATTTGATAAAGCCCTATATGTAGTTGGCCTGGAACAAAGTTTACACTTCAATCAATTTTTCACTGTATTAAAAAAGCTTGGCTACAATTGGGTTGACGGCATGGAACATGTACCGTTTGGGTTCATTTTAAAAGACGGTAAGAAAATGTCGACACGTAAAGGAAGAGTTATTTTACTTGAAGAAGTACTTGAGGAAGCAATAGACCTTGCAAAACAAAATATTGAAGAGAAAAACCCAAACTTAAAACAGAAAGAAGAAGTAGCAAAGCAAGTCGGTGTAGGAGCAGTCATCTTCCACGATTTGAAAAATGAGCGTATGCATAATATCGAATTCTCATTAGAAAATATGCTGAAATTCGAAGGAGAAACAGGACCATATGTACAGTACACACATGCGCGTGCTTGCTCTATTTTAAGAAAAGAAAGTGTAGAATTTGAAACGTGTACGTTTGCATTAAAAGATGATCATAGCTGGAGCGTCGTAAAATTACTGAATAAGTTCCGACAAGTAATTGAAGCAGCCTTCAACAAAAATGAGCCATCAATCATTTCGAAATACGTATTAGATGTAGCACAATCGTTCAATAAATATTATGGAAATGTGCGTATATTGGAAGAGAGTAAAGAGAAAGACAGCAGACTGGCATTAGTTTATGCTGTGACGGTTGTATTAAAAGAGGGATTACGTTTGCTTGGGGTGGAGGCACCTGAGGAGATGTAACATAAAAAGGTGTACGTATCATAGTAGATATGTATACCTTTTTTATATTTATAGGAAAGGTATAAGCAAAAGTTTCATTTTTTTAAAACTAAACTTAACTTTTCTTTAAAGTATAGGAATGTCTTTATTAAATGGAGAATTGTAATGTTATATAAGGAGGCGTTAGGTTTGGAAACATACGACTGGAACAGTAAACTAACATATTTAAAAAATACAAGAGATTTATATTACAACGACGATTATGTAAGTTTTTTAGTAAATTCAGTTTGGAAGATTAATAAGCCCGTACATATCGTTGATTTCGGTTGTGGATATGGTTATTTAGGCTTAGTATTAATGCCGTTACTTCCAGAAGGTTCAAAGTATACAGGCATTGATAGTGGAGAAACATTACTTGCTGAAGCGAGAGAGTTGTTTCATCTACTTCCATATGAATCAGAATTTATTGAGGGGGATGCTACAGAAATTGAATTGAACGATAAATACGATATAGCAATCTGTCATGCTTTCCTATTACATATGAATACTCCAAAAATGATGTTAGAAAAAATGATACATGCAATTAAAAAAGGTGGTAAAATAATCTGTTTTGAACCACATTGGATTTCAAATATGTCTTCATATGTCTTAGATGGAGAGAATCAATCGGAAATTATTAAACTAGGTGCTTTGCAGAAGTTATTTGAAAAAGACGCGCAGAGAAACGGTAAAGATGGAAATATTGGCATGAAAATACCGATGTATTTAAGTAAATTAGGTGTGAAAAATATTGAGTGTAGAGTGAGCGATAAAGTGAACTTTTTAGACTCTAGTATGCATCACAATGATAAACACAGTTTGTATCATTCATTAAGAGAAGAGGGGATTGCGGACAACCCGGGTGATAAACAGCAATTTATAGAACGTTTAATGATAAGAGGATTAACATATGATGAAGCATTAGCTCAATATGAAGCAGAACTACGATTTTTTAAAGCGCTCCATATACATTCATCTTTAGTATATGCTCCGAATATGAAAATTACATTTGGTGACATAGAATGTTAAAAGGTAGCGATTTATTGAGGATTGACATTTTTTATCGATAAGTCGATATTCACCGTATAATCGCTGATATATTTTAAGAATCGGTCGATATATTTTGAAAATCACCGATAAAACGAAAGAAGCGCTGATATATTTGAATTATCGCCGATATAATTTCATGTACTGATTTTGGCCTTGAAAAGATAAGATCCTCAATTCACGTTATTCCATATAATTAAACAAAATACGAAGAAAAACAATCATTTTTACTATATTTTGTTATAAATTCGAATAATATTAAATAATACTATCCATTATAGGAGATTTTAGTTGAATACCTACAATATGATGTGTAAAATCTAAGCAAGTAGCAGTTTAAATAAATATTCGAGGTGAATGCATGCTAGATTTTAAGCAGTTAGAAGCTTGTTTGAAAGACAAGAGATTTGTAGATGGATTACAGGAAATAAATAATGAAATTTCATATATAAAAGAAACGAATACTTTATCCTATGTGAAGACTTGGCTTGCTAATATTCCTTCACATAAGGAGTTTGATATATTAATTCTCCTTACTGATGAAGGGCTTATGCACCAATACAGTTCATTCCTCATTCGCTACGCTTATAAAAAATTCCCAAATATGAGAACGCTCTCTTTATATTGTGATGAGTTAATTGATGAGCGAAAAATCCTTGAAGCAGAACAGTTGTTAAAAGACTCTTTAGAAGAGGCAGATAAAGAAGAAATAGATGACGATTTTTTAGCGAAAACATATTTTACTTTAGTACGATGTTTATTAGAAATGAAACGAAATGAAGAAGCGCTCATTTATATGCAAAAAGCAGAGGAGTACAGTACACGTGCGGTCTTTGATAAATGGGGCTACGTCTATATGCATACAGGTGAATGGGAGAAAGCAGAAGAACAATTTTTAGCTGGAAAGCAGCATAAAGATTGTGAAGAACTATCTACCTACTTATTATCACAGTTATATGCGAATAAAGGGGAACAAAAACATGCATTACAGTTAATTGATGATGCGATTGTAAAGTTTCCACAAGTACCATATTTTCATTTTGAAAAGGTAAAGTATTTATTAGATTTAGCGAAATATGAAGAGATGTTAGAGGTAATAGATAATATTAATAGTACGCTTCCTTATCATGCTTATGAAACTTACTTTGTACATTTACGTGCAGAAGCGTTGTACAAAATGAATAAACTTGTAGATTTACAACAGTTATTAAAAGAAGAAAAAAGTTTAAAAGGCTCTTTATATCATAATTTAGAAAAAAATCCAGATGGAAAAAAGGTTCACCTGCCGATAGTTCCAATTGTACAAAAGGATAATTATTGTGTTCCGACAAGTTTAGAAATGATGTTGCAGCTATGGGGAGAAAAACGTACACAAGATGAAATAGCAGAGTTTATTTTTGATATGACAGGCTCAAAGTTTTCCAATACGGTCTCTTATATTGAAGAGTTAGGCTATGAATATCGTTATTTTAAAGGGAATGAGGAAATTTATAAGATATTACTCGACCGAAAGATCCCCGTTTTATTAAGTATAGACATCGAACATGCTTCACATGTGCAAGTGCTATCAGGATATGATGATACGTTACAAGCTTTTTATGTTCAAGATCCAAACTTTATAGAACCAGTTCTTGTGGAATATAGTAAATTGCAAGAGAAATATCGTTATACAGGTTGTTTGGCGATCACGTTTGTTCCGAAAGAAAAGAAGGAAAAACTAGCATTTTTAAGTGAAGAAGAGAATCATTATTTTAAATCCATTTTCTCTCTTACAGATCATTTAGATGAACAAGATAAAGAGGGAATTAATAACTTAGTACAATTTTTAAAAGAGACGAGTGATAATCCGAATACGTGGTTATATACGATGAAACATTTAGATGTTGAAGTAGATAAAGAATTTATTTTATATTGTATAGAAAAGTTAATGGAAAAGTTTCCGAACTCGGATTTTGTTAAATTGCATGGTGCACAGTGCTTTATTCGTCTTCAAGAAATGGAGAAAGCTGAGCAAATGCTGGCAAGTGTTGAGAAGAAAAATAATCGTGCTTTATATCATTTGATAAATGGAAGATATGCATTTGAACAGGAAAGTTATATAGAAGCGATTACAAGTTTTCGTTCCTCATTACAATTGGACGCAGATCAGCCGATCGCCTGGAGTTTCCTTGCGTTATCTTATATGTATATCGATCAATCTGAAAATGCGTTGCAGTTTTCTCAAGTAGCTGTAGAACGTAGTCCAGAAAGGTTCACTTTAACGAATCACGGTTTAATATTAATAGATTTAGAAAGATATGAAGAAGCATATGAAATCTTTAATAATTTGTTAAGAGAATATAAAAATGAGGCGCATGTATGGTATGAACGAGCGAGATGTGCGCATCAATTAGGGAAATTACATTTAGCGATAAAAGGACTTAAAGTGGCGATTCAGTTAGATAGTAATGCGCCTTACATTTATACGAAACTTTCAGAGATCTATGAATCTGATTTGAAGGATGAGAAAAGCACAAAAGAAATTTTATTAAAAGGTATTGAGAATTGTGATGATAAGGCGTCTCTATATGTAAGATTAGGTGATTATCATTTTCAAAATGATAGTCTGGAAGAAGCAGAAACATTATATAAGCGTGCTTTAGAAGAAGATAATGAAGATGTTTATTCTCATTTCGGACTTACGCAAGTTTATATGGCAAAAGAGCGATATGATGAAGCGAAAGAATATATTCTTGGTCTCGAAACACAAATTGAAAAGAGCCAAGATTTCCTTATGAATGCAGGAATGGTTTTATGGGATGCAGAGGTTGAACTTGGTGGAAATGAAGATGGGTTTAAAGTAGCATTGTCTAAGTTAGAGAGTGGTATAAAGCAGAGTGAATATAATGTAGCAAGTGCGTTAGATGAATATGTGAATCGAATTAAAGGAACTGTATTTGTACAACGAGGTATAGCATTCTTAAGAACGTTACAAAAAGAAAGAAATGAAGTAAGTGAATACAGTTGTTATGCAGGTATTTTACATGAATCTATTGGACAGTATGGCCAAGCGATGAAAAGATATAATAAAGCAATAGAACAAAAGAAAACGGCATTGCCATATTACCGAATTGGTGAAACACTTATGGCATTAGGACAATTGACAGAAGCAAAACAAGCGTATGAAACATGTTTAGAGCTTGATGAAAACTTTTTAGGTGTACATTTACAACTAGCAGAAATATACGAAAAAGAAGAAGACCGTTTCAAAGAACAAATTCATATGGTTCATGCGATGAAAGAAGAGCCTTTGTATATAAATATGGAATATTTGGCACAGCTTTCAGTAGAAATAAATCTTCAAGAAGAGTTGCTAAAGGAATTAGAACATCTAGCAGGCGAAGTACCCGAAATATGGCGCTTAGATGCGATTGCGTATGTGTATGGAGCGATGGATGAAATAGATAAAGAACAAGCACAGATTGAAGAAGCGCTACAATTAGATAGTGAGCATGCAGAAGTTCTATATCATTATGCAAAAGTATTAGTGAAAAAAAGAGATGCAAAAGCGATTGAAGTTGCAATGAAAGTAATACAAAAAGATGTAAATAATGAACGTATATTTGATGTTTATGTAAAAGCGGTAGAACAACATAAGAAATTGTCTAACATCCGGGATTTTCTTCATACATTAAAAGTGAAAAAAGCAGAAAGAAGTACAGCATTCATGTGTGCAGCAGCTGCGGTTACGGAAAGATGGATTGAACGTCAACAAAATGAACAACCGAAAAAATCTATATTTACGAGAGCTTTTTATCGTATGAAAAACCGGGCAAAAGAAATTTCAATGGTTACAACAATTATTGAGTTATATGAAATCTCATTAAAGTTAAATCCAAAAAATAGTATGGCAGCACAACGATTTGGATTATTTTACGAAAATGTATCGATGAATAAAGAAGCGATAGATGTTCTGCAAACATCGTTAGAAAATAAATGGGATTATGAGGTAGCGAAGCAACTTGTAAATCTTTTCATTGAGTGTGAGGACGAAGATTTGTTACAAGATGCTGTAGAGTTAATGAAGCAATTAGTTCGAGAGCTACCGGATGATTATGATACGCTTCTTATACAAGCGCAAGTATTCTTGAAAGTTGGGGAAGAAGGAAAAGCAGAAAAAATATGCTTACAATTAACGGAGAAAACACCGTTTGTAAGTAGAGGATTCCTTGCTTTAGGAGAAATATACCAAAGTCAAGAGAGATATGAAGAGGCAATTCAGTTATTAGAAGATGCTTCTATACATCATCCAAATGATACGGCAATTCTTCTCTCATTAGCATCTTCATATCATAGTGCCGGCCAAACGATAAAGGCAGAAAAAATAACAAGTGAAGTAGTAACAATGGATACGAGTGATCTGTTAGCAAGATATGATCATGCTTGTTATTTAGCGTTATTAAATAGAAATGCAGAGGCGAAAGAAGAGCTTGAACATGTACTTCGTGAGGATGAATCTGGATTTTTTGCTGAACTTATCGAAGAAGATGAAGATCTAGCAAGACTGAGAGAGTTTGAAAAGTAATTGTATATGTATATAAGTAGTGAAAAAAGGATATAAATAAAAATATATTTTGAATTAGTTGACAATTTATTGTTAAATGGCATAAAATAGCTTTTAACAAAGTATACAAATCTGAAGACGAGAAAGAGTAAAATAATGAACTGTTCTCCAGAGAGCCGGTAAAGTGCTGAAAGCCGGTGTTCAGACGTTATTTGAAAATCATCTCCGAGGAGCCGAGGCTGAAAGTAAGTAGGCCCGGACGGATGTCTACCGTTACAAAGAACGCGTATGTTAGTACGTTGCTAAGCGCTATTAGTGAAAAGCTAATAGAATTAGGGTGGTAACGCGGGTAAACCCGTCCCTACTTCATAGGGGCGGGTTTTTTGTGTGCTTTTAAAACATTCAAAGGAGTGATTGTAGATGAAGAAAGTAGATGTAAAAGAGTCAGCTGTAGGGAGAGAAACACGTATTCGTAAGCAGTGGAACGAACAGAGCATTTTTGAACAATCAATTCAGAATCGAGAAGGCGCGCAATCGTTTGTGTTTTATGAAGGACCACCAACGGCGAACGGTTTACCACACGTCGGCCATGCACTTGGTCGGGCAATTAAAGATTTAGTAGCAAGATATAAAACGATGGCCGGTTTTAAAGTAGTAAGAAAAGCAGGATGGGATACACACGGTTTACCTGTAGAATTAGGTGTTGAGAAGCAACTTGGTATTTCTGGTAAACATGAAATCGAAGAGTACGGAATTGAGCCATTTATTAAGAAGTGTAAAGAGAGTGTATTCACATATGAAAAGCAGTGGCGTGAGTTCACTGAAAGTATCGGTTATTGGGTAGATATGGATGATCCATACGTTACTTTAGAAAATCCATATATCGAAAGTGTATGGCATATTTTAGGGACGATTCATGAAAAAGGCTTGTTATATAAAGGGCATAGAGTTTCACCGTACTGCCCAAGCTGTCAAACCTCTCTCAGTTCACATGAAGTTGCACAAGGGTATAAAACAGTAAAAGATTTAAGTGCAACAGTTAAGTTTAAAGTGGAAAATAGTGAAAATGAGTATTTCTTAGGTTGGACGACAACACCATGGACACTTCCAGCAAATGTTGCACTTGCTGTACATTCAAATATGGAATACGTTAAAGCGAAACAAGAAGGTCATGTATACATTGTTGCGAAAGAACGTGTACAAGAAGTATTAAAAGAAAACTATGAAGTATTATCTGTTCATAAAGGTGAAGAATTAGTAAATACATTTTACACAGCACCATTTCCAATGAAAGAAGTGACAAATGGTTACCGTGTTATTGCAGCGGATTTTGTAACGGCAGATAGTGGTACTGGACTCGTTCATATTGCTCCAGCATATGGGGAAGATGATTATAGAGTTGTTCAAAGTGAAGGATTGTCGTTCCTACATGTTGTAGATGGAAAAGGTGAGTATACAGATGCAGTACCATTTTTGAAAGGTAAATTTGTAAAAGATTGTGACGTTGATATCGTTCGTTATTTGGCGAAGGAAGGTTTGCTATATCATAAAGAAAAATATGAACATAGTTATCCGCATTGCTGGCGTTGTGATTCACCACTTCTTTATTATGCAGGAGAAAGTTGGTTAATCCGAACAACTGCAATTAAAGATACATTTTTAAAAAATAATGATTCTGTTACTTGGTATCCGGATCATATGAAACATGGACGTTTTGGTAAGTTTTTAGAAAATATGGTTGACTGGAATATTAGCCGAAATAGATATTGGGGAACACCATTAAACGTATGGGAATGCGAAAGTTGCGATCATCAGTTCGCACCGAAAAGCATTGCTGAATTAAGAAAGCATAGTAAGAAAGAAACACCTGAAGATTTAGAATTGCATAAGCCGTATGTAGATGAAGTGCAAGTCTGCTGCGGGAAATGCGGAGGCACAATGAATCGCACACCAGAAGTAATCGATGTTTGGTTTGATAGTGGTTCTATGCCATTTGCACAATATCATTACCCATTTGAAAATAAAGATTTATTTGAAGAGCAGTTTCCAGCGGATGTTATTGCAGAAGGAATTGATCAAACACGCGGCTGGTTTTATAGTTTATTAGCAGTATCAGCACTATATACAGGCAAAGTGCCGTATAAACGAGTGTTATCACTAGGGCATGTTTTAGATGAAGAAGGACAAAAAATGTCTAAAAGTAAAGGCAATGCACTAGATCCAGTTGATTTAGTAGAGAAGTTTGGTGCAGATGCGCTAAGATGGGCTTTACTCGTTGATAGTGCCCCGTGGAATGCGAAGCGTTTTTCTGAAAGAACAGTACTGGAAGCGAAATCTAAATTTGTAGATACATTAGTCAATGTGTATAGCTTCTACGTTTTATATGCAAATTTAGATGAGTATAATCCGAAAGAAACGTATGACGTAAAGCTTACGAAATTAGACGAATGGGTATTATCAAGATTGCATAGTACAACGAAAAAAGTGAGAACAGCACTTGATGAGTATCAATTTACGAATGCAGCTCGTGAAATTGCAGCACTTGTAGATGAAGTGAGTAACTGGTATGTAAGACGCTCACGTAATCGTTTCTGGGAATCTGGTATGAACGCTGAAAAAGCATCTGCCTATGAGACACTTCATGAAGTGCTTGTAACAATTAGTAAATTAATTGCACCATTTACACCGTTTGTCGCGGAAGACATTCATCTGAATTTAGAAGGAAGTAGCGTTCATTTAGCGGATTATCCAGTTGTAAATGAATCACTACTTCAGCCGAAATTAGAAGCGGAAATGGATGCTGTTTTACAAGTTGTCGAACTTGGAAGAAGTAACCGTAATCAGCATTCTTTAAAAGTAAAACAGCCGTTAGCTGAGCTTGTATTACTTGAGCATAAAGAGAATGATATCGATTGGGAATCGTATCGCGATATTGTAATGGATGAGCTAAATGTGAAAGCATTCCATGTTGAACTGGATGAAACGAAGTATACATCATATCAATTGAAGCTCAATTTTAAAACAGCAGGGCCGAAGTTCGGTAAAAATGTGAATGCAGTAAACGGCTGGTTAAAACAATTATCACAAGAAGAAGTACAAAAATTTGTATCAACAGAAAGAGCAGTTTACGAAGCAACATCAGGAGAAGAAGTGGTTGTAACCGCTGAAGATGTGTTAGTTGAGAAAGTTGCAAAATCAGGATTCTCTAATACGACTAACGGACAATATACGGTTATGTTAGATACGAATGTAACGGAAGAATTGTTACAAGAAGGAGTAGCTCGTGAATTCATTCGTGCGGTTCAAGAATATCGTAAGCAGTTGAATTTACCAGTTAACTTACGAGTTGATGTGATTCTTGATGCAGAGGAAGAACTACAGCAAACGTTAACGAATCATAAACATCTATTGGAAGAAAACTTACTCGTCAAGCAATTTACATTTGGCCACTTAACGAATGAAGACGACGAGCTTTCTTTAGGGGAGACAAAACTCCGAATTAAGTTAAGCGAGGCTAATTAATGAAAAAAGGAAGTTGGAATCATTCCAACTTCCTTTTTTGTATGAAGGGAGATTAACCGGATGATTTCCTCATAATCCACTCGATAGGGACACTGGAACATTTCTTTCTTCATATTTTAAAAGTATAAGGTTGAAAGAATTGATAAAGAAATATATTTCTAAAGTATTGTTTTCGTTTTACACATAAATATTGAGAAAATTTCACTTACCCCAAATGTAAAGGTAATAGAATTGCTCGTATAGAATTACTCGTAGATTCACTTTATTTCGTTACTTGTCGACAGTAATAGCCTTATAGGAATGGGGTAAAGGTTTCAATTTATTAGGGGGAGTGGTTTTATGTTAAACAAAAAAATGGTGGCAATGGCAATGACTGTACCATTAGTAATGGGGACGATTTCTACAGTTTCCGCATTGGAAAAGAAGCAAGTAAAGGTAGAAGCTTATTCACCACAGAAAAAAGCAGTTGAATATTTAAAAGGGAATGCCAATCAGTATGGATTAAAGCCCGATCTTTCAGACTTGCAATATATTTCTACAACAGAAACGTCAGTAGCTTCATATGTTAGGTTCCAACAAGTAGTAAATGGCGCGCCTGTATTTTCAAAACAAATTACGGTTACTCTTAACGGAGAGGGAAAAGGAGTACTTGCTGTTTCTGATTATCAACCTGTTACAGGTGTGAAAGAAGTAACGACAAAAATTAGTGAAAAAGATGCAATACAAAAATCAATAGCGTATGTTGGAGAAGCGAGTGAGCAAAACTTATGGGCTCCTACAGAAAAAGAATTCGGATATATTGTAGAAGAAGGTGTCGCTCTTCCAGTATATAAAGTGGTAGTCCATTCTAATAATCCATTCGGTGCATGGGAAACATTCATTGATGCAGAAAATGGAAAGTTAATTAAAAAGGTTGATATAAACCGAAAAGCTGAAGGGTCAGGAAAAGTATTTTTACCTAACCCGGTCGTATCTAGCGGTAGTAAAGTAGGATTAAAAGATAATAATGATGCAGATTCAACAGCTCTAACGAACCAATTGAAGACTGTTACGTTAAAAGGTTTAGATGGAACAGGATTTTTAATTGGAGAGTATGTAACGATTTCTTCAAAAGCGATGACGAAATCTACAAACTTACAATTTAACTATACACGTGCAAATGATAGCTTTGAAGATGTTATGTCGTATTATCATATCGATACATTGCAGCGCTATATTCAAGGACTAGGCTTTAAAAATATTAATAATCGTTCGATTAAAGTAAATGTTAATGGTACAACGGATGATAACTCATTCTATTCTCCATCAACGAAAGCTTTAACTTTCGGTACTGGCGGAGTTGATGATGCAGAAGATGCTGGTATTATCGCGCATGAATACGGCCATTCAATTCAAGACAATCAAGTGCCTGGATTCGGTAGCTCACCAGAAGGTGGAGCAATGGGAGAAGGATTTGGTGATTTCTTAGGTGCTACTTATGAAGATGCAGTGTCGACTACAGGGTACGGAAAAGCATGTGTTGGAGAATGGGATGCGACAGCTTATTCTAGTTCGGATCCAACATGCTTACGCCGATTAGATACGAATAAAGTATATCCGAAAGATATTACGAATGAAGTACATGATGATGGGGAAATTTGGGCTCAAGGACAATACGAAATGGCACAAGCTTTTGGCCGTGATGTAGCAACAAAAATTATTTTACAATCACATTGGTCATTAACGCCAAATGCTAAATTCCGTGATGGAGCAAAAGCAATTAAGCAAGCGGATGCTCTTCTATATGGCGGACAACATGCTGCTGATATCGATCGTATTTGGGCAGCAAGAGGAATTAGTACGAATTAATATAAAAAGTCGTGGCGTTTATAAGCCACGACTTTTTAATTTACATAAGAACTGGTACTAGTAAATAAATTAATATCAATGATAATGTGAATACATCCGCAGCCTCATTTACTTTTTAGATTCTTTAAAAACAAAATGCTCTTTAAATTTTCTAGACTCAACTTTTTGACCGTTTCGCATCGAGCGGAAAGGGTGTTCTTGCCACGTAATAATCACGTCAACCTCATCTGTTTTTGTAGAAATAGGTAAGTTAGCATGTTCAAATCCAGTTTTGTTGCTTGCTAAACGACTTTCCTTTAGGGAAAGGAGTTCATATTTCGTTTTTGTATTTGGCTCGTTGCGGAAGACTTCAACTTGTACGTTATACACTTCGCTTTTTCCGAGATTTTTTACAGAGAAATAATATGTTTGAAATACACCTTTTTTAGGTTGCAACAATTTTTTACTCGTTTTTTTCACTTCATCAATATTCACTTGCCATTGATTAGAATGTTGAGAGATTGGTAAAGATTTTGGTGAATATGCGTACGTTTCATTTACTACAATTAGGCATAACAAAAGGAGAAAGAAACTAATTGCTTTTTTCATATGTACACCTCCGCTACAATTTTGCTATTAATATGCGTGGGAAACATGTAAATTATGTAATAAAATGGAAATGTATATAGAGCGTGAAAAAGACTAGTGTAAATCTAAATGGGAAAATAATAATAGAACATGAAAAATACGCATATATAACGGTAGATGAAGAATCTTAAATAAAAAGGCTTGCGTTTTATAAAATAAAGAGATAGAATACTCTGTAAATATAAAAAGTGATGATCAGGAAAAGTACATGATGCAAAGGTCTACAGAGAGCAATCGGTTGCTGGGAAGATTGCGATACCGCATGATGGAAAGACACCTGTGAGTGTTGCTTTGAACGTGATTATTAGTAAAAGCAAACGGTACCTACCGTTATCAGGGCTAAGATGGTCATTGTGACAATTTGGGTGGTACCGCGGAAAAAATCCGTCCCTATTTCTAGGGGCGGATTTTTGTATTCTTTGAAAGGAGGTGAGTGAACGTGGATGACGATGATGACAACAATAACGTAAATAAAATGAAAACTATTGGAGGGAAATATAATGGATCAAATAATGACGCGTTCACTCGCTCAAGCGTGTACGGAGCATGTTGGAAAAGTGGTACTCTTACAAGGGTGGGTAAAAAAGATCCGTCATCTAGGTAATGTGAGTTTTTTATTATTACGGGACCGAACGGCAGTTATTCAATGTGTATTAGAAAACGAGTTAGCTGGATACAAAGTTGATGTAGAAAGTGTCGTTCAAATAGTTGGTGAAATTGTAGAGACTTCGAAAACAGAATTAGGGGTTGAAGTACTTGCTCATGAAGTGAAAGTATTAAATGGTGCAGAACAACTTCCATTTGAATTAAATAAAAAGAAATTACAAGTTGGTTTAGATCAACTATTGAATGAACGAGTATTATCGTTAAGACATGAGCGAACCGCGGCGATATTTAAAGTGAAAGCTACACTCGCTCAAAGTTTTAGTGACTATTTAACAGAGAACGATTTCATACGTATATTTACGCCGAAAATTGTTTCGCAAGGGGCAGAAGGAGGAGCGAATGTTTTTAAGCTTCCATATTTCCAAAAAGAAGCTTATTTAGCTCAATCACCACAGTTTTATAAACAAATGATGGTAGCGGGAGGATTGGAACGTGTTTTTGAAATTGCACCTGTTTACAGAGCGGAACATCACAACTCTTCCCGTCATTTGAATGAATATATATCGTTAGACGTAGAGCTTGGATTTATCGATGATTTTCATGAAGTGATGCAATTAGAAACGGATGTTTTACGACATATGTTTCAGCAAGTAGGAGAAACATGTGAGAAAGAACTACAACAATTACAAATAGAAGTACCTGTCATTACTGAAATACCGAAAATTACATTATCAGAAGCACAAGAGATTTTGAAAAGTAAGTATCGAAAAGAATCACCGATTGGAGATTTAGATACAGAAGGTGAAAAGTTACTAGGGAAATATGTGAAAGAAACATATAATAGTGAATTTGTTTTCATTACACATTATCCGAAAGAAGCGAGACCGATGTATACGATGCCGAATAAAGAGAATCCAACTATTACTGATTCTTTTGACTTATTGTATAAAGGATTAGAGATTACGTCAGGTGCACAGCGTATTCATAATTATGATCTATTACTCGCATCTTTTAAAGAAAAAGGATTACACCTAGAGAAATTTCAATCTTATTTAAATACATTCCGATACGGTTGTCCACCGCATGGCGGTTTCGGCATTGGGCTAGAAAGGATTGTATATAAACTTTTAGAATTAACGAACGTACGAGAGGCGAGTGCTTTTCCGAGAGATTGTACACGTCTTACACCATAAAAAAGAACCTTCGCGATTATCGCGAAGGTTCTTTTTTAATGTTCTTTTATTTTTACATTGAAAGTTTATAAAAAACCTTTTCGACAAAAAAATTAATATATACCTTGACAGTTATAAATATAACCGATATACTTCATATTAATTTCAAAAGAAAATATATTCTAAATATTAAAATGTGTTGAATAGGAGTAGTAAGGTCATGTATTTGTGCAGAGAGCTATGGGTTGGTGCGACATAGTCAAATGACATCCTGAACTCGCCTAGGAGCAGTAAGGTGGAACGGAATCACATTCTTAGTAAATCTTAACGGTTAACCTTCGATATTAGGTTTGTAATCAAACGATTACTACTAAGGTGGATTCATAATGGAATCAATAAGGGTGGTACCGCGTTAAGTAAATGGCTTAGCGTCTCTTTATATAAAGAGATGCTGAGCCATTTTTTATTTTATAGAAAAAGAAATGGAGGGTTTATTCGGATAGGTATGTAAAATTTAATTATTTGTATAAAAAGATTTAATTAGGAGGAAAATAAGATGAAACAGACAGAGCAATGGACTTCGAAATTAGGATTTATAATGGCTGCAGCAGGATCAGCAATTGGATTAGGCGCAATATGGAAGTTTCCTTATATCGCTGGGAAGAGCGGGGGAGGAGCATTCTTTTTAATTTTTATATTATTTACTGTGTTAATTGGACTACCACTATTAATAGCTGAATTTATGATTGGACGCAGTACACAGAAACAAGCAGTTGGCGCATTTAAAAGTATTGCACCAAATACAGGGTGGCACTGGATTGGACGCCTTGGCGTTGGAACGTGTTTTATATTACTTTCGTTTTATAGTGTTGTAGGTGGATGGGTATTGATTTATTTATTTAGAGGAGTAACTGGACAACTTATTACTCCGGGACAAAATTACGGTGCATTATTTACTGAAACAATTGGAAATCCCGCTTGGGCTATTACTGGACATTTCGCTTTTATGTTCATTACGATATGGGTTGTATCAAAAGGTGTACAAAACGGAATTGAAAAAGCAAGTAAATATATGTTACCAGCATTGTTCGTTTTATTTGTCGCCCTTATTATTCGTTCATTAACATTGGATAATGCAATGCAAGGTGTGAAGTTTTTCTTACAACCAGATTTCTCAAAGATTACTTCAGAAAGTATTTTGTTCGCAATGGGCCAATCGTTCTTTGCGATTAGTATCGGAATATCAATCATGGTTACGTATAGTTCCTATTTAAATAAAAAAGAAAGTTTACCAAAATCAGCAATAACAATTGTTGGATTGAATTTATTTGTTTCTTTATTTGCAGGTCTTGCAATTTTTCCAGCAGTATTTTCATTAGGAATGGAGCCGACGGAAGGGCCTGGATTGCTATTTATCGTATTACCATCTGTATTTAGTCAAATTCCATTTGGCGGATTGTTCTTAACGGTATTTCTTGCGCTATTTACATTTGCCACATTAACATCGGCGTTTTCTCTACTAGAGACGGTTGTTTCAGCATTAGCAAATGGTGAACAAGAAAGAAGAACGAAACTATCATGGATCATTGGTTTCTGTATTTTCTTAGTAGGTATACCATCTGCGTTATCATTTGGAGTATGGAGTGATATTACGATTTTTGGAAAGAATATTTTTGATGCGGTAGACTTTTTATCTAGTAATATATTAATGCCACTAGGAGCGCTATTTATTAGTATTTTCGTATCATTCAAAATGGAAAAGAAGGTGCTAGAAGCAGAATTTTTTGTAGGTGGAAATTACGGAAAGAAAGTATTTACTTGTTGGGCATTTTTACTTCGGTTTGTAGCACCAATTGCCATAATCATCGTCTTTTTAAATGTAATAGGAATTATTTAACATAAAATGTTATAATATTCAGTAAAAAAGAAGGTGATGATTATAAAGGCGAATTTGATAGAAGCAGGGAAATACATGGACATTAGAGGGAAGAAGTTATATGTTGAAGCACATGGAAACCCTAAAAGTAAGCCTGTATTATACTTGCACGGCGGTCCGGGAGAGAGCTGTTATGATTTTTCATTTCATCAAGCGGAACGTTTAAAAGATTCTTTATATGTAATTATGATAGATCAAAGAGGTGTTTGTCGCTCAGAAGAAATTCTTGAGGACGAAGCTTTTGGATTAAATGATTTGATTGAAGATTGTGAAGAACTAAAAAAAGTATTGCAAATTGAGAAGTGGTCTGTAATTGGACATTCTTTCGGTGGATATGTAGCATTGTTATATGCATCGATATATCCAAGTTCAATAGAGAAAATAATATTTGAAGGACCAACTTTCGATTTTGCATTAACAAGTAGAGCTTTGTTACAAAAGACAGGGGATTTATTAAAAAAGTATGGAAAAGAAGAAATAGCAGAAGAGTCCATCGCTTATTCATCTAGCAATGCTAGTTCCGAAGAGTTGCTTGAAGCTTATATAAGATTAAGCGATGAATTAGAAGAAAAAAGAATGGAGATTTACAATAATAAGGAAGATAGGACAGATGAGAGTTTATACAGTGATCAAGAGTGGGAAATATTTTCAAAACGCTCCAAGATTCATTTTGATAGATTAAAATTAGAAGGCGCATGTCATACATCATTATTATCCAAAATAAAAGATGTACAAAATCCAATGTTATTACTTGTAGGAAAACATGATGTAGTAACGTGTGAAAAACAAATTGAAATATTTAATAAAGATGCTCGAAACGGCAAGTATATTGCATTTGAAGAGAGCGGTCATTCACCTCATTATGAGGAAGCAGATAGATTCGCAGAAACAGTCATGTATTTTTTGAAATGAAGAAAAGGGTGCTTCTATTAATGAGAAGCACCCATTCTAAATTTCTGGATATGTGATTGTTATGTTAGGCCATTTACTTTGCCAATTCTTTTTAATAACTCTGTTTTTGTACATATGTATACGTCCTTTTGATTCGAGAAAATGAGCTGTTGGTCTCACTTGTAATGAAAGAACATCTTCAATACCGCACGGAGCTGTTAATATAACATTGTTTTTTTCGTCTAATGTAACCCCTAAAGCCGTTGCTGTTTCAGGGAATTTAGAAATAGCATCAACAGAAGAAGAATATGGTGGCATGTTGTTCACCACATGCATACGAGCTTGATTTTTAACCGACCAAGGTATAGAAGCATCCATATTTGTTAGTGTTTTCACTACGGATTGTTCATATGTCTCGTCTTTATGTAATGGATCAAAATAGATGACATCAACGTCCGGTGTAGCAGTTCTTACTTCGTAGTTATGCAAAGTATCCCAAAGTTTAGAACGAACAAAACCGGCGCAAATCCACCAATCAGGTAGCTCTAGTGATTTTGCTATGTGTAATACGTTCATCATCCATTTGTCGTTTTCTATTAAGCGAATTACATCTTGTTCTGTTTGTATCTTCATTGATAAATTCACCTTCCTAGTAAATTAATGCATCAGTTCAATAATCCATAAAATCCAGTAAGCACCTGGTACGAACAACAGTTGTGCGAGTAAAGTACCGAGAAGTCTAGATATCATTAACCAACCATACATTTTACTCATAGATTCAGCACCATTTTCTGATTGTAAAGCACGCTCTGTTAATAGAGCAATGCGTGGATCGAGCAATACTGTTAATAAAATAGTAGCAAAACCATTCACAAGGCCAGAAGCTGTACTTGCATTTGTTGCGTAATCTGGATTTAGAAAAGAAGCATAAAGGGCAGAAAGAACACCTGCTGTATAAATTGCAGTAGCAAACATGTTAATAAGCATAATACGCTTTGGAATACCACCGATACGCAATCTATGAATCATTTCAAATCTTGGAAAGCGCACATATTTTTTTGTGTACTTTAATTTTTGAATGTTATTTGTTTTCATCATTCGAATGAAAGAACCATCTGTTTCAAAGTTTTGAATGACATATCCAAATAGTTTTGTCAAAGTTGGATAAAGAATAATCGCAAGTAATGTACCTATGGAAGCAGATAATAGTACAAGTCGTATAGTATGCTCTAAATTAATAGAAGCATCTCGTTTTGCTTCATCGACAATCCCGCCAATTAAAAAGGCTTGTAGTAAATTTGAAGTTCTTGAAATAAGTAATACCATTCCTACGACAGATAAGGCAACGACAATCTTTTTTAAACGAACACCAGCTAATCGAATACTATAAGAACTAGTTTCGACTGCGTGGATGACAATTGTGAAAGCCATTATAAAAATTAACGTAATTGACATTTGTTTCACCAGTTTCTATTGAATTAATTGTAACTTTCTTACTTTATCATATCTATCCGTCTAATGTAACCGAAACTATGTAACATAGAAAAAGTGATTTTTTTGAAAAAACAAATAATGGTAGTATAGTAGAGGTAGAGTAGTAAAAAAACCTTTAGTATTACATGTAAAGTAGGATGAGTGGGGGATTAAATATGTATACAACATTTTTATTTGATTTAGATGGAACAGTAACGGATCCTAAAAAGGGGATTGTAAATTCAGTTTTGTACGCGTTAGAAAAGGTTGGAATTGAAGAATTACATGTAAGTGAGTTAGATTCATTTATTGGTCCTCCTATTCAGCAATCATTCGTAGAGAGATATAATATGAATGAAGGAGAAGTTGAACGAGCTGTTTTTTATTTCAGGGAATATTTAAAGCAACGTGGGTTGTTGGAGAATAGTGTATACGAGGGTATTCCAAATCTCCTAAAACAATTAAAAGATAACGGAAATCGTTTATTTATAGCTACTTCAAAGCCTACTATCTTTGCTAGACAAGTAATAGAGCATTTTCAACTAACGAATTATTTTGAAGATATCATTGGAAGTAATTTAAATGGAACAAGAATAAAAAAAGAAGAAATAATTGCACATATTTTACTTCAGAATGAAGGACTTAATAAAGAGGAAGTTGTTATGATTGGAGATAGAAAGCACGATATAATAGGTGCAAATCATAATGGAATTGCTTCAATTGGCGTTTTATATGGCTATGGTAGTGAAAATGAGTTGATTGAAGTTAGTTCGACCCATATAGCGAAGGATATAGAAGAACTACACCATTTTTGTATAGAAAATAGTTTAATAAAAAAATAAAAATAGAGACTAACAATCCCTTTATAACGTATGACGATGAAATCGTTTTTGTTTAAAGGGATTTTTCATATGTAATCGAATATGTATAATTAGACATTTTAGTATGAAAAATTTGTATGAATTAGAGGAGGGATGTCAGAAATGAAAGATTAGTAGAAGTTTATCAAAAAAGATTGAATTTTCAGTTTAAAGGAGAGGTATAATTGGAGCTAGTTATTATATTATTAGCACTTAGCTTACTTATGTTTGTAGCCTATAGAGGGTTTTCTGTTATTTTATTTGCACCAATTTTTGCATTATTTGCGGTATTTTTGACAGAACCTAGTTTTGTATTACCTTTCTTTTCTAATATTTTTATGGAGAAAATGGTAGGGTTTATTAAACTATATTTCCCGGTGTTTTTACTTGGAGCAATTTTTGGGAAAGTAGTAGAAATGTCAGGAATTGCTGATTCTATTGCAAAGACGATTGTAGAGTTGGTTGGAGAAAAACGTACAATTTTAGCGATTGTTTTAATGGGTGCTATTTTAACATATAGTGGTGTTAGTGTATATGTAGTGGTATTTGCTATATTTCCGTTTGCAGCTAAGCTTTTTCGACAAGCTAATATTCCAAAACGCTTAATACCTGGAACAATTGTCCTTGGAGCAGTAACATTTACAATGGATGCGCTCCCTGGATCACCACAAATTCAAAATGTAATACCTACAACATTTTTTAAAACGGATATTTATGCTGCACCGATACTTGGTATTGTAGGGGCAATTTTTGTACTCACGTTAGGTTTATTATATTTAGAGAGTAGGCGTAAGAAGGCAAAAGCGGCAGGTGAAGGATATTTTGGTTTTAACGATGGTAATACTGAAATGGCAGCATCTTTGGAATTAGAGCAGAAAGAAATACCGCTGTTAAATAGTTTAGAAATTACGAGGGCACAACAACTTATTGCTTTTATACCACTTATTTTAGTAGGTGTAATGAATAAAGTGTTTACTATTATGATACCGAAGTGGTATCCGAACGGTTTTGACTTTTCAGCAATTGGTATGAAAGCATTTGGAAAAGTAGAATTGAGTGCGGTAGTTGGAATATGGTCTGTAGAATTGGCACTTATAATAGGAATTTTAACAACTCTTTTATTATACTGGAGACGGGTAGTAACAGGATTTCAAGCTGGACTGAATACAAGTATTGGTGGAGCACTACTTGCAACAATGAACACTGGAGCAGAATTTGGTTTCGGTGGTGTCATTGCAGCACTTCCAGGTTTTGCAATTATGAGAGATGGCATTTCTGCAACGTTCACAAATCCTTTAGTGAATGGAGCGGTAACGACGAATATTTTAGCCGGTATTACAGGTTCTGCATCAGGAGGAATGGGGATTGTTTTAAGTGCGATGGGGGATAAATTTATTGCAGCAGCCAATCAATTTGATATTCCATTAGAAGTTATGCACCGTATCGTATCAATGGCATCAGGAGGAATGGATACATTACCACATAACGGGGCTATTATTACTATTCTTACAGTAACAGGTTTAACACATAAACAGTCATATAAAGATATATTTGCTATTACAGTTTTGAAAACGCTTGCTGTGTTTTTAGTTATCGCATTCTATACTATTACAGGAATTTATTAAAAATAGATACTATATGAATTGTAAAGGTTTATTTAGTTGATATTTTATAAACTAAACATTAATAAGGGTAAGAAGGGGTGGAGTATTTGCAAGAAGTTGCTGAGTTTCGTATGCCGAAGTCTGTACTATATGGAAGAAATTCGATTGAAAAGCTGGGGGAACAATCAAAGAAGTTTGGGAAAAGAGCTTTTATAGTTACTGATACAATTATGGAGAAATTAGGGTATGTTGAAAGGTGCATAAAACAGCTAAATAAGAAAGGGATTACTGTTATTACATATAATAAAGTGAATGCTGAGCCTACAAATTTACACGTATTAGAAGCGTTAACGATTTGTAAAGAAGGAAAGTGTGATTTTATTATCGGTATTGGTGGTGGAAGTTGTATTGATGCTGCGAAAGCAGTAGCGGTGTTATATACTAATGGTGGAGCAATTGAATATTACGTCCAAAAAGATGTTGAAATAGAAAATGATCCACTACCACTCATTGCAATTCCAACAACTTCAGGTACTGGGTCAGAAGTAACAAGTGTAGCAGTAATTACGAATAAAAAAACAGATGTAAAAATGATGATGAAGCATCCGAGTTTTACCCCGCAAGTAGCGATTATTGACCCGATATTAACAAGTTCGGTACCACCTCATATTACGGCAGCGACAGGTATAGATGCATTATGCCATGCAATTGAAGCATATATTTCTAAATTTTCTCAACCACTTACAGATGTACTTGCTCTTTCGGCTATTGAAAGTATTATGAAATATTTACGTATTGTATATGAAGATGGAGGTAATATGGAAGCAAGGGAAGCAATGATGATCGCTTCATTACAAGCTGGAATTGCATTCTCAAATGCATCTGTTACATTAGTTCATGCAATGTCAAGACCAGTAGGGGCGTTATTTCATGTACCACATGGTATATCAAATGCAATACTATTACCTACAGTTTTAGAATATACAAAAGTGAGTGCAACAAAAAGACTAGCGGAAATTGGATGTTGTTTAAATAAAGATATGTATTCCTATTGTGATGAAGAAGTAGCCGATTATACGCTGAGGGAAATAAAAAAACTTTGTTTTGATCTTCGTATTCCAAATTTAAAAGAATACGGAATCGGTGAGGTTGAATTTGAAAATGCTATTTCAAAAATGGCCTCGGATGCAATTGAAAGTGGTAGCCCAGGAAATAATCCGCGAGTTCCTTCTTATAATGAAATTAAACAGTTGTATCGACAATGTTTTAATTATCAATATGAAGATTCTATAAAAACATTAGGGAATTAATTTCAGAATATTCACATAAAATTTCCTTGGAAATAGTTAAAACAAGACTTTATATTATAAACTTAAAGTCTTGTTTTATTGTGTATAATATACATAATAAAACATTGTTATTAGTTTAGAAAAAAGTTTAGGTAGGTGTGTTATATATGAAAACGATAGGGCTTATAGGTGGTATGAGTTGGGAATCGACTTCGGAATATTATCGAATTTTAAATGAAGAGATAAAAAGTAGATTAGGGGGATTACACTCAGCAAAATGTTTGATTAATAGTGTGGATTTTGAAGAGATTGAACGATTCCAGTCTAACGGGGATTGGGATGGAGCAGGAGAAGTATTAGGGAATGCGGCGTATTCATTGCAGAAGGGAGGAGCAGATTTTATAATCATTTGCACAAATACAATGCATAAAGTAGTGGAGAAAATAAAAGAGAATATTAACATCCCCGTATTACATATTGCTGATACTACTGCAAAAGAAATTAAAAGAAAAGGTATTCAAACGATTGGTCTACTTGGAACGAAATATACAATGGAGCAAGATTTCTATAAGTCACGTATAGAAGAGAATAATATAAAAGTAATAGTGCCAGTAGAAAAAAATAGAGAAAAATTAAATGAAATAATTTATACAGAATTATGTTTAGGAAAAATAACATCGCAATCTAGAGAATATTATAAAAGAGTCATAGAAGAGCTAGTGCAAAAAGGAGCACAGGGAATAATTTTAGGTTGTACAGAAATAGGATTATTAATAAAGCAGGAAGATGTATTAGTTCCGATATTTGATACAACTTTTATACATGCAATGGAAGCAGTAAATGTGGCTTTAGAAAATAGATTATAATTATATTATGTAAACTTAGTTCGTGTATGTGGAAAACATTCAGAAAATATTTTATAATGTAAGTGGTTACATTTAAGGGGGATGCGTATGTTTTCAGTTCAACCAATCGCATTTGTACATAATGAAAGAAAGGAAATAAAAGATGACGAATGGGGAGAAGTAAGATCCTGTATTACTTTAACTGAATTGTATACAGAGGAAAGTATACAAGGGATTGAAGAATTTTCTCATATTGAAGTTGTTTTTTATTTTCATAAAGTAACGGATGAACAAATTCAATATGTTGCTAGACATCCTAGAAATAATAATGATTATCCTAAAGTAGGCATTTTTGCACAGCGCGGGAAAAATCGCCCGAATCGCTTAGGTGTAACAATTGTAAAAGTGATAAAAAGAGACGGTAAATCAATTATTGTTGAGGGATTAGATGCTATTGATGGCACCCCTATATTGGATATAAAGCCGGTAATGAAAGAATTTATGCCGAAAGAAGAAATTCTACAGCCTAAATGGGTAACGGATATAATGAGACAGTATTGGAAGGGGAATGGAGTAAAATGAGAATATATGAGGCAACAATTGCAGATTTAGATGGACTAGCATCAGTTTTTAATAACTATCGTATGTTTTACCGACAAGATTCCGATTTAGATGGTGCAAAAGTATTTTTACAAAATCGTATCGAGAGAAAAGAATCCGTTATTTTCGTAGCAGTTGAAGACGGTGAATATATTGGATTCACGCAACTATATCCATCATTTTCTTCCATTTCAATGAAAGAATTATGGATTTTAAATGATCTGTTTGTACAAGCCGCGAAGCGCGGAACTGGAACAGGTAAAAAATTATTAGAAGCTGCTAAAAAATTCGCATTAGAAAATGGCGCAAAAGGTGTAAAATTACAAACAGAGATTGATAATTTATCAGCACAGCGATTATACGCTGAAAATGGTTATTTAAGAGATAATCGTTATTTCCATTATGAATTAACATTTTAAAAAATGTAAGATTAAAAGAGACGTTTTCAAAATGAAAACGTCTCTTTTAAATTGTATTATAGTTGATTTAATATCCAGTTTGTTGCATCTTCAAAGTTTTCTGCAATGTAGTTTGGCTCAATATGTGCCCACCTGTCTCGGTACGTATGTAAAGCATCGTATCCAGCGCCTGTTCGTACTAATATTGTTGTCGCATTCACTTTTTCACCTGCCACAATATCAGTCCAACGATCACCAACTACAGCACATTGTGTTAAATCAAGCCCATGTTTTTCCGCTGCTTTTAGAAGCATGCCTGTACTTGGTTTACGGCATTCACAACCATCACCATGTTTGTGAGGACAAACGTAAATATCATCAAAACCGAAATCTTTTAATTCTTGTACAAAATCAGCTACAGTCGCTATTCCATCCGCGATACCTGGTTGATTTGTGAAAGAGAAAATTTTTATATTTTGAGCTTTTATTTTTTGCAGAGCTGCTTTTGTAAAGGGGAATAATGTAAAAGAACCAGGGTAATGTATTGTAGTGTCGCCGCCAATTGTACCGTCACGATCAATGAAAATTGCTTTAATGTTTGTCATATTTATAGTCCCTTCAAGTAAAAAGTAGTTTAAAAATGTTTTACAAATCGATATCCATTTACTTCATAACCTAATTTTTTGTAAAAAGGATGTGCTTCTACTCTTTTTGTTCCACTAACTAGCCATGTTCCAATGCAATGATGCTTCTTTGCTAATTGTTCTGCATAATCCATTAACACTTGTCCAATGCCTTTCCGCCGTATTGTAGAATCGACGCTAATAATTGAAATTTCTCCATAACGAGTTACATCTTCTAAATTTTCGCGTATACGAAACCCGAGTAATCCAAATATAGTTTCTTCTTCCACATAAACATATAAAAAATCAAAAGGACTCATTTGTACGAATTGCAAGCGGTTGTTCATATCTTCATAGGAAATAGAGGAACCTTTTAATTCTTTCGTTAAAGAACAAAGTGCATCTATATCATCTATCGTCGCTTCACGAATTTGAAAAGACATATTATTCACTCCAATAAAATGTAATCAAACATTTAATATTCTGTTAAAAAATGTTTTTTCCTGCTATGAAAATAAATATTTTATAATGATATATAAATAGTTATACTTCTTCATTTTTATTTATTACCAGCTGTAATTGCCGGGATTATTTTTATAGTATGGATTGGTTGGATTGTATTTTTACCATAGAAAAAGAGCCGAAAATGGCTCTTTTTCTAATCTGTCACACATTGATAAATAAAATATACTAAAACGAGTATGCTTGCGGCGGAATACATGACATCTAAAGTCATTTGGTCGCCTCCTTATTGTTGTTGTATTTTATTGTATGAAATCTTACAATTTCATATTCAAGTGAAAAATATGTGAACGTTAACAAAATTGTAAAGTGCAAAAATTACAATCATTTTGTATAATAGAAGAAACAACCGTTATATAAAGTGAAACTTTAATCAGTGGGGGGTTTTCTTCATCCCCCACTGATTATTAGCCTTCACCAATCGGGCTTTTACGGGCAGTTGATCCCCTGCCTAACTTTTTTGCCTTCACTGAATTTTGAGGTGGTGGGGGTCTTGCTTACCCGTTAATGCGGGATAAAATATAATGAGTGAAAGGGGAGGGAACATAAATGCCAAATTGGTTTAGAAAAACCTTAGTCGCATTAATTACCGTATTTACATTTGGTTTAGTGACGCCTCCTTCCATATTGCTTGATAATGCCAAAGCTGCGGACAAGCCTACGAGTACAGCTGGGCAACAAAATTTGGAGAGTACGTCCTATACATATGAAGAAACGAATGACAGGTTAACCACCGATACTTTTATTACTTATGCAATGCAAGAAGCAGAGAAGCAGTCGATGCAAAAGTTTGGAACTAAAATTGGTCCAGTAATTGAAGATGAGTTTAAAGATGTAATATTACCGAAAATTGAAGAGGCAATTGCTGAGCTTGCAAATGATGTTCCAGAGGAGTCGTTGCAATCATTATCGATTTCTCAGAAACCCGCTGGTGGAAATAATGAAAAGATTTTTCACGTTTACGATACGAAATCTGGAAATGACTTACTACGATTTCATGTAAGAAGAGATCATCCACCGCAAGATGGTTATTATTTCAATTTCCATTATCATCGTTTTGATGATGGATACTCTGGACATCATGAACTAGGAAATATTTATTGGAATACGAATGTACCGCCAAAATGGCTTTCTTAAAAAGAACAAGAGAAAATCTTGTTCTTTTTTTGTTGATAAAAGGGTAAGACAACTATGTTGTTGAATAACATATGTTTAGGAAAAAAGAAGAAAAGGGAGTATGGAAATGCAAAAATATATTGTTTTTGACTTTGATGGCACATTAGTAGATTCACAAAATATATTTGTACCGATCTATAATCAAATAGCTGAAAAGCATGGTTATAAAACAGTAAGGGAAGAAGAAATTGAGCATTTACGTAAATTAACGATGCCCGAGAGATGTAAAAAACTCGATGTACCACTGTATAAACTACCGATATTAGCGTTAGAGTTTTATAAATTATATCAACCAGCTATAAAAGATCTCGTTTTGTTCCATGGGATGAAGGATGTATTAGATGAATTACATAAAAAAGGCTACGGGATTGCCGTCATATCCTCTAACTCAGAAGAGCATATTCGAGCGTTTTTACATAATAATGGTATCGAAAATATTCAAGAAGTGTATTGTTCTAAAAATTTGTTCGGTAAAGACAAAATGATAAAAAGGTTTTTAAAATCAAAAAAAATAACAGAGCAAGAAATGTTATATGTCGGTGATGAACAGCGAGATGTAGCAGCGTGTAAAAAGGCTGGTGTGAACGTAATTTGGGTATCTTGGGGATATGATGTCATTGAAACAGTAGAAAAAGATGCACCAGATTATATGGTTCATACGCCTATGGAAATTGTACAAGTCGTACAAGGGGCACATTCTTAATATGAATACACTTCGAGCAGGTATTCATCATATTGAATTTTGGGTCGCGAATTTAGAGGAGTCTATTTCTTTTTATGATAAATTGTTTTCGATAATTGGATGGAGAAAGTTAAATGAAGTAGCATATAGTACGGGAGAAAGTGAAATATATTTTAAAGAGGTGGGCGGGGAAATTGTAAGGACTTTAGGGCCTAGACATATTTGTTATCAAGCTACTCGTAGAGAAATAGTTGATGAAGTAGCAGATTTTCTTGCTAGTACAAAAGTGAAGGTAATACGTGGTCCGATAGAAATGAATCATTATTCGGACGGATACTATACGGTTGATTTTTACGATCCGAATGGATTTATTATAGAAGTAGCGTATACACCAAATGTAGAAATGTAAGGGGAATAAACATGAAGACAATTGCAGCACGGCAAAACAATATACAAATAGTAAAGGATGCAGCAAATATTGAAGAAATTTCTAAAGGTTTCTCACCTGATAAAAAATATATCATTACGACTATTAAAGATGAAAAGTATTTGTTACGGACAGGCGATATAAAAGAGTTTGAAAGAAAGAAAATAGAGTTTCAAATTTTAAATGAAATGCAAAAACGTAGTGTGCAAGCACAAAGGCCAATTGAAATGGGTTTGTTGGAAGAAGAAGGTTTATGCTACGGTGTTTTTTCGTATATAGAAGGAGAAGATGCGAAAAAATTGTTGCCTACATATACACTAAAAGAACAATATGATATTGGTATAGAAGCAGGAAAAGATTTAGCAAAAATGCATACATATGAAGCTCCTAAGGGTATACTTCCATGGTATGAAAGAGCCATGAAAAAACATCGAAAATATTTAGAGGCATACAAAACATGCGGAATAAAAATAAAAAATGATGATAAAATCATTAAGTTTATAGATGAAAATGAAATGTATGTACAAAACCGCCCAAATCGATTTCAACACGATGATTTTCATTTAGAAAATATAATTGTGCGGGATGGGAAATATGTAGGTGTTGTTGATTTTAATGGTTATGACTGGGGCGACCCACTTCATGATTTTGTAAAAATTGCACTATTTGCAAGAGACATTAGTATTCCGTATTCAATCGGACAAATAGAAGGATACTTTAATAGGAGAATACCAGAGGAGTTCTGGAAATTATATGCGGTGTACGTCGGCATGACAGTTTTCTCATCAGTTGTCTGGACATTACGAGCAGCACCGCATATGTTAGATGATATGTTAGAGCGTCTTACTATAGTTTTAGAGGATCATAATAACTTTGAGTTATCGAAGCCGATTTGGTTTCAATCAGATAAGATTGATATGAAATAGAAAAGATAGGTGTAATTCGCACCTATCTTTATTTTTTACCATCAAAATACTTATTTAATTTTCTTAAATATAAGCGACTGAGTACTTAACGTAGCTGGCACATGTAACTGAAGGGATGGAAATTCACCACTCACACTCATTTCATAAGCGAATAATAAACTCATTTTCATTCGGAATAAGTCAACTTTTGCAGAGAAGACGTCGTAATGATGATGTGTTAATTGAATGTCCATTTCCATGAATTGCACAAATAATGAATCATCTCGCTTGTATACTTGTAATGTTCCGTATGCAGGATGTTCGAAAGTACCAGTATAATCCTCTAATTTGTGAGAAGGTGTAGTCCCTTTAATTTGCTCAGGAAGGGATTCAGTTGCTTCTTTCATCATTTCCTTCATTTTTTCAGTATCTTCTACAGCACGTTTATGCCAATCGATGCCTTCTAATTCAAGTAGCTCGTCATAAATTTGGTTAGCAAGATAAGTAGGAAGTAATGTGCCTCCAGCATTCGTTAAAATGACAAGACCTACATTTTCTTTTGGCATGAATGAAACAAGTGCCGAAAATCCATCAATATTACCGCCATGATGAATCACTTTGTTACCACGATAAGCGCTAATAAACCAACCGAGGCCGTAACTATTTAATGGAGATTCAGGGAGTGATAGAACTGGTTGATCTGGAATTGAATTGTGTGGTGTATACATTTGTTGTAATAATTCAGAGGAGATTAATTCATGATCTCCAAACTTTCCTTTGTTTAAGTGAAGAAGTACCCAATTTACCATATCTTCAATTGTAGAATTAATACACCCAGCAGCGCCAACTGTATCGATGTTACGGAATGGAACTTCTTTTATTTCACCGTCTTTTTCAATGTAAGGTAAAGCATAATCCTCTGTAATTTGTGAATCTGTAACAGAGAAGTTTGTATGCCTCATATTTAAAGGTTCTAAAATATGTTCTGTAGCGTATTGCTCCCACGTTTGATTTGTAATGTTTTCAACAATGCAGCTAATTGTCGCATACATTAAGTTGTTATATAAAAATGCTGTTCGGAACGGTGCATCAAGTGGTAAATGTTTTATTTTTTCAACGAGATCTTTTCGAGATAAGGAAGAGCTGTACCAAAGAGCATCATGACGACTCACTCCAGTGCGGTGAGAGGCTAAATCCCGTCCTGTAACTTGTGAGGTAGCAAGTAGTTCACATAAAGAGAAGTTAGGTATATAAGACTGGACAGGAGTATCCCAATTAAACTTTTTTTGCTGTGCTAACAAGCTTAATGAAAGTGTGCCAAAAGCTTTCGTTGAGGAACCGATTGCGAACCGGGTGCTCGGTGTAACAGCCTCTTTTGTTTCTATATTTCGATAGCCGAAACCTTCTGAAAGAATAACTTCACCGTCTTTTATAACAGCTACAGCAGCACCAGGAACTTTTAAATCCTTCATCATTTTTTCAACCGTAGTTTGTAACGAAGTCATAACAGGAGTTTCAATTTTAGACATAATTCTAACCTCCAAATTTAAATTTTGTCCTACCGCACTATACTTTCGGTAATAGAAAATGAAAACCTTTTTAAATATGGAAAGTTAATAATTTTGTAAGAATTACTGAAAATAATTTTTATTTATCAAGATTATTAAATTTGTTGTTTTTCATGTTATGATAAATTTCATATAAGATTGAAAGAAGGTTTTTCTACATATGAAACATGCTGAATATGAATACTTAAATTTATGCCGCCATGTAATGGAGCACGGTACGAAGAAAGAAGATCGTACAGGGACAGGAACTGTATCTGTATTTGGATATCAAATGCGTTTTGATCTGAGTAAAGGATTTCCTTTATTAACCACAAAGAGAGTACCATTTCGCCTTGTAGCAAGTGAACTACTTTGGTTTATGAAAGGTGATACAAACATTCGCTATTTATTGCAGCATAATAATAACATTTGGAATGAATGGGCATTTAAGAGCTGGGTAGAAAGTGACGAGTATACTGGGCCTGATATGACAGATTTCGGTCTTCGCTCACAACAAGATGAGGAATTTAAAGTGCAATATGATGAGCAAATGGACCTATTTAAAAAGAATGTTTTAGAAGATGATGATTTTTCGAATAAATATGGCTACTTAGGAGACGTATATGGCAAGCAATGGCGTGCTTGGAAAACGACGGCTGGTGAAACACTGGATCAACTAAAAGATGTAATTGAAATGATTAAAAAAACGCCAGATTCACGTCGCTTAATCGTTTCTGCTTGGAATCCTGAAGACGTACCGAGTATGGCATTACCGCCTTGTCATACGCTATCCCAGTTTTATGTAGCGGACGGAAAACTTTCTTGTCAGCTATATCAAAGAAGTGGCGACATCTTCCTTGGAATTCCATTTAACATCGCAAGTTATTCACTACTAACACATTTAATTGCACATGAATGTGGTCTTGAAGTAGGAGAATTTGTTCATACAATTGGAGATGCGCATATTTATACGAATCATTTTGAACAAGTAGAAAAACAATTGGCACGTGAACCACGTCCGTTCCCGAAACTTACATTAAATCCAGATGTGAAATCTGTGTTTGATTTTGAGATGGAAGATTTAACGATTGAAGGATATGATCCACACCCAGCGATTAAAGCACCGGTTGCAGTGTAATTGTAGAGGAGATGACAAGATGATTGTTTCATTTATGGTCGCAATGGACGAGAATAGAGTAATTGGTAAAGATAATAACTTACCTTGGCGTTTACCGAGTGAATTACAGTATGTAAAGAAAACAACGATGGGTCACCCACTTATTATGGGGAGAAAGAACTATGAAGCAATTGGTAGACCATTGCCTGGAAGACGTAATATTATTGTAACTCGTAATGAAGGGTATCATGTAGAAGGCTGCGAAGTAGCTCATACTGTAGAAGAAGTGTTTGAACTATGTAAAAATGAAGAAGAGATTTTTATTTTTGGCGGAGCGCAAATTTATGATCTCTTTTTACCGTATGTAGACAAGTTATATATAACAAAAATCCACCACGCATTTGAAGGAGACACATTCTTCCCAGAAATGGATATGACAAATTGGAAAGAGATTTTTGTAGAAAAAGGTTTAACGGATGAAAAAAATCCGTATACGTATTATTACCATGTATACGAGAAACAACAATAATAATAAAAATTGATGTGAGTATTCGCATCAATTTTTTTTATTTGTATTTATAAATGTAAGTTTATAGATGGTATTCAATAGTGCTATAATGAAAGGTAGCATGTGAAAAATGCTAAAATTTTCAAAAGTATTAATATAGAAAGAGGAGGAGAATCAGTTGAGAAAAATATGGGGGATTCTTTTTCTTTGCTTAACATTCATGTTAGTTGGATGTGGTAAAGAAGAAAAACCACAAGAAGCGTTTGATACATATGTGAAATCATGGAATAAACAAAAATTTGCAGATATGTACGATCAATTATCAGAAAATGCAAAAAAAGATATTTCCAAGAAAGAGTTTACTGAGAAATATGAAAAAATTTATTCTGGTATTGAAGTGAAAGACTTAAAGGTAGAAACAGGGGAAGTAAAAGAAGATAAAAAAGATGAAGGCCCTGTTCCTTTTAAAGTAAGCATGGATACAGTTGGTGGTAAAATCACTTTTGGTCATGAAGCAAAAATGGTGAAAGAAAAAGATGGAGATAAAGAATCTTGGAAAATAGATTGGACACCTGATTTCATTTTCCCTGGCATGACAAAAGATAGTAAAGTGCGTATGCAAACGACGGAGCCAAAACGTGGTGAAATATACGATCGTAATGGAAAAGGTCTTGCGACGAATGGGAAAGCTTCTGAGATCGGAATCGTTCCAGAAAAATTAGATGAAACTGCTCCGCAAACGAAAGAAGCAGTAGCTAAGTTGTTAAATATGTCTGTAGAAGAAATTGATCAAAAACTAACTGCTAAATGGGTAAAACCAGGGTATCTTGTACCAATTGGAATTTTACCTGAAGGGGCAACGCAAAATACGTATATTGATTTACCTGGTGTTGCAACAAAACCTGTAAATGTTCGTACATATCCGTTAGGGGAAGCGGCAGCTCATCTAACTGGTTATATCGGAAAGATAAATGCTGAAGATTTAAAAACGCTACAAAAGAAAGGCTACCAAGCTGATGAGCCAGTTGGTAAAGCTGGATTAGAGCAAGTATTGGAAGAAAAGCTACGCGGTAAAAAAGGTGGCCGTGTCTTTGTAGAAGATGCACAAGGAAAAGAAATTAAAAATTTAGCAAAAACAGAAGCTGTTGATGGAGAAAATGTAACTTTAACTATCGATAGTGCTGTTCAAGAAAAAACGTATAATGAAATGAAGGGCGAAGCTGGTTCAAGTGCGGCAATTAATCCGAAAAGTGGAGAAACAATTGCACTCGTAAGTAGTCCAGCATATGATCCTAATTTAATTGCACGAGGAACATCGAAAGCACAACGTGAAGCTTGGAATAATGATCCGAAAAAACCGATGACGAACCGATTTACACAATTATCGGTACCAGGTTCTGTATTTAAGCCAATTACAGCTGCAATCGGTCTTGAAACGAAAACGATTGATCCAAAAGAAGAATTGAAAATTGAAGGATTGAAATGGACAAAAGATTCTTCTTGGGGCAATTATTACGTAACACGTGTGAAAGATGCAAATCCGATTGATTTGGATAAGGCAATGAAATATTCGGATAATATTTACTTCGCACAAGAAGCTTTGAAAATCGGAAAAGATAAATTTATGAGTGAAGCGAAAAAATTCGGATTCGATGAGAAATTACCAATTGAATATGGATTCCCAGCTTCTAAAATCGCAAATGATGGTATTAAAAATGATATTCAAATGGCAGATACAGGATATGGTCAAGGACAAGTGTTAATGACTCCTCTTCATCTAGCTTTAACATATGCGCCAATTGTAAATGATGGAACAATTCCGTCACCATATATCATTAAAACAGATAAACAACCAAAAGCTTGGAAGGAAAATGTCATTTCAAAAGGAAATCAGGATATATTAAAAACTGCTATGACTAAAGTAATTAATGATCCGGATGGTACAGGGAAAATTGCTAAAATTGATGGTATGACCCTTGCTGGAAAAACAGGTACAGCGGAATTAAAAGTATCTAAAGAGGCCGAAGGAAAAGAACTAGGCTGGTTCGCTGCATTTGATTTAAATGCACCTGATATGGTCATTACAATGATGATTGAAGATGTAAAAGGTAGAGGTGGAAGTAACATTCCAGCTGAAAAAGTGAAACATATTTTTCAAAAATAAAGGTTGATGAAGGACTATCTCCATGAAATATGGAGGTAGTTTTTTATTTAGTTAACATTTTAAATGGAAATATATAATTTATAGATTACAAAACAACTTATTAACTTACGAAAAAAAAGTAGCTATTTTTTATTGACATGAAGCGAGAGATTTTGTATTATACTTACATAAGGTAAGTTATTTACTTTCGAATTATAAATCTCAAATTAAAGATAAAATTAAAGGGAGAGAATACAATGACAAAAGTACTATTTATCACAGCAAATCCAAATTCAGCAGAAGGTTCTTTCGGAATGGCAGTAGGAGAAGCTTTCATCGAAGCTTATAAAAACGAGCATCCACAAGACGAAGTTGTAACAGTTGATTTATTCAATACGACTGTACCAGCAATTGATGCAGATGTATTTGCTGCTTGGGGTAAATTTGCAGCAGGTGAAGGCTTTGAAACTTTAACAGAAGTTCAACAACAAAAAGTTGCAGCAATGAACACAAACTTAGAAACATTTATGCATGCAGATCGTTATGTATTCGTAACTCCAATGTGGAACTTTAGCTATCCACCAGTAGTAAAAGCATACTTAGATAACTTAGCAATCGCAGGTAAAACATTCAAATATACTGAAAATGGTCCAGTTGGCTTATTAGAAGGCAAAAAAGCACTTCACATTCAAGCAACAGGTGGCGTTTATTCTGAAGGAGCATACGCAGCTGTAGACTTCGGTCGTAATCACTTGAAAACAGTATTAGGATTCATCGGTGTAAATGAAACTGAATATATTGCAGTTGAAGGTATGAATGCTAATCCTGAAAAAGCACAAGAAATTAAAGAAGCAGCAATTGCTAACGCACGTGAATTAGCAAAACGTTTCTAATATAGAATACTTAAAAATGTCCAAACACTTGTTGTTTGGACATTTTTTCTTCTTTTTCCTTCGTTTGTCTAGTATAATGAAGGTCGGAATGATAATAGGTGGGGGTTCTGTATGATTCAAACGTTTTTTAAAATCTTTTATTTAATTTTAATTGTAATTGCGATTACACCGAGAATGTGGCGTCTTAAAAAACAAGTAAATACGATGTCACCGCAAGAAAAAGATAGTGCTGTGTATAAAACGACAAATTGGTTTGGTAAAAAAATGGTACGTGTTGCTGGTGGGGCAGTAGAAGTAAAAGGGCTTGAAAATGTTCCGAAAGACAAGCCGGTACTAGTTGTAAGTAATCATCAAAGTAATATGGATATTCCTGTTTTACTAGGTTACTTAAATAAACCAATTGGATTCGTTTCAAAGGCAGAGATTAAGAAGTTTCCAGTTGTACCAACTTGGATGGAACTTATGAATTGTGTATTTATGGTTCGTAATGATCGTCGTCAATCTCTTCAAGCGATTAAAGATGGAATTGAACTATTAAAGAATGGACATTCTATCGTAATTTTCCCTGAAGGAACGAGAAGTAAGGGTGGCGAAATTGGAGAGTTTAAAGCTGGTAGTTTTCACCTAGCAGTAAAATCTGGTGTAGCAATCTTACCTGTAACGTTAGATGGTACATATAAAATGTTTGAAGCGAATGGAAATCGTATGAAACGAGCTCATGCAACAGTAACGATTTCTAAGCCGATTACACCTGAAGAGTATGCGAATATGGATATTAAAGAATTAACGAAGCATACACAGGATGTTATCGCATCACAATTACATAAGTAATAAAAAAGGTTTCAGCTTTCATCAAGCTGAAACCTTTTTTATTACGCTGCAGGTAAGACGTAAAAGAGTACACAGAAGAACATCATTGCACTACCGCCTAAAACGAAGAGGTGCCAAATGGCATGGTTGAAAGGTAGCTTTTCCCAAAGGAAGAAGATTGCCCCGACTGAATATAAAATGCCACCTGCTAAAAGTAGTGAAAAACCATGTCCAGTTAGATTTTCGTAAAGTGGTTTAATAGCAACGATTATGAGCCAGCCCATAATGATGTAACATAAAGTTGATGCTTTTATAAAACGGCGTACAAAGAAAATTTTGAAGACAATACCGCCAATTGCAAGTGTCCATATAATTGCGAGTAACGTCCAACCTAAAGGTCCACGAAGTGTAATGAGTAGAAAAGGAGTATATGTGCCAGCGATTAATAAATAGATGGCTGAGTGATCTAAAATAGTAAATAATTTTTCTACTTTTGGATGGTGAATGCTATGTAGCAACGTTGAAAACAAGTACAGTAAGAACATGCTTACACCATAAACGGTAAATGCAACAACAGCAGATGCAGTACCATGTTTAGACGCATGAATAATTAATATAATTAAGGCAGGGATGCTTAAAATGGCACCGATACCATGTGTTATTGCATTTGCAATTTCTTCTTTCACAAAATGTGTCATTCGTGTCATTTTTTCAGTCATAATGCAAATCCTTTCTACTATCATAAAATAATATGTCATTTCCCTTACCATATCATACACAAGAGCAATAGAAAATGAAATTTGTATAATTGATTATATTTTTGAATTTTTTTGACAAAAGACGATGGATTTGTTGACGTTTTCAAACTTTTTTGACAAAATAAAATTATGCAATAGTAGGACAAGAAATCTACTAATAAAGGGGATGGGGAAATGTTTTCAAATATTGGCTTTCCAGGGTTAATTTTAATCTTAGTAGCTGTACTAATATTATTTGGGCCTAAAAAATTGCCGGAAATCGGAAAGGCTTTAGGGGAAACGTTAAAAGAATTCAAAAAATCAACGAAAGAATTGACTGATGACGCATTTCAAGAGAAGGAAAAGAAAGAAAAAATGTAATGGATTTTCCTCGTAATGGATAAGTAAAGTGTGGTGAACGAGATGGAAGATCGGGAAATGAGTGTAGTAGAACATATCGTTGAGCTTCGAAAACGAGTAATTTATACAGTGTTATCCTTTGTATTATTTTTAATTATTGGATTTACTTTTACGAAGGATATTTATTTTTGGCTTGTAAAAGATTTACCAATGAAATTAACTGTTCTCGGTCCAAGTGATGTATTGTGGATTTTTTTCTCGATTGCTACAGTATTTGCTATCGTTTGTACAATTCCTTTTGCTGCTATACAAATTTGGTTATTTGTAAAACCAGGTTTACATCCAAATGAACAAAAGATGACTGTAATGTATATACCGGTATTGTCTATATTATTTATTGCAGGTTTAAGTTTTGGATATTTTATTGTAATGCCGTTTTTATTTCATTTTTTAACTACGATAGGTAATGAAATGTTTAATACGATGTTTACGACAGAAAAGTATTTTCATTTTGTACTTAATTTAACAGTTCCATTTGCTGTGATTTTTGAATTACCTGTAGTGGTAATGTTTTTAACGAGTATTGGCATACTTACGGCGGAGTTTCTAATAAAAATAAGAAGGTATGCTTACGTAGCATTGATTATCATTGCCTCGTGTATATCACCGCCAGATTTTTTATCTCATAGTTTAGTTGCGGTACCGCTTATTTGTATTTATGAAATTAGTATTGCCTTATCAAAGATTGTTAGTAAGCGAAAAAAGAAAAGGGAAGAAGAAATACAGTCGAAAAGTGCCTCGTTATAAAGGCACTTTTTTAATTATTTGTTATACTATGGCTATAAACGTATACAATATAAAGAAGAAAAAAATAATAGAATCTCCAAAATTTAGACAAACTTTGCACCTTTATAAGTTTATACTGAATGTATTAAGCAATTTACGGATAACGAGATTCCCGTCTCACGTGATAATTAGGACGGGGGATGGATTAGGTGGAGATGAATAGAGAATAAATCTACTAACCATAAGGACTAAAGGGATCATCTAAGGATACTTTTGTATTCAAAGGAGTCTCCACTTTAAACAACGTGTTACAGCGTAAAGTAGAGGAAGTTCAAAATCCAATGAAAAAGAGGATTGATATTGTGATTACGAAAAGTTTTTATTTCACTCATTCAACAGGGGATTGTATTAAAATATTCGAAATCCCTGTCCTACAGGCGCAGCATCCATTATCGTTTCTAATTCAGTCTCGTCTTCAATTATTTATTGCAAAAATTCAAAAACAAAAGCACCCAAGATTTTCGTATTCTTTCCGTGAATATTTACAAAAATGTTTGAAGTGGAATGATTATTTAAATGTATATAAAACAAATACCCTTGAAAAAAACGCATAAATTAGAGCAGGACAGAGTCAGGAATACTCTGTCTTTTTATTTTAGGTATAAAAATATAATTAATTTGATGAAATTTCGTTCGAAATTGTTGAAAGCATTAGGAATGCTAGTATAATAACAAGGAGAGCGTATTGGAAAGGGAAGAAGGATAGTATGCAAAAAATTAAAATTGTAACAGATTCAACGGCAGATTTATCACAAGATGTAATCGAGAAGTATGACATTCATGTTCTACCATTATCAATCTCTGTAAATGGACAAACATATTTAGATCGCGTTGATTTACAACCTGATGAGTTTATTGAAGAAATGATTAAATCAGAGGAACTACCAAAAACATCACAACCAGCTATGGGTACATTTGTAGAAATGTATGACAAGCTAGGTGAAGATGGAAGTGAAGTACTTTCTATCCATATGACAAGTGGAATGAGTGGTACTGTTGCGACTGCAAATAGTGCTGCATCGATGACTGATACAAAAGTAACAGTTGTTGATTCACAATTTATTACACATGCTTTAGCATATCAAGTAATAGAAGCTGCAAAAATGGCAAATGAAGGACGCTCACTAGAAGAAATTTTAAAACGTGTAGATGAAGTGAGAAAGAATACTCGTTTATATGTAGTGGTAGATACATTAGAAAACTTAGTGAAGGGTGGACGTATCGGTAAAGGAAAAGCGTTTATCGGTTCGCTACTTAATATAAAGCCAATTGCTAGCCTTGAAGACGGTGTTTATAACCCTGTAACGAAAGTGCGCAGTCAAGGCCAAATTGTAAAAACGTTAGCTAAGTTATTTGAGCAAGATACAGCAGGAAAATTTGTAAAAGCTGTTGCGATTCCGCATGCAAAAGCAATTCCTTTAGCTGAAAGTATGAAAGCAGCTGTGGAAAAAGTGAGTGGATTTACTCAATCAGAAATTTTCTATACAACGCCTATTATTAGTACTCATACAGGTCCGGGTGCAATTGGATTTATGTATTTAGCAGAGTAATAAAAAAGCTACTTGAAAATATATTTCAAGTAGCTTTTTTATCCCGCATTAACGGACAGTAAGACCCTCACCTCAAAATTCAGCGAAAGCAAAGAAGTTAGGTGTGAGATCAACGGTCCGTAAATGCCCGATTGGTGAAGGCTAATAATCAGTGGGGATGATGAACAACCACCACTGATTAAAGTTTCACTTTATGTGAATAGAAAGTAAGAAATGAGAAGGGCTATACAGGCGCTCCCGCTAATGATGTAGCGAGTCTGTAAATATTCATTCATAGAAAACACCCTTTATGATTTTCTATATTATATGATGGATATAGAAAATAAGTAGTTACATTACACTTGTAAAGTTTCGATTTTTTCTTGTACTTGTTTTTTATTTGTGTCGCTATTATAAGTAAAAGTTTGGCCTAAAAAGAGTACATGCAGTTGTTCCCACGGTAACATACGTAAATTCCAATTACTTCGAAGTTTTGTTATTGCCTCGCGAGGTGTTTCATCAGCAAGTGCAAAAGCTCCGTAATGCATTGGAATAAAATGTGTCGCGTTTAAATCTAAATAAGCTTGCACTGCTTCTTCAGGGGAAACATGAGATACTTTCATAAACCATTCTGGTTCATAAGCGCCAATTGGCATAAGAGCAATATCAATTAAAAAGCGCTTTCCAATCTCTTTGAAACCCTGGAAATAGCCGCTGTCGCCACAAAAATAAATGGTTTCCAAAGTCGTTTCATTATCAATAATCCATCCACCCCAGTGAGATGTATTCATGTCAAATAAGGATCTTCTCGTCCAGTGCTGAGCAGGTACGAAGTGAAAAGAAACTTCATTAATCGTCGTACTTTCCCACCATTTATATTCTTCTACATGCGTAAATTTCTTACGAGTAAATAATTTTTTTAATCCGATAGGTACAAGATATAGAACATCATCATTTAACTGACGAAGAGTTGAAAAATCTAAATGATCATAATGACCGTGTGAAATAAGGACTATATCAATTTTAGGTAGTTCTTGTATAGTAAGACCTGGTTCAGTAAGCCTCGGAACTAACTTTAATTTATTTGCCCATACTGGATCTGTTAATATATTAAATCCATTCGTTTGGATAAGAAAAGTAGAATGGCCCACCCATGTGACTGTCGTTTTTTCAACATTGCTTTGCAAAAATGCATTTTGTTTAACAGGTGATTGTTCTACTAAAAAAGAAAAGTCTTTTTTGTTCAGCTTTCGTTCTTTACGCCATCTTAAAAAAGAACGAATTGATTTTTTTGTACTGACATTATCCATATTTTCATAGCGCTTTGCCATGAACATCACCTCATTTAAAATCGTTGTAGTTGTATTGTACCGAAATGTTGTTAAGGAATACAGTGTATAACATGGATTAATGTTTAATTAATTGTTAAAAAATAGGGAGAGGTATTTACAATTTTAACATTGAGCTTTGTTTTGCGAATACGATTTAGAGAAATAATAGTGAAAAAACATATTTTGTCTAGTAATTCGCTTGAAATTAAGAAGTATCATACGTAAATTCGTACGATTTCGTGAACAAATGCAGTAAACAATTTTCTCGTAGTGTTAACTTTTGTTATGATGAGCATAACCTATTTAAATTTAGGATAGAGAAAAGAGGTTTATAAATGAAGCGTTATCAAAAACTAATTGGTCTTATGGTTGTATTTTGTCTATTTGTACTCGCTGGATGTAGTGGATCAGGCTCAAAGCTTCGTAAACCATTAAATTGGGATTTAGAAACTTTCCAATTCACAAATCAAGATGGAAAACAATTTGGTACAAAAGATTTAAAAGGGAAAGTATGGGTTGCAGATTTTATGTTCACAAACTGTCAAACAGTTTGTCCGCCAATGACTGCTAATATGGCAAAATTACAGAAGATGGCAAAGGAAGAGAAGTTAGACGTTCAGTTTGTCTCGTTTAGTGTAGATCCAGATCTTGATAAACCAGAAAATCTGAAAGCTTTCATTCAAAAGTTTACAGAAGATACTAGTAATTGGAATTTATTGACGGGTTATTCGTTAGAAGATATTACAAAGTTTTCAAAAGATAATTTCCAATCACTTGTAGATAAGCCAGAGAACGGTCAAGTAATACATGGTACATCATTTTATTTAATTGATCAAAATGGAAAAGTAATGAAAAAGTATAGCGGTATTAGTAATACACCGTACGAAGATATAATACGTGATATGAAGCGATTAGTGGATTAAAAATAAGGGTGCGTAGCACCCTTATTTTTTTACATTAGTCTATAGATAAAATGTCATGCTGTTGTGGAAGTTTCGGTGCACGAATTTCTAACACACCATTTTGATAGGAAGCTTTCGCTGCTTTTTTATTAATGGAATAAGGCAATTTAATCATTCTTGCGGCTTCTGAAATAGACCGTTCTCGGCGATAATAGTTATGAGATGTTTGTTCTTCTGCCTCTTCAAGTATTTCTTCTTTTACAGAGACTTTTAAGTATTCGGTTTGTATTTCAATTTGAATTTGCTCTTTTTGTATACCCGGTAGTTCAGCGGTAACAACGAGTTCTTCATCAACTTCATATAAATCTACAGGGAATGTTAATAAACGATTTCCTTTTTGGAAAAAATGATTCAAATCAGCGATTACATTGCGAAGAGGTGTTTGCTCAAAAAAATCATCAATTTGCTTTAAATAATTGCGAACCGGTGGACGAGAAGAATCTTTTTTTTCTTCACTCATGGTATTCCCTCCTAGAAATCAATTTGCAATATCATATGACAAAAGCGGAGAAAGGTGATTGCCTAATTTTCATGTTTTCATAAAAAAATGTTAAAAATGTGAAATGGAGTGATTTTTTTATAGTTTTTGGTCGCCATATTGAGTTGATTATGCTAGTATAAATAGGGTTGATATAGTAGTATAGAAACAGAATGAAAACCGAAAGAGGGTAAGAAGTATGTGTGGTTTTGTAGGATGTTTATGTGAAAACCCTAGAGAGTTTTCAGAAACAGAAAAACATCAATTTGAAAATATGAACACGATGATTTTCCACCGCGGTCCAGATGACGAAGGATATTTTCGTGATGAACATGTACAATTTGGCTTCCGCCGTTTAAGTATCATTGACTTAGAGGCAGGACATCAGCCGCTAACTTATGAAAATGATCGATATGTAATTATTTTTAATGGTGAAATTTACAATTATGTAGAATTACGCGAAATGTTACTTGAAAAAGGTGCGACTTTCGCAACGCAATCTGATACAGAAGTTATCATTGCATTGTATGCACATATGAAAGAAAAATGTGTAGACTATCTTCGTGGTATGTTTGCATTTATGATTTGGGATCGTGAAGAAAAGAAACTTTTCGGTGCACGTGACCACTTTGGTATTAAACCATTATATATCGCGCAACAAGGTGATACTACATTCTTCGCATCTGAGAAGAAAAGTATTATGCATGTAATGGAAGACAAAGGGGTAAACCCAACGTCACTACAACATTACTTTACGTACCAATATGGTCCAGAACCAGAAACATTAACAATTGATGTTAATAAAATTGAGCCTGGTCATTATTTCGTAAAGGAAATCGGTAAAGAGATGGAAATCCATCGCTACTGGAAGCCTTATTTCAATGCTTCAAGCGCAACGAAAGAAGAGCATATCCAAGCAATTCGTGATGTATTATACGATTCAGTAAAAGTACATATGCGAAGTGATGTACCAGTAGGTTCATTCTTATCTGGTGGTATCGATTCATCTATTATCGCTTCTATCGCAAGAGAAATGAATCCGAACCTTTTAACGTTCTCTGTTGGTTTTGAACAACGTGGTTTCAGTGAAGTTGATGTTGCGAAAGAAACTGCTGAGAAATTAGGCGTTAAAAACCATAACGTATTTATTTCAGCGAAAGAATTTATGGATGAGTTCCCAAAAATTATTTGGCATATGGATGATCCTTTAGCAGATCCAGCAGCTGTACCATTGTACTTCGTTGCAAAAGAAGCACGTAAACATGTAACAGTTGTTCTTTCAGGGGAAGGCGCAGACGAGCTATTTGGTGGTTATAACATTTACCGTGAGCCAAACTCACTAAAAATGTTCTCGTACATTCCTAGCCCAGGTAAGAGCGTTCTAAAAGCATTAAGCGGTGCTCTTAAAGAAGGATTTAAAGGAAAGAGCTTCCTAGAGCGTGGATGTACGCCAATTGAGGAGCGCTACTATGGAAACGCGAAAATCTTCCGTGAAGAAGAGAAAGCGGAATTAATGAAGTTCTACAATGAAAGTGTTAACTATATGGATATCACGAAACCATTGTATAACGAGATTAAAGATTATGATGATGTAAGTAAAATGCAGTACATTGACATGTTCACGTGGTTACGTGGTGACATTTTATTAAAAGCTGATAAAATGACAATGGCAAACTCATTAGAACTTCGTGTACCGTTCTTAGATAAAGAAGTATTCGATGTTGCATCTAAAATTCCAACTGAATTAAAGATTGCTAACGGAACTACGAAAGCTATTTTACGTGAAGCAGCACGCGGAATCGTTCCAGATCACGTGTTAGATCGTAAAAAACTTGGATTCCCGGTACCAATTCGTCACTGGTTAAAAGATGAAATGCATGACTGGGCTATAAATATTATAAACGAAAGTAAAACAGATCATTTAATCGACAAACAGTATGTATTAAACTTACTGGAAGCACATTGTGCAGATAAAGGCGATTATAGCCGTAAAATTTGGACTGTACTTGCGTTTATGGTTTGGCACCAAATTTATGTTGAGCATAAATACGATACGAATAAGTTCCACGAAGAAACAAAACGTGCGTATAGCTTAGTTTAATAAGAAAAACCTTAAGACCGCATATGGTCTTAAGGTTTTTTTTCATAAATAGAACGTATTATTGATACAATAATAGTAAAAGGATGGACAACATATGATTGCGTTTGAAAAAGTAACAGTAGAAAATGAAAGCGTTGTTAAAGAAATGTTCCGCTCGCATAATGTAAGTGAGAAACAGGTGCAGTATTGCGTAAAAGTTGATGATACATATATTGGTGTAATAGATTACAGTGTTCAAGAAGAGAGTGTAGTTTTATCTCAATTAATAATTCATTTTGATTATCAAAGTTACGGATATGGAACAAATACGTATTTTACATTTGAAGAGATGATGAAACAAAGAGGTGTGAAAGAGATAAAAGTGTTACAAAAGGAATTAACAGAACAAGCAAAAACTTTCATAGAGAGCTTTGGCTTTAATGAAGAAGATGGAACATACGTGAAGAAAATATAACGATGATTAGTAATGTGCTAAAATAAATATAAGGCAGGTGGATACATGATAATGACTTCTGGTCTTGTATTAATTGGAGGATGTTTTATTTTGGCAGAACTAAGCCATAAGTTCATTCGGAAAAGAGCTAGTAAGAAAAGAAAGCCGTACGAATTACAATATGTACCTGTGTTTTTTATTTTGTTTTGCATGCTTGTTACAGTACAAAATATTACTAATTTCCCGCCACTTTTGAACATTTTTTTAAAGTTCGGTTTGTTATACAGCGGTGTTGGAATGGGTCTTTTATTTATTTTATTTTGCATACGTTATATTCACTATCAATCGTATATATTTATTTTAAATTGGTTAAAGCAAGATGATAGAAACCGCCTTACATAAGGTGGTTTTTTATTTGTAATTGTAACGGAACTTGTACATTTTACATAAAATAGGACGAGTAGCAATGTAAACCTATTACACGAAAGAAAGGAACGAGACAGTGATATGAAACTTGTAATAGACGCAGGTCACGGTGGATATGATTCTGGTGCTGTTGGTAATGGTTTAGTAGAAAAAAACTTAACACTTCAAATAGCGAGACGTGTGCGAGACATTCTATCTGCAAACTACCCAATTACTATTAAAATGACACGTGATAGTGATGTATTTATCTCTTTATCAGAACGTGCTAATATCGCTAATTCTTTTGGAGCAGATTACTTTATCTCATTTCATATAAATAGTGGCGGTGGAACTGGATTTGAAAGTTATATTTATAATGGGTTATCTAACAGTAGCTCCGCATATGCAAAGCAACAAAAAATTCATGCAGCAGTCAATCCTGTATTAACAAAATACGGCCTTCGTGACCGAGGGGCAAAAAAAGCAAATTATGCAGTACTAAGAGAGACTGCAATGGATGCAATTTTAACTGAGACTGCTTTTATTGATACAACGTTTGATGCAAATTTATTGAAAAACCCACAATTTATTGAAGATCTATGTCAAGCATATGTAAACGGAATAGCAGCTATTTTTGGAGTAGCTCCGAATCCAAATCCTCCAAATCCACAACCTCCAAACCCTCAGCCAACACCACAAACGAAGGGAATTGCTTATATACTTGGGAAAAATGTAAATTTAAGAAGTGGCCCATCAACATCATCTTCAGTAATTCGCCAATTAAACTCTCCAGAATCGTATGTCGTATATCAAGAAAGTAACGGATGGTTAGACTTAGGTAACGGACAGTGGGTGTATTATGACCCGTCTTACATTAATTTTGTAAAGACGAGCAATAGTGATGGTAGCGCAATCGGTGTCGCATATATACAAGGAACGAATGTGAATTTAAGAAGTGGTCCATCAACATCTTCTTCAGTAATTCGTAAATTAAATAAACCAGAATCTTATTTAGTATTTATTAATCAAAACAGTTGGTTGAACCTTGGTGGAAATCAGTGGGTGTATAATGATCCATCATATATTAAATATAATCAATATTAGGAAATAAAATTATAATGTAATATGAATGCGTATCTATATATAACATAGATACGCATTTTAAGAACGGCCATTATTTACATACTTATACAAATAGTTTCAAAAAGAAACATTTGAATAACGGATAGAATCTAAATAGTATATATTAAAAAAGTTCTCTGATATACATTGACAATGTATGTAATATACATTAACCTTTAGTTGTTAATGATAATCGATTTCATCTAGGGAGGACATATGTTACATACTAAAAAAATGTTTATGTTCTGCATTATGATACTTATGGTTATAATCGCAGGGTGTAGTAAAGAAGAAAAAAAAGAAAATGATCCATCAGCTAAAGCGAAAGATTCTTATACTGTAAAGCATGCAATGGGGGAAACAACAGTAAATGGTACACCTAAAAAAGTTGTTGTTTTAACAAATGAAGGTGCAGAGGCTCTTCTAGCTGTGGGAGTAACGCCAGTTGGAACTACGAAACCGCGTGCGGGTGATGAATGGTACCCTCATTTAGCGAAAGAGTTAAAAGATACGAAAGTTGTAGGAACTGAGCGTGATATTAATTTAGAGGCAGTAATGAAGCTTAAGCCGGATTTAATTATCGGGAATAAAATGCGTCATGAAAAAATATATGAACAATTGAAAGAAATCGCGCCAACTGTATACGCTGAAACATTGCGTGGAGATTGGAAGGAAAACTTTACGCTCTATACAAAGGCTGTAAATAAAGAAAAAGAAGGTCAAAAGGCAATTGAAGATTATAAAAAGCGTATTGAAGGAATGAAAGAGAAGCTAGGAGATAAATTAAGCTCTAAAGTTTCTATTATTCGCTTCGTTCCAGGTGATGTTCGTATATATCAAAAGAACTCATTCTCAGGTGTTGTTTTAAACGATATTGGATTTAAACGACCACCATTACAAGATAAAGATGAATTTGCGATAAAAGGAATTACAAAAGAACAAATTCCAAATATGGACGGGGACTACTTATTCTATTTCACATCTGATAAAGATGGCGATAAGAAGAATGAAGGAAACACGTTAGCAAAAGAATGGACAGAAGACCCACTCTTTAAGCAGCTACAAGCCTCTAAAAATAATAAAGTATTCCAAGTAGATGAAGTAATTTGGAATACAGCAGGCGGTATTAAAGCAGCAAACCTAATGCTAGATGATATTGAAAAATATTTTCTGAAATAAAGTTGAACCAATCAGGCGATTACGGGCCGTTATCTCCCACCTAACCTTGAGGTGAGAGTTTTACTGCCCGTCAATAGCGGGATAAATGAATGGCTGAGTGCATCACTTTAAATAGGTGATGCATTTTTTATTTATATAAATACAGAAAATTCCTTTTTTTCAGTCGTTTTAAGTTGTACAATAAAATCAATCACGTAATAAAGGAGTGGGAAGGAATGAAAGCTACTCATAAAGATTGGATTTTGTTTAATGGGAGAATTGTAAATACGAAGGAAGAACAGCCGATGGTTGCATTAGAAGAGCGAGGTTTCCAATTTGGTGATGGTATATATGAGGTATTCAGACTATACGATGGGAAGCCACATTTATTAGATTTACATTTGGAGCGTTTTTTTAAATCAATGGAAGAAATTAAACTCATTGCACCATTTACAAAGGAAGAGTTAGTAGAAGAGCTACATCAAATGATTGAAAAAAATCAATTTCAAGAAGATGGTAATGTATATTTACAAATATCAAGAGGTGCTCAAGCAAGAAACCATGTATATGAAAAAGACCTTCAACCAACGTATTTTGCAAATATTGTTTCGTTCCCAAGACCAGTCGCTACGATGGAAGTCGGTATAAAAGTAACGATAGAGGAGGATATAAGATGGAAATTTTGTCATATAAAATCATTAAATCTACTTCCTAATATCATGATTAAAAATAAAATAAATGAACAAGGATATCAAGAAGCGATTTTAGTGCGAGATGGAGTTGTAACAGAGGGATGTCATTCTAATTTTTTCATAGTAAAAAATGATAAACTGATTACACATCCAGCTGATCACTTTATTTTGCATGGTATTACTCGCTATTATGTTATAACATTAGCGAAAGAGTTACATATCGAAGTAGAAGAACGAGAATTTTCATTACAAGAGGTATATGAGGCGGATGAGTGCTTTTTTACAGCGACACCACTCGAAATATTCCCGGTTGTTCAAATTGGCGATGAACAGTTTGCTAGCGGCGAAAGAGGACCAATTACGAAAAAACTACAATCTGCATATGAAGAAAGTATTAGTTTGTTTAAAGTGACAAATTAATAATGAAGAAAAAAGCTGGTATTCCCCCAGCTTTTTTTCATGATATAATTCAAACATAGGACAGGTTTTGAAAACGCTGTAAAAGGGGATTTAATGTATGAATTATGAAGCTTTTAAAGAGGTAATCCACGGAAGAAGAAGTGTTAGAAAGTTTACAGAACAAGAAGTATCTACTAGTGATATAAAAGAAATTATTGATTGCGCTCGTTATGCACCGAGTGATACGAACTCGCAAACGTGGGAGTTCTTAGTCATTATGAATCGAGAGAAAATTAAAGAAATTGAACAAATGACTTGGGATGCATTACATAAACTTGCGGCAAAAGCAGCAGAAAATGGAGAAGAGAAAGCAGGGAAATTACTTACACGTTCTTTCGGGCCATATGCAACAGCTTTCTCTGAGGCACCAGTATTAATCGTATGTTTGGCAACACCTTATGAATCAAAGTTTCGTGAAAAGATATTTGATCCAATTGCCTTCGTTCCGGATGCAGTGTGGGAAGAGGAAGGAATTAAGAGTAGCTGTTTAGCGGCACAAAACTTAATGCTGGCTGCACATGCGAAGGGTCTTGGTACGTGTCCAATGACAGGGCCTGTATTGTTAGCTCAAAAAGAACTAAGACAATATTTTCAAATTGAGACCGAAAAACAAATAAATATGGTTATTTCACTCGGTTATCCGAAAGATAAACCGAAGAAACTTCCAAGAAAAGAAGTAGATGAGATTACAACGTTTATTTTTTAATCACCATATAGAAAAGACATTGAAATAACAATGTCTTTTTATTTTGGATAGGTATGTTATTAATTTGTTGGGCTAAAATGATAAATAAGATAAAATTACTATTTATTTCATTAAAAAAATTAATGTTCTATTAAGGAAAGTATGGTACAGTAATCGTGAGCAAGCTACTAATATTTGTTCATGAAAGTGTTAAAAATAGTTTTAAAATTACAAAGTTATTTTTGTATAATAAATTATAATGAAATTACAGGGGGGATGAATTTTGAAGAAATTCATAATCGCTGGATTGTCTGTATTGTTATTAGTAGGCTGTGGTGCTCCAAAGGAAAAAGAGGATGCACAGTCAAATCAGGAAGAACAAGTTGTAAATGCGAGTGAGGAGAGTGTGGTTGTATTTCCTGAAGGGGCAGTACCAATTGGAGAAGGGATAGTAAAAGTCATTACACCAGATGGTACTTCTGAAAACGGCAATACACCGACTGTATTTATCAAAAAAGATACTTTAATTCAGCAAGTTGAATTAGAACTTTCTAATTTTCAAAACGATAAAGAGACATTCGTATTTGTAGATCAAATATTTGCTGATAAACATCAAGTAACTAGTACAACACAGACAACAGTACAATTAAAAGAAAAGACACTTGAGACAGGTAGTCATACGATTACTGCAGCTCAGTTTGAAAATAATGACCCAAAAGGAAAAGTCATTAGCTTTAATCAAGCGACGTTTGAAACGAAGCCAGCATCTTAATTATGGATAAAAAGTACATTACTTAAAGTAGTAGTGTACTTTTTAATTTGGATATAAATGGGTTGTTGAGAATAATTTGTTTCACTTTCTAGTACGTATGAATAGTAAGAAATTACTCTTTACTACTAAGAAAGAGAAAGAGGTTGAAGGTGTGCAGTGATTTGTTCGTATCATCTTGCTTAGTATGATGATTTCGATAATCTGGTTTACTTTACACGAGGTGGTTGAAGTTACGCTCAATTATCAAATCCATGACATGCTAATAGGAACAGTATGTTTTGTCATAGTATATCTGTTTTATGATAAACTTAGATTAAGTTAAGTTTTGCAAGAAAAATGTAGGTATTTCATTTGAAATGTCGAATAGTACATACGATGTCGTAATAACAAATTTTCTATTGTTTATTGTGAAACAGGAGAAGGAGAGATAGTAGTTATGAAACGAGCTCTTATTAATATCGATTATACATATGATTTTGTAGCTGAAAAAGGTGCTTTAACTTGCGGAAAACCAGGTCAAGAAATTGAGAAGGAACTTGTACATATAACGAAGCAATATATTGAAAATGGAGATTATGTAGTGTTTGCAATCGACAAACATGAAGAAAATGATGAATATCATCCAGAAGTAAAGTTGTTCCCTCCTCATAATATAGCAGGTACAAATGGAAGAGACTTATTCGGTGAATTACAAGATGTATACGAAAAATATAAAAATGATGCGAATGTATATTATATGGATAAAACGCGATACAGTGCATTTGCTGGAACAGATCTAGAGATGAAGTTGAGAGAACGAGGAATAGAAGAAGTTCATCTTGTAGGGGTGTGCACTGATATTTGTGTTCTTCATACAGCAGTAGATGCTTATAATAAAGGATTTAAAATTGTTGTATATGAAAAGGCAGTTGCATCTTTTAATGCGCAAGGACATGAATATGCACTTGGACATTTTAAATTTTGTTTACATGCAGAAGTGAAGTGAAAAAGAGGCCTTTGAAAAGGCCTCTTTTTACGTTTAAATTGAGACGACATTTTGCTCAATTAGTTTTTTTATGAAAGGGCTAATGTTTTCTGGTAGCCCATTTAAATCAAAAAATTGTACATGTAATGATTCAACTCCGTCAGCTTTTAGCAAGCCACCTTTAATGTCTTTGCAAAGGTAAGCGATTGTTATAGGATAAAATTCATCTCCGTTCGCTAATTTCACAAAACACTCTTTACCTGAAAATACACTTACTAACTGAAGTATACCAATTTCAATACCTGTTTCTTCAAGTACTTCTCGTCTTCCGGCTTCTTCTGTGGATTCACCAAGTTCCACAAAACCTCCAGGAACACCCCACATGCCATTTCGTCTTTGTTGTAGTAATATTTGTCCTTGGTCATTTAAAACAGCTACAGCAACTCCTGCTAAATTGAGTGGTCTTGATCCAACAATTTCTCTTAGTTCTTCGATATACCCCATTAATTGTAACCTCCGTGAAAAAAGTATCAAATGAATGATTCGGTGTTATGTGAATGTATTCCTTTAAATGAGGTAAGTATTACAAAGTTGTTTATAAAAATTTCTATTGTAATCTCCCTTTAGATTATTAAAAAGGGTATATTTATAGTAAATAGAAAAGGGCATCAGAAGTTGAAAGATTAATGAAAGGGTTATATTGTTAAAGATGTACTAGGGATACAAATACATAGTTAAGAAAGTAAAATGAAAGGTCAGGGGAAAAGTTACGAAAGAAAATTTTGAGATAATTAATAAGGAATTATTATAGATTAGCTCTACATGAAAATTTAAAAAATAAGGAAGTGGATAGATGAGTATATTAGCGTATACGGAGGAGTTTTTTAATTATGTAAGGGAGTTTTTACTATTAAGGTTTTTACTATTTGCTTTAGTTCTTATCATTATTTCGTTTGTTATTAATCGCATTATTGATTGGTTTTTTAGAAAGTCCAGCTTTTTTGATGAAGAGGTAGAGCAGACGATTCAAAGTGTCATTCGATCTATTTTTAGATATATCATTATCATCAGTCTAATCATTTATTTAATTAGTCAGTTTGTAGATATAAAAAGTATCATTGCAGGTGCAGGGATAGCGGGAGTTGTCATTGGTTTTGCTGCGCAACAGATGCTAAAAGATGTCATATTAGGCTTTGCGAGATTAGCGGACAAAGAGTTTCGCGTTGGCGATTTTGTTACTTTTAATGGAACAAATTCAGGAACTATTGAGGAAATTAGTATTCGTTTTATGCAAATACGTGAATGGTCAGGAAAACTACTTACCATACCACATGGAGAGATTAGAACGATACAAAATTTTAATAAAGGGTGGATGCGAGTAATTGAACGCATCACGGTAAGTTATCAGGAAGACCCTACAAGAGTTAAGGAATTGCTAGAAGACGTATGTGTGATATGCAATGAAAATTTGGAACAAAGTTTGTATAGAGTAGAGGATGAGGCTGTTGAACCATTTAAATATGTTGGTGTTACAGACTTAAATCCTAACCTTAAATATGTTGGATATGAATTTTGTATTACAGGTTTAATTAAACCAGAAGATTATTTTGAAACTTCTAGACAAGTAAGGTTTGCATTAATGGCTATGTTCCATAAACATCAAGTGCAAATGCCAGCAGCGAATATGTTCGTTACTACTGAAAGTTTGCAGCATATCCGTGGAGAACAATTTTTGTCAGACAATTAAATAAAGCTTTACATTTAGAATTCTGATTTATAGATGTAGATGAGTCTTAGAGGGTTTAAAAGTAACTTCATTACTTGGCGTTGTTCAGTTTAAGAATTACGCGGTCAAAATTTAAAGGGAAAATAAAAAAATGATTGATAAATAAAAAGAGCTGAAGGAATTCAGCTCTTTTTATTTGTAGAATTTAGAAATTTCTTAATGTTATAATGATAGTTGGTGATGAGAATGAACTTTGAAGAAAAAGAGATACATCGTTTAGAAGCATTAAAAGAAATTGCGGAATTGCTAAATGAAGCAACGAATTTACAGGACATGTTAGAAAAAGTTTTACATACATTGTTACAAGTTATGAATTTACAAACAGGGTGGATATTTTTTATTGATGAAAGTGGAAAGCACCGTATGCTTGTAGACGAAAACTTACCACCAGCTCTTACGTGGCAAGAGAAGAAGCCGATGTGTGAAGGAGACTGTTGGTGTGTAGAGCGTTTTGTGAATGGCAGATTAGAAAAAGCGACAAATATTATTGAATGTAAGCGAATAGAAGATGCGATTGAATGTAATTGGGGTGAAACAGAAGATGTTACACATCATGCGACAATTCCGCTTAGGTCCGGATCAGAGAAATTTGGTCTATTAAATGTGGCTGCACCTCATAAGACTCATTTTTCTGAGGAAGAGTTAGCGTTATTAGAAGCGATTGCATTTCAAATTGGAACGACAATACAACGTATTCAATTAGTGGAGAAAGAACGTAAATATGTAGTGGTAGCGGAAAGAAATCGACTTGCACGTGATTTACATGATTCAGTAAAACAATTGTTATTTTCTATTATGCTAACAGCGAAAGGGACTCTGAATATGACGCAAGATAGAGGTCTGCAAGAGATGTTAAGTTATATTGGAGAATTATCACAAGAAGCATTACAAGAGATGACGCTATTAATTTGGCAATTAAGACCTGAAGGATTAGAGAAAGGATTAGCAGAAGCAATTCAAAATTACGGGAAGTTATTAGGAGTTCAAGTGGAAGTTCGAATTGATGGGATGGTTTCAATTGGGGATGAAATAGAAGAAGTTTTATGGCGTATTAGTCAAGAGGCGCTACATAATTGTAAAAAGCATGCTTCGTGTGAAAAGGTACATGTTCTTTTAAAAATAGAAAATAACCAGTTACATTTTTACATAGAAGACAATGGAATAGGATTTATACAAGAACAAGTAAGGGGATCAGCACTTGGTCTGAAAAGTATGAAGGAACGTATTCAGTTGATGAAGGGATCGTTTCAAATTACAACAGAGCTAAAAAAGGGTACAAAAATAGAAATTCAATTGCCGATTTGAAGGGGAGAATAAGGTTGAAGATTAAACTGCTACTAGTTGAGGATCATCATATCGTTCGAAGAGGACTTGTATTCTTTTTGAAAACGAGAGAAGAATTTGAAATTATTGGGGAAGCGGAAAATGGCGAAGAGGCATTACATTTCGTGCAAAAAGAAAAACCGGATGTCGTGCTAATGGATGTATCGATGCCGAAAATGGATGGAATTGAGGCAACAAAACGTCTAAAGCAATACGATGAGACGATAAAGGTACTTATATTAAGTAGTTTTTCAGAGCAAGATTATGTTATACCAGCACTTGAAGCTGGAGCAGATGGTTATCAATTAAAAGAAGTACAACCTGAGCAACTTGTCGCTTCTATTATTGCAGTACATCAAGGAAATGCGAATTTTCACCCGAAAGTAACACCTGCATTAATGGGGCGTTCCGCAGTAAAGAAGGAAATAGAAAATCCTTTTTCAATGTTAACGAAAAGAGAGCAAGAGGTACTTCGCGAAATTGCGAAAGGAAGAAGCAACAAGGAAATTGCAGCAGAGCTTCACATTACAGAACAAACTGTGAAAACGCACGTTTCAAACGTTTTAGCTAAATTGGAAGTAGATGATCGTACACAAGCTGCATTATATGCGGTGAAGTATGGGGGAAACTAGTTATAAGTGTGTCATATGTTAAGGTAACATTTATAGGAACAAATAAATAATAGTATGATACCGAATAAAGGTTTTTCTTCTTTCAATAATTAGGTACAATATAGCTACAATGGAAGGGGAAGATATGCTATGCCTGGAACAAGAAGTGGGATTGGAAAAATTCAGGCTTCGTTAAACGGTTTGTCACCGAAATTGCGAAGTATTGCCGAACATATTTTGAAACATCCACAAGATGTTGTACATAAATCTATTACTGAATTAGCAGAAGTTACGAATAGTTCCGAAGCTACGATATTCCGCTTATGTAAACACCTTGGTTTGCAAGGGTTTCAAGATTTGAAAATTACATTAGCTCGTGAAATTGTACATACACCGATGCAAAATATTCATGAAGAAGTATCAGCAGAAGATAGTATGGTAACAGTTGCTAAAAAAGTTTTTCATTCGCATATTACAGGACTGCAAGATACATTACATTTGTTAAATGACACCGCACTTGAGAAAGCTGTACGAGCTTTGCAAGAAGCGAACCGAATTGAGTTTTACGGAAATGGTGGCTCTGGAATTATTGCGATGGATGCATATCATAAATTTATGAGAACGGGTATTTCTTGTATTGCTCATACAGATTCTCATTTTCAAATTATGGGTGCTGGTTTACTTACAAAAGAAGCAGTAGTCATTGCAATTTCTCATTCTGGTAGTAATAAAGGATTATTGGAAGCGTTAGAAGTAGCAAAAGCAAGAGGAGCTTGCATTATTGCAATTACGAGCTATCAGAAATCAGCACTAAGTCAACTTGCTGATATAACACTTTATACTTCAACACGTGAAACAGAATTTCGTACGGAAGCAAGTTCATCACGCTTAGCGCAGCTAAGTTTATTAGATACTTTGTATGTAGGATTGTCGTTGCAACGACAAGAGGAAACACTACAAAATTTACAAAGTATACGTGAAACAATTTCGATGAAGCGAATATAAAAAAGCTCTTCAAATGAAGAGCTTTTTATATTGGTGGATCGTTTGATTATATAATCTCTAAATGTAGTTGATTTATTTTCCTGTAGAAAAATGCGACCTACTTATATTCATAAACTCTCATCTTTAATTCAGTTAAGAAATCGATTTATGCAATAATTCAAACATTGTTCATAATTTCACAATTTGCTTATGAAATGTCATGTTATGATGAACGTGTAATGATGATTGAACATTTAAATTTGGCGCAATAATTAGCCAAAATAGTGAGGACAGTAGTTGTGAGATGAACTCATTAAAACTCTAAAACACTAAAGGGGAGATCACATATGAAAGCAGTAGTGGTTAATAAAAACAGCAAAGCGAACATCGAGGTTATTGAAAAAGAATTACGTCCGTTACATTCAGGTGAAGCGTTAGTAGATGTAGAGTACTGTGGGGTTTGCCACACTGATTTACACGTTGCGAATCATGATTTTGGTAACACGGATGGCCGCATCCTTGGTCATGAAGGTGTAGGTATTGTTACTAAACTTGCTGATGATGTAACTTCACTTAAAGTTGGTGACCGTGTAAGTATTGCATGGATGTTCCAATCTTGTGGACGTTGTGAATATTGCGTAACTGGTAGAGAGACATTCTGTCGTGAAGTTAAAAATGCTGGTTATTCAGTAGATGGTGGTATGGCTGAACAATGTATCGTTACAGCTGATTATGCAGTGAAAGTACCAGAAGGATTAGATCCTGCTCAAGCATCATCAATTACATGTGCAGGCGTAACTACATATAAAGCTATTAAAGTATCAGATATTAAACCTGGTCAACCTATCGTCATCTATGGTTGTGGTGGATTAGGTAACTTAGCTATCCAATATGCTAAAAACGTATTTGGTGCAAAGGTAATTGCAGTAGATATTAATGATGATAAATTAGCCTTAGCAAAAGAGGTTGGTGCTGATATGACTATCAATCCAATTTCTCAAGGTCCTGCTGATAAGATAGTGCAAGATGAGTTTGGTGGTGCTTATGCTGCTGTAGTAACAGCCGTTTCTAAAGTAGCATTCAACTCAGCGGTTGATGCAGTACGTGCCTGTGGTAAAGTAGTTGCGGTAGGGTTACCAGTAGAAACTATGGATTTAAACATTCCACGACTTGTACTAGACGGAATTGAAGTAGTTGGCTCTCTAGTAGGTACTCGTAAGGATCTCGAAGAGGCATTTATGTTCGGTGCAGAAGGAAAAGTAGTACCGGTTGTTCAAACGTGTTCTCTAGATAAAGTACAAAATGTATTCGAAGAAATGGAACAAGGTAAAATTCAAGGGCGTATGGTAATCGATTTTAAACAGAATAGTTGTGATTGTAAATAATTCATTTTAAATATAAAAAGCATGAGTCTAGCAAAGGTCATGTAAAAAAGTTAGACGGCATAAAAAAGATGATTCCTGTATTCAATAGGGATCATCTTCTTTATATTCTACTAATATCAATGCCAATTCATACTTGATTGAGGAGATATGATTAAAAGTTCACTTTATTTGCAAACGAAAAAGAATCTTTATTTTTAACAAACTTTTTATGATCTGGAACGTTTTGAGTTGCTACAACTTGTGAATCTCTTGCTTTCAGTGCATCTTGAATCCCGATTGTCATAAGCTTAATAAATAGAATCGTAATAAAGAATGAAGCGAGAGTATAAAAAATAATCCACCATGAAAGATTCATTTCATTACGATTTAATCCAATAAGGCCTGCCCAATCATTAGATATAGAAACAGGTCTGAGCACTCCGTCATAGAGTTCACGCATTTGTATCCCGCCAATTACAATGTTAAGCAACGCTAAATGGATAACGAGTATGAGTGTTTGGACGATATGTTCCATGAATAACACAAATAAGCGGTCAAGTAATAAGACTCGTAAGTGTTTTTTGATAATATGAAAACGGCTAGCACCCAGTAATTGTGAACTTAAGATGTAATCTCGTTTCATAAATTCATCCACCTCTGAGGATATATATAAAGAAAGTGTAGGCAGAGCGACGAAAATAAGTACGAGTACTTGATAAAACGTAAATGAAATATTTGGATCTAACCCATCGGCATTTGATGTGATTACAATATTAACGGGCGTGATGAGTATGAATGCGATAAATAGAGTTGGAATATAATAAAAAACTTCTGAGCATGCCTGAAAAAATCTCTTGAGTTTTGGAGCGTATAAACTTAAGAGGATTCCTATACATGTTCCGCATAAAATTCGAAAGAAGCTAATTGCCACGGCTAATAAAATAGTGAATTTTGCTCCTTCTACAATTTGTAAGAAAACAGACTCTCCAAAACGATCAGATCCAAAAGGCGGTATTAACGATGGTGGAAAGGGGGCCTTTCCAAGTAATTCGTTATTGTCATTGTAAAGTAACTGAGGAGGTTTTGGGATGTTATCTTTAAAGAACCAACTATAAATAAAACTAGCTGAAATAAGTATGAATAAATAAGTAAAGCCGATTAAAAAGCGTTTTGATTTCCAAATAGATTTCATAATGTTGCTCCTTTCAATTGATTTTGCCATCTATTCATCATGAATGAGATTATTTGAAAAATGGCATAAAACGGTAAAATAATCATAACAAGTATGATAAATGCAGCTGGTGGTGAAATAAACGCCTTATTAAATAAAAATTGAATAATACCTTGCATATTAAAAACAAATTCTAAAATGAATAAGTTAGACAGTAAGAAAACAAAAATCGTTTTTAAATGATGGAAGAAGTGGATAGATATATTTTTGAATAAATGAATGCATAGTATATAACTTGATGAAAGGCCTTTTCCATATGCAACCTCTACGTAATGTTTTCCATGTTCTTCTTTTATGTATAACACCATCATCCGAAACATTTGTAATGTAGGTAAGACAGCTAAAGATAAAATAGGGAGTAAATAAGCTCGATTTTCATTAAAAGAAATAATGGTGACAGGAGATTCCCCGAATTTCTGAAGTACCCATATGAAAAATATTTGCCAACAAATCATCATCATCATATCAGGGACAGCTTCTAATATGAACACAATTCGGTTTATCCATTTTTTTATATAATCTTTTGCTAAAAAATAAAAAAATGCCATGCTAGAAGACAGAAAGAGCGCAAGTAAAAAGGCTAAAAATAATACAGTAAATGAATATAGGTAAGGTTCTAAAACAGTGGGGAATAATGGTGTTTTTTTGAAACTACCAAATTTCGGGTCTGAGCCGATAACCACTAATGATTCAGGGGAGAAAACCTCTTTTAACATAGTAACGATCTGATTAAAAAAATATATTGGTTGAAAGGTAAATCCTTGTTGAGTGATAAATAAATAAGGTAAATTTAATAATAGTAAGAGTGATAAAAGAATTGATGAAAGCTTAATTGTGAATTGAGTTATTGTATGTAACATAAAATCCCTCCGACATCTTTTTACAACATTATACAATAAATCCTAATTTATTGTTTTATTTTTCTGAAAAATAAGAAATTTTTAGGTTTTATAATTATAATACGTAATATATATTTATATGGTAAGAAGGTTATACTAAGGAGCCGGTCCCTATGTCCATCAAGCAAAATGTGCAGTATTTTCATTTTCGAGGCATTTACTTTTCTTCAGTTGATGGGCATTTGGTGCTATTCCATTGCGATCAAGTTAATAGAACTAAGTTTTCTTAAAATAAAAACCACCGAAATATAGAAGTGATTTTGAACGTAAGGAATTTGTAAGGAAGGAGTAAGAAAAAAGAGATTTTCAATGTGTATGATCAAAATATAGAGAAGAACGGGGGGGGGGGAGTAGTTACTATCTATTTATATAAAAACAAATTAATTAATAAAACGCTATGGAAGAAAAGAAGAAATTATAGAAGTTAACAGATATCTGAAGAAGAGGGATTAATCATTTATTAGGTCAGAGAGTTGTTTGAAGAAATAATTGGTCTATAGATGATTGCAAATTCAGTATTGACTTTTATCATTGGGAGGGTTGATAGCTGTGTGATTAGCATATGAGATACCTATCAACCATCAATACAATTTAAATAAGAGGAGAGGAATGCTTTATGAAAAAACGCAGTAAAATTACATGTGCCAGTCTAGCACTTTTAATAGGTGGAAGTTCCCTGTTATACATAACATCAAACTCAATTGTAAAAGCAGAATCTACGCAAAATGTATCTAGTTCGTTACAAACAAGTACTCAAAGCGATCGTACTTCCGTTAAGAACGCAATACGGGATGCACTACAACTTGGATACCCGGGAATACTCGCTAACATTTCTAAGGGTGGTAAAACTTGGAGTTATGCCGCTGGGATAGCGGATGTGAGAACCAAGAAACCAATGAAAGCAGATTTTCGCTTTCGTATTGGCAGTGTGACGAAAACGTTCATTGCAACAGTTCTACTTCAATTATCTGGAGAGAATCGTTTGAATTTAGACGACTCCATTGAAAAATGGTTGCCTGGTGTCATTCAAGGAAACGGATATGATGGTAACCAGATTACGATCCGGCAAATATTGAATCATACAAGTGGTATTGCTGACTATATGAATTCAAAAGACTTCGATATTATGGATACAAAAAAATCGTATACGGCTGAAGAATTTGTAAAGATGGGGATTTCACTTCCCTCAGAATTTGCCCCAGGAAAGGGTTGGTCTTATTCAAACACAGGATACGTATTACTGGGGATCCTTATTGAAAAAGTAACTGGCAACAGCTATGCGGAAGAGATTGAAAATCGGATTATTGAACCGCTTGATTTGTCAAATACATTTCTACCTGGTAATTCAAGCGTAATTCCAGGCACGAAGCATGCCCGTGGCTATATCCAACTAGACGGAGCAAGTGAGCTAAAAGACGTTACGTATATTAACCCAGGTAGCTCGGATGGGGATATGATTTCTACTGCTGACGATTTAAATAAATTCTTCTCATACTTACTCAGTGGTAAATTGCTGAAGGAACAGCAGCTAAATCAAATGCTTACTACAGTTCCTACAGATAGAGAAGGAACGGGATATGGTCTTGGAATCGTTGAATTTAAGCTTCCGAATGGTGTCTCGGTATGGGGGCATAGAGGTAGCGTTCTAGGGTTTTCCACTTTTGTTGGTGGAACACTTGGAGGCAAACATACATTGGCCGTCAATTTGAACAGCTTTAACTTTAGTAATCCTGATCCTTTTAAAAGTATTTTACTTGCTGAATTTAGGAAGTAGGCAAAAAGGCGAAATGGATAAGTTTTGTCATAGGTTTATAGTTTAAAATATATCATTTTGGTGCAAAAAACAACTTGCTCTAAAAAATTTAATACTCGTAATTAAGTATAAAAGAACGCTATCGTTTTAAGAAAATATTTCAGGAGGGTTTTATGAAAAAGAAAATGATTACTGCATTTGGTGTTTCTGCTATAATACTGACTAATTTTGTAGGAAGTACTTATGCAGACTCGAAGACAGGAGTTTCTGTTACAGCTCCCTACAATAAAAATCAAATAGCGGAATGGTTAGAAATGCACGCGAAGCCTTTAAGAACAACGAATCCAAATTCACCTTTTAATGATTTAAAACCACTTAAGAATATGGTAGGTTCAGCTTCAATTGTAGGTTTAGGTGAAGCTACGCATGGGGCTCATGAAGTTTTTACGATGAAAAACCGTATTGTGAATTATTTAGTATCTGAAAAGGGCTTTACCAACCTAGTTTTAGAAGAGGGGTGGGACAGAGCTTTAGAACTTGATCGATATGTTCTTACTGGTGAGGGAAATCCAAGCCAACATCTATCACCTGTATTTAAGACGAAAGAAATGTTAGATTTACTTGATTGGATTCGGCAATATAATGCTAATCCAAAACATAAATCTAAAGTGCGTATCATCGGGATGGACATTCAATCAGTAAACGAGAATGTTTATAATAATATAATAGAATATATTAAAAGAACCAATTCAAAACTTGTGCCGAGGATAGAAGAGAAGATAAAAGGTCTTATTCCTGTAACAAAGGATATGAATACTTTTGAAAGCCTTACGAAAGAAGAAAAAGAAAAGTATATTTCAGATGCTAAACAAATTAGTGCTTTATTAGAGGGAAATAAAAGTTATTTAAATGGGAAATCTAAAGAGTTCGCATGGATAAAACAAAATGCTCGTATTATTGAACAGTTTACTACAATGTTAACGTCACCTCCTGATAAACCATCTGATTTATATTTGAAACATGATATCGCAATGTATGAAAATGCGAAGTGGACTGAAGAACATTTAGGAAAAACTATTGTATGGGGGCATAATGGCCACGTTTCGAAAACAAATATGCTTCCTTTTGTATACCCTAAAGTAGCTGGGCAGTATTTAGCAGAGTATTATGGAAAACGGTACGTATCTATTGGAACATCAGTTTATGAAGGACAATACAATGTCAAGAATAGCGATGGTGAATTTGGCCCATATGGAATATTAAAATCGGATGATCCAAACAGTTATAACTACATCTTTGGACAAGTTAAAAAAGATCAATTTTTTATTGATTTACGTAAGGCAAACGGCGTGACAAAAACTTGGTTGAACGAACAACATCCAATTTTCGCTGGAGTAACTACCGAAGGGCCTGATATACCAAAAACAGTTGATATATCATTAGGTAAAGCGTTTGATATACTTGTTCAAATTCAAAAAGTGAGTCCATCTCAACTACATCAATAAATTTAGAATAATGTACCTTAATGAAGTGTAGTGTTAAGTGTCAATAGAGTTGTTGGAATATGTCAGTTAGGTTATTTTCATTAAAGAATTATTAAATGGAATAAATGTTTTTAAATTAGAGACGATGTGGGATAGAAGCACAGTATCATCAAGTTAACAAAATAAAATTCTACCTAAAATGAAAAAATACGCTATTCTTTCTATAGAATCATAGGTGGTCTGACCCCATTTGATGAGACAAAGAAAAAACACCTAGACAACGTGTTTCCTATAAGATATA
>NZ_JAAMNK010000023.1:0-78509 GCF_011066025.1 Bacillus sp. EKM202B | reverse complement strand
CTCCATTAAAATCATAACTGATACTTACGATTTAGAGAGGTGTTTTTTATCGTCTCATTCTCAGGGTTCACTCCATACAGAGAGAATAGCGTTTTTTACTTTTAAGGAGTATCTTTTTAATTAGCTTGATAGTGATATGGTATTATCTCTAAAATACAAAAATATTGATTTTACTTTCATTCTTTCTCATAATTTTGAGCTCAAAAGTTCGACTATCTCATCGTATCCAAGGCGTTCGGCTGTTTCGATGGGGGTTTCTTTTAATTTTTCATTCTTTGGCATACTGTATAATGTTGCTTTCTCATGCAAGTTCGGTTGATGTTGTAGTAACACTCGAACTACTTCAATAAAGCCTTGTTCACATGCACTATGTAACGGTGTGATTTTTCCTTGTCCTGTACTATGGATATTAGCTCCATTTTCTAACAACAGCGCTGCCATCTCTGGTTTATTGCGGCCGCAAGCAAGGCTTAATGCACCCCTTTTGTATTCTTCTAGTAATTCCATATCAATACCGTTGTCTATTAAAACCTTTGCTGCTTCAAGATTGTTATCCTCCACTGCGTAGTGGAGAGCTGAACGTTTCCTGTTTGTCACCGCATTTATATTTGTAATACGCTCTAAAATATATTGAACAATTTCTTGATTACCAGAACTACTAATTAAATGAAGAGGAGTGACTTTTCCGACCATGATATCATTTGCATTTTCACCTTTAGAAATTAAATATTTAATAATTTCTACGTTACCTTTTCCGCATGCTAGGGCAAAAGGTGTTTCTCCATGATATTTAATTTTCAAATCTGCTCCTGCTTCTACTAGTAATGTAACAATCTCAATATTGCCATTTAGACAAGCAATGTGAAGTGGCGTTTTTCTATCAGGTCCTTTTTTATTTAATGTAGATAATTTAATGTTTACTAACTTTTCTTTAACTGTTTCTATGTCATTTCTCATACACGCGTAGTTTAACGTTTTCTTAAAACTTTCGGCTTTAATAGCGCTTTGTAGTTGTGATTTACCAAAATCAGAGGTTGGTTCAATATGATAATGGCTGTATGCAAGTAAAAGTAGTGCAGAACTGCACTCTAAAGTAGGATTTAAATCGTCATAATAATCAACTTCATATAAACCATTTGTTTTGACAGTTAAAACAAATGCAGTCCAGTTCGATTCCCCGGTATGACGTACTCTTTGAATATTGTCCATAATTTCATTAGATGGAAGTCCTTCTGAGCCATGTTCAAATACTTTCATAGATTCATAATGAAAGTAACTATACGTCGTGACGACCCCATTGTAAAATGCAAATAACATCGATTTCTCAGCTGCATTGGGTATATGCTTTAACACGATTTCGACAAGTGTTGCTATATATTGATTCTTCAATGATTTCACCTCTATTAATATTTGAACTGGTAACGTTATAATTATTTGGAATCTCTAACATACTAATAATCTTAAGCAGCACTTTACGTAATTTTTAAAGAATATTTGATTTTTACATATATTATAACATTTCATCTTAGTTTGTTGGTAAAAGGCTTTCATGTTCATTAAGTTATCTGTTCTTTATGTACAAAGTTTATGAAAACTCAATTGACAGCAATAAAATTTATTAAGTTGATAATTATGAAGAGTAACAAATGACATGGGCAGTGGAACCCATATTTTTGGATAGAGGGCATTCTGTATTTTTGATATATTAATAGTCAGGGAACACAAATAAGGGGTGGAAATATAGAAATGGAATTATTTGATTACTATAAGAGAAAAGGGAAGTTTAAACTGTTAATTGGAACGGGTATTTTTATTCTTGCGTTATGCGCTGTATATGACGATTGGGGACATGTTAATTGGGGGCAGATTATCTTTTTTGTTATCGCTTCTTCTATCTTTTTTGGAATTGGATTTTGGCAGTTAAGAAAAGGGAAGCTGATACAAAAAAATACTATAAAAAGTAATGCAACATTTTGGGATGTTGATACTTTTGTCGTATTAGAATTACCTAAACGAAACAAGCAATTTGGTTTATATCATCCTGATGGTGGATATATTGCAGGAACAAAGATAGTTTCATCTAATATTCTTTTTTCAGTGATACCTTTTTTACATAATAAAGATGTTTATGGATTAGAAACAAGTAGCGGGGAAATTATAGCATATTTTCATACTGAAGTGGACGGATATGATTGGGTAACTTATGATTCGAATTATAACCAGATTGGTATGTTTAAAGAAAAAATGATACAAGGATTTACTATGATACGTGGTACTTTGATGACTGATAAAGCTACAAAATTGTCAGATGTAGAAGTTGAGTTTGATTTTATTCAAAGCACTCTCCGTACAATAGAAGGACGTACATTAGCAATCGGTAAACAAGGATATATGCCTATAGAATGGAGTGAAAGGTTTATGGGTTTAAATGTACCTACTATTACATTAGGTTCTAATGCGTCTAATAATGAAAAAATTCTTGGTTTAGGGGTGCTCCTTTATAGCTTACGTACAATTGAGATTAGAAAAAATAGAGCGAGCGTTTAATAAGGGAAATGTAGTAAGTATATACGAAACTTTATAAAATTTCATTTTCCTAATTAAATCTTCTTGGATTGATAGATGGTGGGTACGTCCCATGTCCATTAACTTAAGAAAACAAGTTATCCCAAAAAAACGATAAAAATACAAAATTACCATTTTTGGGGGAATTTTCAACCTTAGGTTAATCACATGTTACGGTACCCTATTATGAAATTTTAGAAAAATTCTTGACATAGAAGATTGAACAAAATTGATAGTGTTCTTTTAGTCATTTAATCTTTTCATCTGATGATCTTTTCCCCATTCAAATAGTTCATTCATAATATGCATTAAAGATTTTCCGTGTTCACTTATCGTGTACTCAACCTTTGGTGGTACTTCTTGATATACGGTACGATGGATAATCCCATCAGCTTCAAGTTGCCGAAGTTGCTGTGTAAGAACTTTTTGTGTAAGGTTTGGAATTTCTCGTTTAATTTCATTTGTTCGCATTTTTCCATCCATCAAAACACATAAAATATAAACTTTCCACTTTCCGCCAATTACATCGAGTGTCGTTGCAATTGGGCAGTCATCATTTTGATTCATATAACACCTCCAAAGGTACCTCAAGGTTCCTATAGTACCTGAAAGTACGTACTTTTCAATTATATGTGACTCATTCATACTAATACTAAAGCGTTTGAATTATTTATAAGGGGGAAGAAAATATATGAAAACACTTGTAATTGTAGCACATCCTGATATTGAAAAGTCTCGAATTAATAAAAGATGGGTAGAAGAACTTGAGAAATATTCGGATGAAATTACGGTGCATGAATTATATAAAGTGGCACCAAATTGGGAGTTTAATATTGAAGAAGAACAAAAGCTGTTAGTAGAGCACGACCGATATATATTCCAATTTCCACTTTACTGGTATAGCTCACCACCATTATTAAAAAAATGGTTCGATGATGTATTAACATATGGATTTGCTTACGGATCTAAAGGGGATAAAGTGAAGGGAAAAGAGTTTGGTGTAGCTATTTCTATAGGTGGATTAGAAATAGACTATGAAAATAGCGGGATCACAATGGCTGAGTTGACGAAACCATTTCACGCTACAAGCTTATACACGGGAATGGAGTTTATACCTTCGTTTTATTTATATGGTGCAGAATATAAGCTAAGTGATGAAGAGATTAATAATAGTGCGCCTGAGTATGTGCAATATGTGATGAATAAGAAGTATTCTAATATATAAGGAGAAATAGCCATTTACTTGATAAGTAGATGGCTATTTTTAAATCCCGCTATTTGTAGACAGCAGGACTCCTACCTCAAAAATCAGCGAATACGAGGGAGTTAGGTGAGATTTGGGCTGCCTGTAAAAGCCCGATTGGTGAGGGCTGATTAAAGTTTCACTTTATTCGTTTTAAATTCACTAAGTGTAATCTTTAGTAAATTAATAGTTAATCTGGTAAAATAAAAACCCTAACATATATAAAGGGGAGTTTTATTTGAGAACGATGCGACAATTATTACAAAAGAGAGCAATGCAATCACCAAATTTGGAAGCGCTTGTAGGCGGAGAAAAAAGATATTCATTTCAGCAGTATAATGAACGAGTAAATCAGTTTGCGCATTATTTGTTACATAACGGTGTGCAAAGAGGGGATCGTATAGGAATCTTATGCAAAAATAATCACCCGTTTCCAAGCGTTATGATGGCAAGCTTAAAAATTGGAGCGATATTTATCCCGCTAAATCATCAGCTTACTGTTTATGAATTGGAAATGATTGTAAAAGAAGCAAAATTAAAAGTGCTAGTTATTGATGAAGAGTTTAGTGAAGTTTTATTAAAGGTTGATGCTGTTAAAGAAATTCCTTATGTAATTGAAACGACAAAAGAAGGCTTTGGTTCATTTGAATTAAAATTACAAGAACAGCCAATTACAGAGCCGACCGTAGACGTTCATGAAGATGATGATGCAATTTACTTATTTACTTCAGGAACGACTGGACAGGCAAAAGCATGTGTAATTGGTCATAAAAACTTACATCACTATTTTACTGAGATTGCGGGGCAAAGAGAAATTCCAGCAGGTGAACGCTTTTTATCCGTGCATCCATTGTTTCATATGAGTGGCGTGCTTTCTATTTTAAATTGCATTTATCATGGTGTTACGATGATTTTCTTAGCTGATTCGAATCCTACTCTTATTTGGGATAAGATTGAAGAAGAGAAAATTACTACTATGCTTGCATTCCCGGCTGTTTATAGCTACATGCTTGATGAACTAAATAAAAAAGAACGTAATATTTCAACCTTTAAAGTAGCACAAAGCGGTGGAACAAAAGTGCCAGAAACGCTCATTCAAAAATATTTGGAAATAGGAATCTATATGGTGCAAGGCTATGGTAGTACAGAAGGTTGGGTTGTAACTTCATGGCATCCAATGATGGGAAATGAAAAGATGTCTTCTGTAGGGAAAACACTAAAACATGTAGAGTTAAAAATTGTTCACCCAGAAACAGGACATGAACTAACAACAAATGAAGTTGGAGAGATTCACGTAAGAAGCCCGTACATGTTTAAAGGATATTGGAATAATGAAATGGCGACGAAAAAGGTAGTAAAAGATAATTGGTTTAACATGGGTGATGCTGGCATGATAGATGATGATGGATTCCTACATATTATGGGAAGATATAAAGATGTTATCGTACGCGGTGGTGACAACGTATATCCAGATCAAGTAGAAGATGTTATTCATGAAATCAATGGTGTTTTAGAAGTTGCAGTAGTTGGAGTTCCCAATGATTTTTGGGGAGAGGTTCCAACAGCGTATATTGTAAAAGACATTCAAACATCTTTAACAGAAGAAGAGATTATGCAGCATTGTAAAGAAAAATTGGCAAGCTATAAAATACCAGAAGTTGTATTTATGGAAGACTTACCGAAAAATGCTTTAGGGAAAGTGTTGAAGAGGGAATTAAGGGATGCTTTTTTTGCAAAATAAAAAGGGTATTAAATAATGAGAAATCCAGTTATGCAGTATGTATAACTGGATTTTTGTTTATAAAAAACATAATAATTTACTAAATTTTGTATTTTGTGTAAGATAATAAAGAATATTCAATCAATAACCGAGAGTGAGATATAAATGAAACTTCAGGTGAATGTATTGAACCAGGGGTAGGGGAAACGAAGTGGTGAAGAACGATCTTACAGTTATCAAAAATTTATTTGGCTCTTCTAAAAAAATATTAAATGGCTTACCAAATGCAGTCACAATTGAAGAAATAGAAGAGGATGTATTTTATGATGTACAAACTTATACAGAGAAGATATGTAGATTTGAAGAGGTTTGTTTTAACTGGGAGTTAAAAAGAGCGAGTATTGTATTAAACAAAAGGTTTAATGGTTATAACTCAAGTACGAGAGTGTTACTTGATGCAGGTTTTTCTTTGCACGCAGCAAAAATAGAAGTGTGTAGAGGGTTAAACAATGTAGAGGCGCTTGAAAAACAATATACATATTGTTCAATAGAAGAAACCTTATCAGAAAAAGAATTTAAATACATTTGGAAGCAATGTATGTTGAATTCAGGAAATCAAACTTCAATTTTAACTATCGATGAGCATTTTTATTCAGTGCAAACAGAGTTAGGTAAGGACAGGGAAAAGTCATGTATTGTTTTTTATGATAAAAATGAGCCAATTGGTATGTCCATACCGCATATAGAATCTGGAACAGAAAGTGAAGGACGATTATTTTATTTTGGGGTAATGCCTTATTGTCGCGGGAAAGGAATTGCTTCCCAACTGCATCTTCAATCTCTACATATGTTAAAGGAAATGGGTGCTACCTATTATATTGGGAGCACACATACGTCGAATGAAAAGATGCAGAGGATATTTTGGAGAAATAATTGTTTGTTTAAAACGGAGATAGAGCTTTATTATAAAATTTTTAATGAGGGTTAGAAAAAGCCCGGCATATAACCGGGACTTCTCCTTATCTATTCAACACTTCAATATATGAAGCATTTCCCGTTGTTCTTAAAGCGGAGCGAAAATTATTATTTTCTAAAGTCTCAGCAACTTGTTTTAATTGCTGCGCATCATCGTGGTGAATAAGTAAACTGTCTGCGCCGCTTTCTTCTATATGAATGTGTTCGACATTTCCAATCGCATCATGTACAGCTTTTAAAAATTCAGGTTTCATATTGTCCTCCTATATGTATGTAACGTTGTTATTTAGTATTTCCTTATTTATGAAATATAAAAGTAAATGAAAGGAGAAATGAAAATGAATATAACGCAGTTTAACGAACATATAAAATCGCTATTTGGAGAGCATCTTCATAAATACGGCGATGATGAATATGGTTATACTCATATAAGTAAAGAGGAGTTTCACAAAATCGGTTACACAACAAATTTGACACTAGAGACGATTGAGGAAGCGTATAAAAATGGAGTCGATATGATAGTTACACATCATGCTCCTTGGAATTTTTTGTTTGGCATGGAAGAGGCTTGTATTGAGAAATTAAAACAATATGAAATGAATCATTTTTGGATTCATTTGCCGTTAGATTTTATTGAATTTGGTACGTGTACGTCATTATTTAATGAAATGGGGATAGATACAATTCTAGAATACTCTACGTATGAGGAAGAGGAATTACCTGGAATAGGAGAATTTGAAGAAGCGATTGCATTTTCAAACTTGGTTGAAAAACTTGAAGAAAGAATGGAAGAGAAAGTGAAGAGCTGGAGGAATCACGATAAACCAATAAAACGGATTGCGATTTTAACTGGTGCAGGTAACAATACAAATTTGATTGAGCGAGCATTAGAAAAAGGTTGTGATACGTATATAACAGGAGAAAAAACATTATATACAGTGCAACATGCAAAATTTAAAGGTATCAACTTAATAGTAGGTAGCCACACATTTACAGAAGTGTTTGGTGTAGAAAGTTTGGCTCGTAAATTACAAGAGAGAGATCGTGCAATAGAAATTACTAGATTAAATGAAGATCATTTGGAATAAAGAAATCGCATCGCAATATCATAAATGGAATGAATTATATGATGAAGTAATGAAAGTGTAATTTGTTATATTAAGATGGGTGGGAGGAATCCCCTTATGTCTGTCAAATAATAGTAAAGTTACCTTTTGAATTAAGGGAATATTCAGAGTGTAAGGGTGAGGGAATGGACATTTCAATAATCGCTGCACAACTAGTTAAAGAGAAGGTTATTTTACATTATCCAAAAAACATGAAAGGTTTGAACGGGGGAACGACAAGTACAATATATTTGTTGGATGAACAATACGTTGTAAAACTGAATGAATCGGATGTAATACGTGAAGAAGCTTATTTTCTTCAGTTTTATAAAAAGAATGATGCGTTTCCAAAGCTTTTATATAAGGATCCGTTAAGTCGATATATTGTTTATTCATTTCTTGAGGGGACTACTTCGTGCAAATCTGGCCATAAACGAAGTATACTGTGCAAACTTGTAAAGGACGTTATCAATAAGTATGAAAAAGTTCCAAAGGTGAGTGGCTGGGGATGGAAGGACAGTACGGTTCAATCTTGGAATGAATTTTTAACAGTAACTGTGATGGAAGCTCACGAAAATGTAAAGTCGTACATAAGTGATGAAGAATGTAGACTTGTTTTTAAGTTAGCAAATAGTCCGAATAGAGGGGCTGGAATAGATGAGCCATTTTTATTACATGGCGATTTCGGATTCCATAATTTTATAGTTCAAGAGAATAGGTTACATGGAGTAATTGATCCTTTACCAGTATTAGGAGATCCTATATACGATTTAATTTACGCGTTTTGTTCAACTCCGGAAGATTTAACGAAAGAAGCAATTGATTATGTGATGAAACAAAGTGTATTTCATAGAGAAGACCGTAATTTATATGAAGAAATGGTCATAGGTTTATATTTGCGGATAGATACGTGTTTAAGACACCACCCGAAAGATTTAGAAGATTATTTAGCAGCTTGGCGTTATTGGATGGGCGAGGTTGAGACTACTTTATAGCACAAATATTTTTGGGGAGATGGTGAGATGAATATTGCAGAAGCGAAAAAGGATTTAGCAATCAAAACGAAGAGAGGATTACCGATTATATTAGCTGGTGTTTTATTTTGGATGGTTATGAGTATAACGGGCTTTGTTCTTTCTGAAAAACAAGTGGTGTGGGTATATTTAATCGGTATGGGATGTGTGTTTCCTTTCGGCTTAATGATAGCTGCTATATTGAAAATTGATATGTTTGCGAAAGGAAATCCGTTAGGGATTTTGGCAGGATTAATTGGTGGGATAAATGTATTGAATATTCCGCTTGTATTACTTGCCTATTTTCAATTTCCAGAATGGTTACCTTTTGTAGTAGCAATGTTAATAGGTGTTCATTTTATCCCGTACGTATGGATTTATGAAAGCAAAAGTTATGGTCTATTGTCAGTAGGGACTGTATTCGTGACGTCAGTTTGCGGGATTCTGTTTGCAGAAAAAGGATTTACGGTGATTCCATTGTCGGTTACAGCTGTTTATTTACTTACTTATATAAGTTTATTAATTGAAAATAAAAAAGCAGATCAGTATCAACAAAAATCAGCTTAATAAAAATATAGGGATAGGGGGAATTATGATGAAAAATTTCGTTTGTACAACGTGTGGTGTGCAGTATGCAGCGAGTGTAGAGGAACCGGTGAGTTGTCATATTTGTGATGAAGAAAGGCAATATGTGAATCCGAAAGGGCAGTCTTGGACGACTTTAGAAAACTTGCAAATAAGTGATACATATAAAAATGAAATAATCGAAGAAGAAAACGGGCTTTATAGTATTACGACCAAACCAGGGTTTGCGATCGGTCAAACAGCATTTGTAGTGAAAATAGAATCATATCGATTACTATGGGACTGCATTACTTATTTAGATGAAATGACAATTGCGAAAATAAAAGAGCTTGGCGGATTAGATGCAATTGCATTGTCTCATCCTCATTATTATTCAACGCAAGTAGAATGGGCAGAGACATTTGATGTACCAATTTATATACACGAAGATGATAAAGAGTGGGTGATGCGCCCGAGTAGTCGTATTATTTATTGGTCTGGTGAGTCTTTACAATTAGCTGATGGATTGGTCATTCATCGTCTAGGAGGTCATTTTAAAGGTGGATCTGTCTTACATTGGGAAGAAGGTAATGATGGAAAAGGAATTTTGTTAACAGGTGATATTATTCAAGTTGTAGCGGATGAGCGATGGGTAAGTTTTATGTACAGCTATCCAAACTTAATTCCATTACCAGCGAGAAAAGTGGAAGAAATGGTGAATCGAGTGAAGCCGTTACAGTTTAATCGTTTATACAACGCTTTTCATCGCGTAGTAAAAGAGAATGCAAATGAGGCAGTGGAACGTTCTGCTGAAAGATATATTAGGGCGGTAGAAGGAAAGTTATTTCATACGTAAAAGGAGAGCAAGTCTAATGAAAACGTTAGTATGCTTCGGTGATAGTATTACAGCTGATGATGTATTTTTTGATGGTACACCTAGATTAACACCAAGGTTACAAAGGATATTCTCAAATTGGGAAGTGGTGAATGCAGGTGTTCCAGGTGATAATACATTCGATGCGTTAAATAGGATTGAAGAAGATGTATTATCACATAAACCAGATTTTGTAACAGTTTTTCTTGGCACGAATGATGCAGTTTCTTTTTCACAAGGGTCATTACAAACATACAAAGAAAATTTAGAGAAGATTGTGAACCATATTTCGTCAGGTAAAGTACTGCTTATTAGTCCTGCACCAGTTGATGAAGAAAGACAGCATAATAGAACAAATAAAGTGCTCGGTCAGTATGCAGACGTGGTAGAGGAAGTGGCGAAAGAAACAGGAAGCTATTTTCTAAATTTGTATGCTGAAATGATTCAAGAACGGAATTATAAAACATTTGTAGAAAATGATGAAAGAGATGGGCTACACTTTGGACCAGAAGGGTATGAGTATGTAGCGAAGTTGATTGGTGAAAAGTTAAAAGGGATTTTATAAAAAAGCAAAGCGATATCGCTTTGCTTTTCATTGTTTTTAGTAGCTCAATCTAGAAATGCTTGCTGCAATGCTTTCAGTCCATCGCTGTAGATGCTATGAAACAGATTTATTGCCTCTTCATCACTAACCTCTACAGGGGTGAAAGTGCCAGACCACTCTACTAACGATGTGTTACTTTCAGTACCTTCTTTCACCTGGATTGTAGATAGATAATTAGTGACTGGGAATGGTGCATTCATGATTGAATACGTGTAGTAGCGTTCTTTCTCATTGAATACTTCTAAGCGTTCTATAATCGTATCACCATCTGGATTAGCTAGGTGACGTACACGACCGCCTTCAGTTAATTTACTGCTAGGTATATAAGGTAACCAGTCTGGAAGGGAGTTGAAACCTCCGATTAATTGCCATACTTGTTCAAGGGAACCGAAAATTGTCATAGATGTAGTAGTATGTGCCATATTTATTATGCTCCTTTTTAACTCGCTATTTGCGGGGAAATAATCAGTGGGGGATGCTCCCACTGATTAAAGTTTCACTTTATTTTACGTTGATTGGTAGTGGTGCATTAGGTGCTACTAGTTTTTGTTCGCGCATTTCTTCCCAGAATGCTGCGGGAATTACTGTGTTTAATGCATTTTGGTCTTCTACAATTCGTTCCGGTTTACTTGCACCAGGAACAACGGCAGCAACCGCTGGGTTAGCCAATGAAAACTGTAAAGCAGCAGCTTTAATGCTGATTTCATGACGATTTGCAAGAACTTTGATTTTCTCAACTTTTGCAATAATTTCTGGTGATGCTTTTTGATATTCGAAGTGAGCACCTCCAGCAAGAATACCTGAGCTGTATGGGCCACCAACAACAATATCCATATTATGCTTAACAGCTGCAGGCATTACTCGTTGCAAGGCACGCCCGTGGTCTAATAGTGAATAACGACCAGCTAACAAGGAGATATTTGGCTTCGCTTCTTCCAAATCAAGCATAAGTTCAATTGATTCTACTTTGTTTACTCCAAGTCCCCAACCTTTAATGACTCCTTCTTCACGTAAACGTGTTAGCGCACGGAATGCCCCTGTACGAGCCGTTTCAAATTGTGAAATCCACTCGTCGCCATAAAAGTCTTGTGCTAAATCATGAATGAAAACAAAGTCTAGACGATCTGTTTTTAAACGTTTCAAACTTTGCTCGATAGAACGAAGTGTTGCATCTGCGCTATAATCATTGATCATTTTATTTTTGCGACCAAATTCGAAAAGTCCGCCTTTTTCACCTAAATCACGTGCAGATGGATCTTCTAGCTCATCCGAAATAGTTCGACCCACTTTCGTGCTTAAAAAGTAATCATCACGATTTCTTTTTGATAGTGCTTCACCAAGACGGATTTCCGCTAATCCAGATCCATAAAGTGGAGCTGTATCAAAGTAACGAACGCCATTCTCCCAAGCAGCATCCGCTGTAGCGATTGCTTCTTCTTCTGGGATATTACGGTACATATTCCCTAGTGGAGCTGTACCAAAACCGATTTTTTCTTTTAGTAATTTACTCATTATAGATATCCTCCTAAAATGTATTTAAAAATTAATTAATCATTGTGAATGGATGTGAAAATTAAAACATGCCATTTCATCGTCCGGCAAAATGCATGATAAAAGTATTGAAACAGTTAAAAAAGTAAGTACTTTAAAGTACGATGGATACCTAAAAGATAACATAGGTAATATTTACTACTGAATTACTTATGCAACTCTTACAAATGCTATTATGAAATGTATTTTACATAATGAAAAGTACGTACTTTAAAGTGCTATAGATACTTAAAAGTAATATTAAAATATTTTAGCTTATTTGTTTTATAAAATTATTAAAGGGGTTTTTACATGAAGACACACACTATTCCTGTGGAGGAAACTTTAGAAATTATTCGTGGAAAGTAGTTATTCTTTGTCATTTAAAGAAAGACAAATAGAGAACGTGCGAATTAAAAAAATTAATGTTTGGTATTACACAAAAATAGTAAAAAGTCAGGATGAAAATCGAAATGATTTTTATCCTGATTTTTTATTTAATATATAATTTCAAAAATAAAACTATATACTTTTTATCATAAAAATATATAATAAATATAGAAACGAAAATTTATGAGCAAGGAAGTTGAAGAACATGATATTAACAATGGGCTTTATCGGATTTGGGAAATCAGCTAACCGTTATCACTTACCTTATGTAAATACACGTGAAAATATAAAAGTAAAAACAATTTTTGCAAGGCAAATTAATGAAGAATTAGCGGCTCCATATGAGGTAAAAGGAGTTTATTTTACTACTGATTTGGACGAATTGTTGAATGACAAAGAAATTCAAGTAGTGACGATCTGTACGCCAGCACATACGCACTACGAATTGGCAAAAAAAGTTATACTTGCTGGGAAATCAGTTATCGTTGAAAAACCATTTTGCGATACAGTTGAACATGCGAAAGAATTATTAGCTTTAGGACGAGAGAAAGGTGTAGTAGTTATGCCTTATCAAAACCGTCGTTTTGATGGTGATTTCTTAGCTGTGAAGCAAGTTGTGGAACAAGGATTCCTCGGTGATATTGTTGAGGTCGAATCACATATTGATTATTTCCGTCCTGGTTCAATCACTCATGAAGCTCCAAAAGAAGAAGGTTCATTTTACAGTTTAGGTATTCATACGATGGACCGTATGATTTCACTATTCGGCCGTCCGGATACGGTGACATACGATATTCGTAATAATGAAGTGGAAGGTGCGGTTGATAATTATTTCGATGTTGGTCTACATTACGGCAATCAGCTGAAAATTAAATTGAAAACAAACCATGTTGTAGCGAAAGATTATCCACGCTTTATCGTTCATGGAACAAATGGTTCATTTATTAAATACGGTGAAGATCAGCAGGAAAATGATCTGAAAGCGGGTATTATGCCTGAGAGTGCAGGATTTGGTGAAGATTCGCCGATGTACTATGGAATTGCTAAATATCGTAACGCAAACGGTGATTGGATTGAAAAACAAATTAAAACGCCGCTTGGTGATTACGGTCGTTTCTATGATGCAGCGTATGAAACAATCGTAAATGGTGCACCAAAACTTGTGAAAGACGAAGAAGCAGTAACGAATATTGAAATCTTGGAAAACGGATTTGCTGCTCCATCACCTTCTGTTTACAAACTTGAGGCTTTACATTTGAATGAATAGAAGAGGGAATACAGTATAAAGGAGGTATGGAAATGGCAAGTGGATCAACACAAGTAAAATACCTCGGCATTTACCAAAAAATTAAACAGCAAATTTTAGACAGCGAATATAAAATTAACGAAAAAATCCCGAGTAGCCCCGTCCTTGCTGAAGAATTTAGCGTTTCAGCACTTACTATTAAAAAAGCGCTGGATTTGTTAGTCAGAGATGGCTACATCATCCGCAGGCGTGGAAGTGGAACCGTGGTTCAAGATTGGCGTCAACAGGAAAAGGCACGAATGATTCAAACTTTAACAGGTACGAAAGCTGTTTACGGCAGTGAGGTAGAAAGTAAAATTATCGAGTTTACGATTGTCGGTGCCGATGAAATTGTTGCTGAAAAATTGGGAGTTTTAATCGGTGATTTCGTCTATAAAATCATCCGCCTTCGAATCATCCACGGCATTCCGACGATTATGGAGCATACGTGGATGCCGATTTCGGTCATCCCAGGTGTTGAAGCTTCCGTTTTAGAGGAATCGATATACTCACACATTCAAAATAAACTTGGTCTTGAAGTAGGGACATCCGTTGTCAGGGTTAAAGGAGTTCGACCAGATGATCGAGAAAAGCAGTTTATGAACTTAACAAATCAAGATTTCCTAATGAGAGTTGAACAAGTGGCCTACTTAACGGATGGACGCACATTCGAGTACTCTTATGCCGATCATCTACCAGAAACCTTTGAATTTGAAACAGTTATTACCGCAAAAAGTTATAAAGAGACATAAAAAAGGTTGAGGCAAGTAGTGTCTCAACCTTTTTTTATGTCTTCGATAGAATTTACACAAATAGAGGAATAGGTATCCCGCTATTTGAGGGCAGTGAGACTCCCACCTCAAAATTCAGCGAAAGCAAAGAGGTTAGGTGGGAGTCTCACTGCCCATAAAAGCCCGATTGGTGAAGGCTAATAATCAGTGGGGGGTGAACACCCCCCACTGATTAAAGTTTCACTTTATTATTCATCAGCTGTAATAAGCATGGATGTGTTCCCGTTTTTTTCAAGATGACCTTCTCCCCAAGCGCAGAGGGAATCGAGTATGGCTCCTAAAGATGAACCGTAATCTGTTAAAGAATACTCTACTTTCGGTGGTACTTGATCATATACTTTTCTTTGGATTACATCGTCTTCTTCCAGTTCACGTAATTGCTGTGTTAACATTTTTTGTGTAATACCAGGCATTAAACGTTTTAATTCACTCGTTCTTTTTGTTCCTTTTTTTAAATGACAAAGGATAACAACTTTCCACTTTCCACCAATAACTTCTAAAGTCGCTTCTACAGGAATATTATATGTTTTCATAAAAAAACTCCTTTGATGAATTTAGATGACAGTTTTGGGCCTACATACGTTTGAATACTAAAATTATTTCTTTTTAGTGCCTATAACACTTTAAAGTGCGTACTATTTATTGTGCTAAATATATTCCATAATAGCACATGTAAGCAAGAAATGAGTATAATATACTTTGAAGTGCATTTGAAATTGGTGAGAATAATAACTATGGGGACATTCACACAAAAGAAAACGATTTGTTACGTTGATAGATTTAATCCAAGACTTAACAGTTGATTAATCTAACTGTAAAGTTTAAAATTACAGTATAGTTTTAAGAAGTAAGTTGTCATCGTCTGTAAAATGTAGATACAGTAATTGTATGAAAGCATCATTTTAAAAGGAAACGGATAGTTGAGATAAATTAAACATTGTCGAATAAATAACATTACGTGAATTTGATTCTAAACTGTAATTTTTTTTAATACATTTCAATAATCCATATTTAAAATAATTGTACGTTTGATAAAGAACATTAAAGGAGTGAATAAAATATGGTGATTTTATATACGACAGCAAGCTGTGGTTCATGCCGAAAAGCAAAAGCATGGCTTGAAGAGAATCAAATTGATTATACCGAAAAAAATATCGTATCAAACTCTCTTACAGTCGATGAACTTAAATCAATTCTTCGTTTAACTGAAGAAGGGGCTACTGAAATTATTTCAACTAGATCCAAAATTTTTCAGGAATTAAATATAAATATCGAGGCGCTATCGCTTAATGAATTTTATAAATTAATAATTGAGTATCCTCAAATGTTGCGCCGCCCAATAATGTTGGATGAAAAAAGATTGCAGATTGGTTTTAACGAGGAAGAAATTCGTAAATTTTTACCACGTAGCGTTCGAACAGTTCTGAACATAGAATTGCAAAAGTTGGCTAATTAATAAGTAATATTTCTTAAAGGGAATTTTTGGGAGGAGGAAGCAAGAGATGATTGAAGTATGCGTTACAGTGAATTATAAAAATAGAAACTATCAAACAAATGTTATTGTGAGCAAAGATACGATCTGGACAAAAATTAAACAATTGGCAGAAGATCAAGTTAAGAAACAGTGGGGTTTTTAAGTTTGATTATTTAAAAAATGAAGTTATAGGTTAGAGATTCTAGCTAAATCCAAAACTTTTCAGGGATTAAATATAAATAAGTGAAATTTTTTTGAAAGGAGGAAGCAAGAGATGATTGAAGTATGCGTTACAGTGAATTATAAAAATAGAAATTATCAAACAAATGTTATTGTGAGCAAAGATACAATCTGGACAAAAATTAAACAGTTGGCAGAAGAACAAGTCAAGAAACAGTGGGATTTTTAAAATTATTTTTAGACTTAAAAAACATAAATGATAATAGGTAGTTCAAAAAGATAAATGTAACTAATAGACATCGGTGAGCTCGTATAGAATATAAATGAATGTATTTCTTCATAGTAAAAATTATTTATAAATCTTAACGTTTGACAAACCTATCTGTAATATTTATAGTTACAGTAAGTTGGAAAGTGATTAGCAATTTATATCGTAGGAGGAAGACCATGAACAGTGACTTTACCTTGGCCATTCACAGTTTAACTTATTTAGCACTACAGCCAGACCGGATGTCAACAAGCAATGCTATTTCAGAAAGTGCAGGTGTTCATCCAGTACGCATTCGCAAAGTGCTAAGTTTGTTAAAAAAACATAAGTTTATACAATCAAAAGAGGGAATTGGTGGAGGTTTTATTTTCGCTCGAGATTTAAGTGAAGTTAATCTCTGGCATATTTATCAAATAACCTCAGAAGGTGCTTTGCAACCTAAATGTCCAGAATCGAATGACCAGTGTATTGTAGGTTCGAATATGCGAAAAGTTCTTTTCACTATTTTCTTAGGTGCTGAAGAACATCTAGGTGAATATTTAAAGAACTATACGATGAAAGAAGTAGTCGATCTAATCAATCAAGAACGATAAAACGGCTTAATTTCTATATGGCCGTGGAGTTCTTAATATCTAAATGTAATGGAAAATATTACAGTTCGAGTTGTTTTGTCTATCTTGTTTGTCGTCTCTAAAAAACGAGGAACGAATCCTAATAAATTAATTCTAAAATCATTTGTAGGAAGGTGAAAAAGTATGATGTCAAATAATCCTGTTTTAAAAGTAGGAGATTGGGTTCGAGGAATATCAGTAGAGGGTGAATTAATACTTGGTTATATTGAATCATTTGATCATGTAGGGGAAGTAGTTAAGGTTAATGTTGTTAAATGTGACAACAGAGATACAATAAGTAGAACAATGTCCTTTTTAAGTAAACACGTAAAAAAACTCCCTGAATCAAAAGCAATAAACAAGGAACAAATCCTTTATCTTATAGATCTTGCATTATTAACAGGGGATGAAGAATGGTTTATCAAGCTTTCTTCAAAATTAAATTCGATAAACGAGCTAGTGAATGGGGGAGTTTAAAAATTATATTAAATATAATTTTTTTTGGAATCTTTAGTTGTGATAAAATCAATTGTTTTGTGTGAAAAAAACCCATTAAATTAGGGAGTTCAGGAGAAATTCAATAACATGATTTATAAAATTAATATTTTAAAGTAAAAGCATTTCTTTGTAATGAGAAATGCTTTTTATTTTTGTTGAAATGAAAAGGATATTATATTAACAATAATAATATAATAAAAAACAACTAATATTTATTGTTAAACAATAAATGGTGTGATAAAATCATTTTGTTATTAAATAAGCGAGGTGCTTTTATGAAACAAGTTACGACACTCTTTTTAAAGCTAGCTATTATTTTTATAGGAATCCTAGTCCTTGTATTGTGCATATTTTTGGTGCCTAAGATTGGGGATTTTGCTGGAGAATTGTATCCAAATATTGCTTATATGAAATCTCTCGTTTTAATCGATATGTACGCGGCAGCGATACCTTTTTACCTTGCTCTGTATCAAGCATTTAAACTTTTAAGCTATATTGATAAGAACGAAGCGTTCTCGGAATTATCGGTAAAGGCTTTAAAGAATATTAAATACAGTGCCATCACGATTAGTACCTTGTACTTGCTAGGTATGCCACTCTACTATCTTATGGCGGCAAGAGTTGACCCTCCAAGTTTTATACCAATTGGATTGGTTATTATTTTCGCCTCTATGGTAATTGCCGTTTTTGCTGCTGTTCTACAAAGACTTTTACAAGAAGCTATTAATATAAAATCAGAAAATGATTTAACGGTCTGAGGTGGAGGATATGGCAATCATTATTAATATTGATGTGATGTTAGCAAAACGAAAAATGAGCGTAACGGAGCTTTCAGAGAGGGTTGGGATTACGATGGCAAATCTTTCTATTTTGAAAAACGGGAAAGCAAAAGCGGTTCGTTTTTCAACATTAGAAGCGATATGTAAGACTTTGAATTGTCAACCAGGTGATATTTTGGAGTATAAAAGAGACGAAGAGAATCAATAAAAATAGACAATGATTATTTTGTAAATAAGCCTTCCATATGGGGGGCTTATTATATTTTTCGGCTTAGCGTAGTTTTTGTAAAATGCTAGCGGGTTTCCTTATTGTCATCAAGTTAAAAAACGTATTGTCCGAAAAATGAGTTCAATTCTTATAGAAAACTTTGGTGGAAAAGAGATATCACTTTCCAATAAATGTATATAAATTCGGTATTAATAATATATATCCCGAAAATTTATTTTTCTATTTTGGAAATATATTCATTAATTATTTATTACAATAGTTTTAGTGTATGAGGTGGAATGCATTAAGTAACTGGTATATCTTAAAATAATGGAAAAAATTACTGCATTATGGCTGAAATTTATTATATATTGAAAATTTTTCCTGGTAAAAAAATCTGAAAATATAAAAATATTAATTTTATAAATATACACGTTATAATGAGGGCGTCGAGAGAAAATTTATTATCTCTGGAGAAAATATAAAAAATGCGATTACTAGTAAGAAAGGTGTGTGATTAGAGGCGGAAATGTATGTAAAGTGCTTCAGTGGCTTGTGTAATCAATACCATAAATGCTGCCGAAGTTATTAAAGTGATGTGTAGAATTGAGAAAGAAATGCCTCATAAATGAAGAGAGGCCGGTTTAGCTGAAATTACTGTTATAAGTAAAAAAAGAGAAACCACTAAAGTAATACACCGTTATTAGAAATGTTGCAACGTATTTATGAAGTCTATTCTATATTGTTCTCTTAAGGGTTCTTTATATAAAGAGCGGATACTACGAGTAAACTTTTTTGTTAACGCTAACAATTATATTAGGACGCTAACTAGCGAATGTTTCAATTTGGATTCATTATGATGAAGGACATGCAATGTGGGGCAACTTGTAAGGAATTCATTTTCCAAAAAAGGAAGATATTCGTTAGCTATAAAGAGAGACGTAAGAATAGGATACAAGGGGGAGTTATTATATGAACGGGAATACTGCAAAGAAAATAGAAGTTCAAGCTGAAAATACCGCACTAAAAAATGAGCAATATGCAGATCCGAAAAAGTGGCATAAGCAGGATACTACATGGGCATTGAGCCTATTTGGAACTGCAATTGGAGCAGGGGTGCTCTTTTTACCGATTAATGCAGGTTCAGGTGGTTTATTATCATTACTACTAATTACATTGCTTGCATATCCAGTTATGTATTACTCACATAGGGCACTTGCTAAAATGATATACGCTTCTAATTCTGCTGATGAGGGGATCACAGGTACAATTAGAGAGTATTTCGGAAATAAAGCGAGTATCATTTTTAACATCGTATATTTCGGTTCAATTTATACAATCGTACTAATGTATTCGGTTGCGCTTACAAATACTGCAAGTAGTTTTATCGTGCATCAATTGCACATGCCAGAACCTCCAAGGGCTATTTTATCACTTGTATTAGTTCTTGGTCTTATCGCTATACTGAATTTTGGTCAAGATATTACTGTAAAGGTAATGAGTATGCTAGTGTATCCTTTCATAGCTTCTCTACTTTTTATCGCAATATCTTTAATTCCACAGTGGAATACGTCAATGCTTAGTTTTTCAGCTGTTTCTACTGCTTCAACAGGTACAGGCTATTTTGGAACGATATTAATGATTCTACCAATCATCGTATTCTCATTTAATCATTCACCTATGATTTCATCATTTGTTGTGAAACAGAGAGCTACGTATGGAATAGAAGCTACTGATGCTAAATGTGCGCAAATACAAAAAGTTTGTTATATCATGACATTCGCTGTAGTTATGTTCTTCGTTTGGAGTAGTACATTAAGCTTGACTCCAGAGGATTTAAAAATGGCAAAAGAGCAAAACTTATCAATCCTTTCATATCTTGCTAATGAGCTTAATTCACCTGTAATCACTATTGCAGCTCCAATCATTGCTTTTGTGGCTATTACAAAATCTTTCCTTGGCCATTATATCGGAGCATTTGAAGTAATGCGTGACATGATTATTAAGTTCGGTAAATCACGTGGAAAAGATATAGAAGAAAAAACAATTAAGACAATCGTCCTTACTTTTGTTGTATTATCATGCTGGTTTGTTGCTTATACAAATCCAAGTATTCTTGGACTTATTGATTCTCTAAGCGGTCCATTAGTTGCTGCTATCTTATGTCTATTACCGATGTATGCAATCAATAAAGTACCAGTACTAGCTAAATACAAAGGGAAAATGAGTAACGTATTTGTTATTATTGTAGGTGTACTTACTGTTTTAGCAAGTATTAAGTCATTATTCTAATTCACGATTGTTAATTTTAGTGTGAAAATAGTGGACACGAAAAACTTTTTGGACAAACTTCTCGCATTGGAGAGTTTGTCCTTTTTTAGTCATTCCATCAACTTGCCGACAAACAGCCATCTTCCAGGCAGAAGATGGCTTGTTTCGGTATTAATTTATTTTAACTATTCACGTCTGAATGGCCCTTTTGGAGCAATTAGCTCTAAATTAGTACCATCTGGATCGGGGAAGTAGGCAACTCCTGTACCAAATCCAGATTTCTAGCCGTCTTCTTGAAAGATAATTGGTTCGTCATATGGTGCTATCCTATGCCCATCAAGCTAACAAAATGGATTGCCTCTGAAACAAAAAATGATTTTTATTACTATAAAAAACGTAAAGTATCTGTTTTTAGAAAAAATTAATTTTTATAAATTGATGGAGATATAACTCAATTCTTTTATATATTTAGTTAAATATGATTGTCAGAATGAACTTAAAGTAATTATGATTTCTAGAAATGCGAACTGATGTTTTGAATTGGTTTAAAGTTGCTGGAACAAAATAAAACCAATTGAACAAAAGAACTTGCAAAAATAAAAAGAGAGATGTATATTAATTGATGTATCAATAATTGATATATCAATTAATATTTTGACAAGAAAGAAAAGGAACATTTTATGAAGGAAATGTTCGTAAATATCAGTGGAGAAGAACGCAAAATACTTATTCATGTTCTATTACAGATGCAAAAAAATGTAGAGAATATTAAAGAATAGAGAGTGTAGGGGGCAGAATAGTGTGGAAATAATCGTAGCTATTTTAGTCGGGATCGTAGCATTAGAACATTTGTTTATCATGATCCTTGAAATGTTTTTTATTGATTCAAAAGTAGCGAAACGTGCTTTCAAATTACGGAAGCATTTAGAAGGAGATCGAAACGTAGCCATTATGTTTGCAAACCAAGGCTTATATAATGGATTTTTAGCGGCTGGTCTCATTTGGGGACTTGTACTTGGGCTCAATCCAATTGGTTATATGGTCCAATTATTTTTCGTGATTTGTGTGGTGATAGCAGCTATTTTCGGAGGTTTCACATCTAATAAATCAATTATTGTGAAACAAGGACTTCCAGCTGTTTTAGCACTAGTTGCTCTTTTATCTATAATATAGAATCAAAGTTTCTCAATAAAAGAACTCATTTTTGAAAAATACGCTATTCTTTCTGTAGAATCATAGGAAAGGATGGCGTTTTTGTATGTCTATTTCTATATGTAGTGAATTATAACTATTCCCTCAAGGGACTCAACTGCTTTTCAACTTTTGGATACATTTTCATCCATCTTTGTTTCCTCCTATTGTTGGATAGTGTAATAATTGATAAAAATTTTGATGACATTGGATTATAACGATTGATCAAAAAAGTTAGTGATTAAAAATATTATTCTTTAGTACATACATTTTTAAGATGTTAAATATATTTCATAATAGTCTCTGTAAGATAGGGATAAGTAGAATAGTACTTTTTATAACTTTGAATATCATTCATAATAGCACCAGTAAGAAGAAAACAAGCTTTACGGTACTACTATTTACCAACGATGTTACAGCAGTTTATTTAGAATCAGATTGATTAAAAGGTTGTACTATATGGCCTAATAATTTCGAAAAAATGCCAGAGTGGCATAAAACGATTATGGAGGTTAAAGATATGAGTACTTCAAATTTGAATGAAATTAGTAAACAAATTTTAAAAGAGGAGGAAACACTTCAATTTTCCTCTTTTACAAATGAAGATGCCTTGCAACTAGGTTTATTTATCGTTGAAACAGCAAAGCGAGAGGGGAAATTGATTGCTGTTGATATAACAAAAAACGGTGTGCAATTATTTCATTTTAAGATGACAGGGACAAATGCGGAAAATACGAAATGGATTGAGCGTAAAAAACGAGTTGTTTCCCTGCATGATCATAGCTCTTATTATATGCAGATACAAAGTGAAATAACTGGAATCTCATATAATGAAAAATATCTTTTAGATACTTCGGAGTATGCTGCGTTTGGTGGGTGCTTTCCTATCAGAGTAAAAAACGTAGGAGTTATTGGAATGATAACAGTTTCAGGATTGCCGCCAGAAGAAGATCACGAATTGGTAATAAGAGCAGTTAAACATCATTTGAATCAATAATAAAAGTAAATTCAATTGTTAAATATAGAGACAAAAACGAACACATTCCTGTTCGTTTTTGTGTTTTTTATTGTTTGTTTGCTGTAAGAGTATGGATGTTAAAACAGTATTAAAGTTTGACATGTAATTTATAAGATGTTAATCATTAAATAAGTGACGGGTATAGTTTTTAATACTATTCATTGGTAATGTTTAGCTGAATTTAAATTAAAACTGTAAAAAGCCAGGTAATGTGTTATTCATGCTACCTGGCTTTTTTGACCAGCAATTTAAGGTTATTTTCATATTTGTGTAAATATGAAACAAGCAGGATACATGAATAGAGAATGGGTAAAATAGTACCGAATGATCACTAGATTGTCTCAACGATGTTATAAAATGTTTTTTTAGTAAACTAAAGTGGTTTAAATGAAGCAGTTTAGTTAGATTCAGAATGACTAGCAATTGGTGTTATGGAGTTCAATGATTCAAAAAAGAACTCATTTTAACCCATATTATCTTCGCAATATATCATTTTGAAGAATATTAAAAATTAGGAGGAAATGAATTATGACAAAAGATTTCTATACCGCACTGAAAGAAAGACGTACTTACTATGGAATTAATAAAGAGGTACAAGTATCAGATGAAAAAATTAAAGAAATCGTGGAGTTTACTGTGAAACATACTCCATCAGCTTTCAATTCTCAAACTGCGCGATTAGTTGTATTATTTGGTGAAGCTCATGATAAATTATGGGATATTACAACTGAAACATTAAGAAAAGTAGTTGGAGATGGAGATTTTTCAGGAACGCAACAAAAAATGGATTCTTTTAAAGCTGGTTATGGAACAGTATTATTCTTTGAAGATGAGGCTATCGTTAAATCGCTTCAAGAAAAATTTGCTGCATATGCTGAAAACTTCCCAATTTGGTCACACCAAGCATCAGGTATGCACCAATTAGTCGTGTGGACAGGTTTAGAAGCAGAGGGATTAGGGGCATCTTTGCAACATTATAATCCATTAATTGATGATGAGGTAAAACAAGAATGGAATGTTCCTGCTAATTGGAAACTAATTGCACAAATGCCATTTGGTAATCCAACAGCTGCACCAGGTGAAAAAGAATTCCAACCGCTTGAAGAGCGTGTGAAATTTCATAAATAATAAACATTATTCATAAGGAATGAGTAAAAAGATTCTAGTTATTAATTCAATCACAAGTGTAACGATATATATTAAAAAAAAACACGAAGACATTTAAGTCTTCGTGTTTTTTTGATTAATTTTTGAAAGTGATAAAGGAGTATAGGCAAAGATATTTTATTATTAAATGTTAAATATTTTTATATGTAAAATTACATATATATAATGATTGATAATCATGAATTAATGTAACTATAATAATTACACTGGGAAATAACTTATGGACTACAGTTTTAAGTAACGAAGGAGGAATTTGTTTTATTGTATTTTGTATATAAAAAATAGAAAAAGAGATATGCAAATGAAAAGATTACTTGTTATAGGCATAATGTATACAATGTTTTTCCACATAGGAAATATACACTTACATGCTGATGAACGAACAAATGTAAAAGAAATTACTAGTTTAGAAGAGCCTACTTGGATATTTCAGGCGGGCATAAGTAAGGGGAAATATCATGATCGACAAAATTTAGGATTTATTTTGCAGAGAAATACACCATTAAAGGTAAGACAAACGAATCCTAATTTTAAAGACAAATTAACAGTACGTTTATTGTCTAATGACTCAAAAAATGAAAAATCCATACAAGTAGGAAATGAATGGATTACGATTCAAGGTGATACGCCTTTAGTTCCTTTCATAGATACTCCGTATGGTGAAGAGCACGCTACACTTGAGTACCAAATAGGAAATGAAAGTGCTACTAAGCCTCTTCCCATTTATAAACAACAAGGAAGTGTATCTCAATTTTTTAGTACATGGGATCAATTTGATGGGGAGTATGCGTTAATTCAAGGGGAGAGTTTTCAATTATTTGTACCTAAAAAAGATAAAGAGTTAGTAAGATCTTTAAAAGATTTTCAATCGTTGGATGAGTTAATTGCATATTATGAGGATATTTTTGTGATGTATGATTCAATTATTGGTTTAGATGGCTCAACGGTTGAAAATAAAAAAAGTCAAAATCGTTATTTCTTAAAAGCAGATATATCCGGTGCTGGCGGTGCCTATTATGGCGCAAATTGGACAGCCAATAGTACAGATAGTACAAAGATGTGGTTAGATAAACTAAGTTGGGGAACTTTACATGAAATCGCTCATGGATACCAAGCTGGTTTTGATAATCAAGGAATATTTACAGGAGAAGTTTCTAATAATCTATTTGGTGTTCAATATCAATATAGTAAATACGGCAAAAAAGCAGATCAAGTTGGTTGGTTGTTTAATTTTGGGAAGAAGGAACAAGTAGAACGGAATTTATACAATTCTTTAATGAAAGAAAATAAAAATTATGATGACTTAGATTTACGACAAAAACTTATTCTTTTAACGATGGCGAAACAAAAAGCTGGCGATGAAGCTTTTGCGAAAATGTATCAAGATTATCGAAAACTAGCTAGCAATACAGCTTTCAAAAAAGGTGACCATTCTTTACCAGATTTAATGAATCAGTATTATAGTGAGAATGGACAAGTTGATTTTACACCTGTCTTTGAAAGATGGGGCTTTAAACTTAATAATAAACAAATAGAGATTAATAGGGCGAAAGGTTATCCGGCTGTTACTTCTTTAGCTTATATAGTGCCTGAATCACAATTAGTTAAAGCAAGAGCACTAGTTGATCCTGAGATTCCGATAAACTCCAACTTTGAAATAGTTACAAATCAGCAAATTGCTTCACTTGGGCTAAAAGGGAATTTGCATATCCATTTAAATACAAATGAAATAGATACATTGAAAGGAGGAAAAATTAAATTAAAAGAAGGGAATAAAGTTATTCAAGAGAAAACAATTGAAACAACAGATATCAATTTACAAGACGTACCAAATGGAGTTTATACAGTTGAGATTTCAGGTGGAAAAACGGATAGTATGTACCATTTCAGTTCGTATTATGCCTATATAAAGGAAAAAGATAATAGTCTAACCATTGATATTAACGAAATGAAAGTGAGTAAGTTGGTAAATGAAACGATTCAATTCCTAGGATTAGGAGATGACCAGTTTGCCGAATTAAATACAGACTTAGAGCAAGATCAAGCTGTTTTTACGGTTACTACTAAAACGCCTCATAGCTATTATGCAGGTGAAAAATACGCATCAATAGAGGTGTTTAATAATAAGGGGGAAAAAATTTATACGAAGGAAATGGAAGGAACAAATGTAACGATTGTAAAAGATACAGTTCCACTAAAAGAAGGATATAGAATTAAAATCTATCATGATGAAATTAAAAAACGATTAACTAGTAAAGCTACTATTATGAATCCTATGAATAAAACAAATGAATTTATAATGACAAAATGGGGATTGAAAAATACTTATTTGCAAAATAATCCGGAAGAAAATCTTATGCAAAGAATTGATGAAGAAATGGAAGCAATTATAAGTAATCCTGTTTTAAAAGAGATACCAATGCAAAAATTAGAAATGAAAAAGAATGTGTGGATGGCAATAAATATGTTATCAGAACCACAAAAAATACTGTATATGAATAAATATAAAGATAGTTTATATAATGAGTAATTTTTGAGAAATGAATGGAATCTATCCATATTATGAGGAAGCACAATTTATAAACAGTAGATAAACATAGATAGTTTGAAATATCTATGTTTCCAATTCTGAAAAAACATTTATTTAACTTAATAATAAGATTATAAAGGAGTAAGAATATGAATAATTTCGTAAAGGTAGGTTTAACTACAGGAGTGGTGTTATCGGCGATTATGCCCTATGGAGGAGTGCATGCGGAAACAGAAGATTTAAAAGTGGAAACAAAGGAAGATACGTTCCGAACAGGTAATTTAACAGCACCTTCTCAAAATTCGGCAGAAAATGTAGCAAAGGATGCACTAAAAGGAAAAACAGAACAAGCATTATCATCAAAGCAAGTTAATACGGAATCCAAAGTTAATTATAATGTTACGCAAAGTCGTAAATCTTATGATGGTACTACATTGGTACGTCTTCAACAAACGTATGAAGGACGTGATGTATACGGATATCAACTAACAGCACATATAAATGATGATGGTGTACTTACGAGCGTTTCGGGGGATAGTGCCCAAGATCTACAACAACAGGAAGATTTGAAACAACCTATTACTTTATCAGAAGAGGATGCAAAGAAACAGCTTTTCAACATCTATGGAAATGATCTTATATTTATTGAAGAACCAGAAATTAAACAAGTGGTATATGTAGATGAAAATACAAATAAAGCTACAAACGCATATCAAATTACTTTTAGTGCATCTACACCTGAATATGTATCTGGTACGGTATTAATTGATGCTTTTGGGGGTAATCTATTAAAAGAACTCGTTCAAAAATTGGGTATACAAGTAGATAGTAGTATTGTCCAATCTGCGACAGCAAATAAATCACAAGATCCTTCGAAATTAACAGGTACAGGAAAAGATGACTTAGGTATTAATCGTACGTTTGGAATTACGCAGCGAAGTGATGGAACGTACATGCTTGCAGATTATTCTCGTGGTAAGGGAATTGAAACATATACTGCTAATTATAAAGATTATAATAATTATAGAAGAAATGTATGGGGTTATCTCGATGATTTAGTAACAAGTAATTCTACAAATTTTACTGATCCTAAAGCAGTTAGTGCCCATTATTTAGCAACGAAAGTATATGATTTTTATCAAGAAAAATATGGCCGTAACAGCTTTGATAATAACGGACAAAAAGTAATTTCTGTCGTTCATGGTTGGAACACAAATGGTACGAATAAAGGAAATCCTGAGCAGTGGTTTAATGCATTTAGTAATGGAGCTATGCTAGTATACGGAGATCCAATTGTTAGAGCATTTGATGTGGCAGGACATGAATTTACACACGCGGTTACAAGAAATGAGTCTGGACTTGAGTATGCAGGAGAAGCTGGTGCAATTAATGAGGCTCTATCTGATATTTTAGGAGTAGCAGTTGAAAAGTATGCCAATAACGGAAAGTTCAATTGGACAATGGGAGAACAATCAGGTCGTATTTTTAGAGATATGAAAAACCCATCATCTATCTCTTCTAGATATCCGGAGGACTATAGACATTATAATAACTTACCTATTGATGCTGACCACGATCATGGTGGTGTACACACGAACTCTAGCATTATTAATAAAGTAGCTTACTTGATTGCTAGTGGTGGAAACCATAATGGAGTAAACGTACATGGCATTGGAGAAGATAAAATGTTTGATATTTTCTATTATGCAAATACGGATGAATTAAATATGACTTCTGACTTTAAAGAATTAAAAGAAGCTTGTATTCGTGTAGCAACGAACTTATATGGTAAAGACTCATTAGAAGTACAAGCTGTCCAACAAGCCTTTAAAGCAGCTTATATTTAAGACTACTATGATGAATTGTAAACCTTTTATTTTAATATGATTCTTTATTTAAATATATAGACAAAAACCTTGTAGAATTTCTCTGCAAGGTTTTTGTTACGCATGGCATTTTATTTTATGTATCATTATCTCATGTTAATTGGTAATTAGGATAACTAATAAGTTGTTTTTATCGAGTCAAAATTACCAAACGTTTTTTAACACTATTTTTCCTATTGCTTTATTCGATTCCAAATATTCATGTGCTTGGGCAACATCATCAAACGTGAAAGTTTTCGAATCTAGCAATGGGCGAAGTTTTCCTTCTTCTACAATTTGCGTTATTTTCGTTAAGATTTCTCCGCAATCATTACGCTTATCAGTATGTAATATTTTTAATGCCATAAAAGTAACGTGCAGAGAGAGTCCTTTTGCGTGTAAAGGAGAGAGGTCATGGGTTGAACGAGCTGCAATTGTTACGACAGTGCCATTGACCGCAGCAGCTTCAAAAGAATGATCAAGATTCTTGCCACCTACTGTATCAAATATAACTTCAAATCCGTTTCCATTCGTATGTTTTTGCACATATTCTTGAACAGATACTTCTTTATAATTAATAGCTATATCGGCTCCTAGACGATGGGCTATTTCCATTTTGCTCTGCTGAGAAGCGGTTGTGAAAATTTTAACGCCTGCCCATTTAGCTAGTTGAATGGCTACGTGTCCTACGCCACCAGTAGCTCCATGAATGAGAACATTTTGACCAGGTTTAATATTTGCACGATCAAATAAAGATTCCCAAGCTGTAATTGCAACTAATGGTAGAGCAGCAGCTTCTTCCATTGTTAAATTGTTAGGTTTGTGAGCAATTAATCGTGCATCAGCAAGCATAAATTCTGCAAGTGCACCTCCAGTTTCTTTAAAACCTCCGGCACATCCGTATACTTCATCCCCTGATTTGAATTTCGAAACACCTTCTCCTACTTCAATAACAATACCAGCTACATCGCCGTGTAATATAGCTGGAAACTCAGGAGCGACTGCTGAAACGGCACCACTACGCATTTTTGTATCGATTGGATTTACACTTGTTGCTTTTACATCGATTAGAACATGACCTGGTAAAAGTTTTGGTTTTGAAACTTCTTCTAATTGAAATACAGATGAATCCCCAAAAGAATGGATAATTTGTGCTTTCATAGTTTATACCTCCTGTTTGTGGTTATAGCATAGCAAAGTACGAAAAATAAGTATAATATTTTGAATTTGGTTAGTGAGAATTTTATATAAAGAAGAGGAAAGTGCATGAAATGAAATAATGTAACGTACTTCTAAAAACTACTGTAAAGCTTTTTGAAGAAAGGGTAGATGTTATTTTTACAGCATGATTTATTCATTACGTTTATCTCGCATTCACAGGCAGTAAGACCCCCACCTCAAAATTCAGCGAAAGCAAAGAAGTTAGGTGGGAGTTGGGCTGCTCGTAAAAGCCCGATTGGTGAGGGCTGATTAAAGTTTCACTTTATTCGGAGCGACAGGGGATTTAGCGAAACGCAAAATTTACCCTGCTTTATACAAACTATTTAGTAATCAACATATACCGCAATCTATTTCGATTATCGGTATTGGCAGAAGGGTAATGTCAGATGTGGAATTTCAAACAAAGGTAGAACAATCCCTTGCTACATTTTCTAGAAGATCTACTGATGACAAATCAGGAGTAGAAGAATTTATTAGCACATTTCGTTATTGTCAAGTAAATACAGCGAATATAGAGGACTATCAAGGTTTGTTGCGTCTTGTAAAGAGGCGTGAAACAGAATTAAACATTTCTGAAAACCGTATGTTTTACCTATCTGTTATACCAGAAGTGTTTGATATCGTTGCTTTGAATATTAAAGAGAGTGGATTGTGGGTTACAAAAGGGTTAAACCGTCTTATTATAGAGAAGCCTTTTGATTATAGTGTAACGTCTGCTCGCAAGTTTAATAGAAAATTAATTGAAGATTTTGATGAAACTGATATTTATTATATTGATCATTATCTTTGAAAATGAATGGTAACTAGGAATACACTTAGAAAAGTATTACGAAATAAATAGTATTTAATCCAAGACATTTTTATTGACGATAATAATTTATGTGGTTAATATACTGAACGTAAGATTATTTAATTACTAAAAGTAATCAAATATACATTATTTCGTTAAATTCGATAAATAAGTAAGTTGTGGTAGAAATGCTTTGAATTGCCACTATTAATATTGGGGACAATTAGAAAGCGAAAGGTATAAAAAGAATTGGAATTTGATAACTCTTTGTTTTTTATAAAACATGAGCTTCTGTACAATTCATTTTGAATATATTGACCAGGATTATACAACAAGAGGGGGACTAAAATTGGAATCAATGACCTTTGTTTTATTTGGAGCGACAGGGGACTTAGCGAAACGCAAAATTTACCCCGCACTATATAACTTATATAGAGATCAAAAGCTTCCAAAGCAAATATCCGTTATTGGGCTTGGAAGACGTGAAGTATCTCATATAGATTTTCAAAAAAGAATAAAAGAATCAATAGAGACGTTTTCCCGTCATAGAGAAGAAGGTACTCCAGAACTCGAAGGTTTTTTAGATAATTTTCGTTATTGTCCATTAGATGTGAGTAAGCCGGAAGACTATGAGAGATTATTACAAGTCGTTCGTGAAAGGGAAGAAGAACTACATATAAAAGGAAATAGAATGTTCTATCTTTCAGTGGCTCCTGAATTTTTCGAGACAATTGCTTTAAATATTAAGGAAAGCGGACTTGATAAAACGGATGGATGGAAACGTCTGATGATTGAGAAACCGTTCGGGCACGATCTTACATCTGCGCGTGAGCTGAATGATAAGCTTAGTCGAACGTTTGAAGAAGACGAGATATACCGTATAGATCATTATTTAGGTAAGCCGATGATTCAAAATCTTGAAGCACTAGAATTTGCAAATCCTGTTCTCCAATCGATTTGGAATAAAGAACATATAGCGAATGTGCAAATTACAGCGAGTGAAACAGTTGGGGTTGAAGAAAGAGCAGGATATTATGATCAGGCAGGAGCCATTCGTGATATGGTTCAAAATCATATGTTACAAATATTAATGATGACTGCTATGAATCTGCCGGAAAAAATTAACGCATGTGAAATTCGAGAGGAAAAGCGAAAGGTAATGGAAACGCTTCGTAAAGTGAAAAAAGAAGACGTTCACAATCATATCATTCGCGGACAATACGCTGCAGGAGAGATAAAAGGCGGGCAAGTTGTAGCATATAAAGAGGAGCCAGGAGTAAATCCTTCTTCTAACATAGACACATTTGTTGCTGCTCGCTTGTGGATCGATAATCCATTTTGGACTGGCGTTCCCTTTTATATACGAACAGGCAAACGAATGAAAGAAAAGTCTACTCGTATTGTAATCGAATTTAAAAATACGTTAAAACAGCAATATCAAGATAGTAATCCAAATGCAGCACCTAACTTGTTAATAATTGAAATTAGCCCAGGTGAGAACGTTTCATTACAGTTAAATAGTAAAAATCCATTGAAAAATGGAGAAATTGAACCGATGCGTATTAACTTTACTTGTGAGCAAGCGGATGTGGGAGTACCTGAAGCGTATGAAAGACTCATTCATGATGCTGTGAGTGGAGACGCTACATTCTTTGCACATTGGAGAGAAGTTGAATTGTCATGGGAATGGGTACAACCAATTCTTGAAGCATTCGAAGAAAACTTATTACCACTTCATGAATATGAGTCGGGTTCATATGGTCCAGATGCGTCTAATGAACTATTGCAAGAAAGTGAATTTAAATGGTGGTTAGATCAAGAAACGAAAAAATAGGTACTTTCTTTCATGAAAGCATTTAGGGGGACGATTACTATGACACAAAACATAAATCAATTAGCAGTGAATACAATTCGTACGTTATCAATTGATGCTATTAATGCGGCAAATTCAGGTCATCCAGGTCTTCCGATGGGAGCAGCGCCAATGGCTTATGCATTATGGGCGAATCATTTAAATCATAATCCTAATCATCCAAAATGGTTTAACCGTGATCGATTCGTTTTATCGGCGGGACATGGATCTAGCTTATTATATAGCCTACTTCATTTAGCTGGATATGACGTTTCAATTGATGACTTGAAAAACTTCAGAAAATTAAATAGTGAAACGCCAGGACATCCTGAGTTTGGTCACACTTCAGGAGTTGAAGCAACTACAGGACCGTTAGGGCAAGGGATTGCCAATGCTGTTGGAATGGCAATGGCAGAAGCGCATTTAGCAGCGAAGTTTAATAAGGATGGTCACTCTATTATAGATCACAATACGTATGCTTTAGTTGGAGACGGTGATTTAATGGAGGGTGTCGCTTATGAAGCGATGTCAATGGCAGGGCACATGAAACTTGGCAAGTTAATTGTGCTGTATGATTCAAATGAAATTTCACTTGATGGTGAATTAAACATTGCTTTCTCTGAAGATATGCAGAAAAGGGTAGAATCTGCACATTGGCAATATGTAAGAGTTGAAGATGGAAACGATGTTGATGCGATTACAAAAGCGATTCAATTAGCGAAAGACAATACGGACCAACCTACTCTTATAGAAATTAGAACCATTATAGGTTACGGAAGTCCAAAAGTTGCTGGAACGAACAAAGCACATGGTAACCCGCTTGGATTAGAAGAAGCGACAGCGACAAAACAAGTGTATGGTTGGCATTATGAAGAAGACTTTTTTGTACCTGAAGAAGTAACAGCTCATTTTAATGAACTGAAACAAAAAGGTATTGAAAAAGAACATGGCTGGAATGAGCAGTTCAACTTATACAGAGAGTCAAACCCTGCACTAGCAGATGAATTAGAAAAAGCGATTACAGGTGAAGTTTTAATCGAAGCGAAAGACATTCTATCCTTTGATACTGAAAAAACGATTTCCACTCGTGTTGCAAGTGGGGAAGCTATTAACCATTATGTGAAATCGATTCCTTCTATTTTCGGTGGAAGTGCAGATCTTTCTCATTCTACGATGACAGATATAAAAGGTGAAGCAGTGTATGCAGTAGAATCGTATGCTGGCCGAAATATATACTTCGGTGTACGTGAACATGCAATGGGCGCCGCAGCGAATGGACTGGCACTTCATGGAGGAGTAAAACCTTTCGTTAGTACATTCTTTGTATTTAATGATTACCTTCGTCCATCTATTCGACTGGCTGCATTGCAAAAGTTACCAGTTACTTACGTATTTACGCATGATTCGATCGCTGTAGGAGAAGATGGTCCAACGCATGAACCAGTTGAACATTTAGCAGCTCTTCGGGCAATTCCTGGTTTAACAGTTATCCGCCCGTCAGATGCGAATGAAACAGCGAGTGCATGGGCTTATGCTTTACAGCAAGCGGATGGTCCAGTCGTTTTAGTACTTAGTCGTCAAAATTTACCGGTATTTGAGGAAACGAAAGCGAACATAGAGAATCTTTCTAAAGGAGCTTACGTATTAACGCAAACAAATGAAAATCCGGATGTGATTTTAATTGCGACAGGTTCTGAAGTATCCTTAGCTGCTAGTGCGAAAGCAAAATTAGAAGAGGATCATGTTTCTGTTCGCATCGTTGCAATGCCGAGCTGGGAATTATTCGATCGCCAATCGAAAGAATATAAAGAATCGGTTCTTCCGTCTTCTGTAACGAAACGAGTATCGCTTGAGATGGGTGTATCTCTCGGTTGGGAACGTTATGTAGGACAAGAAGGAAAAGTACTATCAATTGAAACATTTGGAGCTTCAGGAACTGGAGCTGAAGTCATGAATCTATTTGGATTTACGACAGAAAACGTTGTTCAAATTACAAAAAATGTGTTGAATTCTTAAGTTATGACTGTGAATACCTTTCTGTACATACTAATTTATCGGTGCTGAAAGGTATTCCAGATTCTAGTGATATGGATTTTTAATAAAAGATGATTTGAGGAGGAATTATATTATGCGAGTAGGATTAATTGGTTTAGGTAAAATGGGATTAAATTTAGGGAAAAATTTAATGGATCATAAACATGAAGTAGTAGCATTTGATTTAAATACGAGCGCAGTGGAAGAAATGAAAGAGTACGGGGCTACAGGTGTATCTAGTTTAAGTGATCTTGTTCAGTCATTACAATCACCAAGAATTCTTTGGGTTATGGTGCCACACGCTGTTGTTGATTCTGTTATTGATGAGGTTACGCCATTGCTTTCAAAAGGAGATATTTTAATTGAAGCTGGTAATTCACATTATAAAGAGTCTATTCGCCGATATGAGCAACTAAAGAAAGATGGCATTCACTTTATGGATGCAGGAACTTCTGGCGGAATGGAAGGCGCTCGTAATGGTGCTTGTTACATGATCGGAGGAGATCAAGAAGCTTGGGACATCGTTGAACCTATCTTCCGGGATACAGCTGTAGAAAATGGATTCTTATATGCCGGAAAAGCTGGTAGTGGTCACTTCTTAAAAATGGTTCACAACGGAATTGAATACGGTATGATGGCTGCTATTGGTGAAGGATTTGAGATTCTAGAGAAAAGTGAATTTGACTACGATTATGAAAAAGTATCAAGAGTATGGAATAACGGTTCAGTCATTCGCTCTTGGTTAATGGAATTAACTGAAAATGCATTTTCTAAAGATGCGAAACTAGATGAAATTAAGGGAGTAATGCATTCTTCTGGTGAAGGAAAATGGACAGTAGAAACAGCATTAGACCTTCAAACAGCAACTCCTGTTATCGCAATGTCTCTATTAATGCGCTACCGCTCATTAGACAATGATACATTTACAGGAAAAGTTGTAGCAGCTCTGCGTAATGAATTTGGCGGACATGCAGTAGAAAAGAAATAAAGTGAAACTTTAATTAGTGGGGGTTCTTCATCCTCCACATTAGCCTTTACCAATCGGGCTTTTACGGGAAGCACGCCCCCCAACTTAACTTCTTTGCTTCGCTGAATGTTGAGGTGGGGTCTTACTGCCCGGCAAATAGCGGGATAAACATCCTAAACATGTAACTCATCAACGTTTAAAAACTGGAGGGAATTAATCATGAAGTTTTTTATTGATACTGCAAACCTTGAGGACATAAAAAAAGCATATAAACTTGGAGTTTTAGCTGGTGTTACAACGAATCCTTCTTTAGTAGCAAAAGAGGGTGTTAAGTTTGAAGACCGTATCGCAGAAATTTGTCAGGCAGTACCTAAAGTTGAGTCTGTTTCGGCAGAAGTAACGCCAGATGCTGTTACAGCTGAAGAAATGATTGCTCAAGCAGAAGAATTAATTAAAATTAACGGTGGCGATAAAAACGTCACGATAAAACTTCCGATGACGCTAGCAGGATTAGAAGCTTGTCGTTATCTTACTGAAAAAGGTGTGAAAACGAACGTTACACTTATTTTCACTGTGAACCAAGCTCTTTTAGCGGCTCGAGCAGGTGCAACGTACGTTTCTCCATTTTTAGGACGTTTAGATGATATTTCTGAAGATGGTGTACTATTAGTTGCGAAAATTGCTGAATTATTCGATGTTCATCAATTAGATACACAAATTATTGCGGCTTCTGTCAGACACCCAGATCATGTAACTCGTGTAGCGATGGCAGGTGCTCACATTGCTACAATCCCTTATAAAGTAATTGAACAACTTGCTATGCATCCATTAACAGATCAAGGTATGGAAAAGTTTGCTGCAGATTGGGCGAAAGCGCCTAAATTATAATATATGAAAGTGGAGGAGACTTTCCGAAAATTGCTTTTCATGAGAGGACAGATTCCTAGGTAACTTCATCGTTTAACTTTTTGGAGTCTTACTACGTGAATACAGCAAGAGAAGAAAGCGTCATGCGCTTTAAAAAAAGGACAAATTGCTCGCACGAAGCGTTTATCATAATAACATTATAATTATTAAAGAGAAATCCCCTTATTAGAGAGAGTAGTTAACGTGTATCTCTGATAAGGGAGATTCTTTTTATATAAATCATTATTATGTGAAAATATCTCTTACTCAAGAAAGAACTATATAAGTTCTCTTAATTGTATAGTAATTTTGAAAGGGTTTACATAAAGGGGTGGAACTGAGTATGAATATGTACCTTTTAATGATTACATTATTATCAATTGTAATTGTTATTTTAGGAGTATCGTGGTGGAGATGGCATGCGTTTATTAGTTTAACGATTGCAAGTTTGTTTTTAGCAATTATGTCTGGAATGCCAATGGATAAAATAGTGAGCGCTTATGAAACGGGAGTCGGAAGTGTTCTCGGGCATTTAGTAGGTATTTTAGTATTAGGTACAATTCTAGGGAAAATGATGGCAGAGTCAGGTGCTGGAATGCAGGTGGCAGAGTTCTTTATTAAATCCTTTGGAATAAAAAACTTACCATGGGCGATGTTAATTGCAGGTTTTATTATTGGAATTCCGGTGTTTTTTGAAGTAGGCATTTTAATATTATTGCCGTTAGTAATTTCTATTCATAAAACAACGAGACAAAATATTTTATTGATAGCATTACCAGCAATTGCTGGGTTATCTGTCGTACACGGCCTTGTTCCTCCGCATCCAGGGGCAATCGTTGCAATTGGTATTTATAAAGCGAACCTTGGGAAGGTACTTCTTTATTCACTCATTATTACATTTTTTGCAGCGATTATTGCAGGTCCTATATTCGCTAAATGGATTCACAAACGTGTAATTCCTGAAAATGAACCAGAATTGATACGTGTAAATACAAAATCAACGAAATTACCAGGAATAGGAGTTTCATTTTTAGTTATATTGTTACCCGTTATGTTAATGGTGTTAGCAGCAGCAGCTCCTTATGTTCCGCTTTCTAATACTCTAATGAAGATTGTCACATTAATCGGTAGTCCTATCATTGCGCTTTTGATTGCATGTTTTGCAGCTTTCTATTTTCTTGGATTTCGTCAAGGTATCGATAAAAAGGCTATTAAGAAGGTAACAGAAGATAGCTTATTACCAATCGGTTCTATTGTTGCGATTATTGGTGCTGGCGGCGGATTTAAGCAAATTCTTATCGATAGTGGCGTAGGGAATGCTATTGCTCAAATGTCTGAACATTTAGCTCTATCTCCAATTGTATTAGCATTTATAGTAGCTGGATTAATTCGAATTGCGACAGGGTCAGCGACAGTCGCCTTAACAACAGCAGCGGGCATAGTCTCTCCAATCGTTGAAAATACGACAGGTGTAAATTTAGAGTTACTCGTCATTGCAACAGGTGCAGGAGCACTCATGTTTTCACACGTAAACGATGCTGGGTTCTGGATGGTAAAAGAATACCTAGGTTTAACAGTGAAAGAAACATTTAAAACATGGACGGTATTAGAAACGTTACTTTCATTTATCGCTTTTGGAGGCGTTTTACTACTCGATATGTTTGTTTAAAATAAAGATGTTTCTATTTAGATAATTGTGGCATACAACGTTATCAGTAGATAAAAGGAATGTATTTTTATGGTGGGATACTGTCGCAATTTTTTGTTAGGAGGAAGAAATGGTGAGCTCAAAATATATGATTGGTGTAGACATTGGGACAACTAGTACAAAATCAGTTCTATTTTCTACTGATGGATCTGTTATTGCAAGTCATGGAATTGAATATCCTTTATATTCTCCTACGCCTGAAATAGCAGAACAAGACCCAGAAGAAATTTTTCATGCAGTAATAAATACGATTAAAGAAACTGTACGATCAAGTAGTGTACAGCCAAATGATATTCTTTGTGTCTCTTTTAGTTCGGCAATGCATAGTATCATTGCTGTAGATGAGAAGGGAAAACCGTTAACGAGATGTATCACTTGGGCAGATAATAGAAGTGCAAGCTGGGCAGAGAAAATAAAGAGTGATATGAATGGTCATGAAATTTATTTGCGTACTGGAACACCAATTCATTCGATGTCACCACTTTCGAAATTAGTTTGGTTACAGAATGAGCAGGCAGAATTGTTTGCAAAAAGTTATAAATTCATTTCTATTAAAGAATATGTGTTTTATAAGTTATATAAAGAATATGTAATTGATTATTCTATAGCATCAGCAACAGGAATGTTCAATTTGAAATCTTTAAAATGGGATGAGGAAGCTCTTCGTGTTGCAGGGATTTCAGATGAAAAGCTTTCTAAACTTGTTCCAACGACGCACAGCTTAATAGGATTAGATGAAGAACTTGCAAAAGAGATGAATGTACTTGTTTCTACGCCCTTTGTAGTAGGAGCGAGTGATGGAGTGCTATCGAATTTAGGCGTAAATGCAATAGATCCTGGGGTTGTGGCTGTTACAATTGGTACAAGCGGTGCGATACGTGCTGTAACAAATTGTCCTGTGACAGATCCAAAAGGTAGAATTTTTTGTTATGCCTTAACTGAAGACCATTGGGTAATCGGTGGACCAGTTAATAACGGTGGTATGATTTTTAGGTGGGCTCGTGACCAATTAGGCACTTCAGAGATTGAACTTGCGAAGCGTTTAGGGAAAGATCCATATGAAGTGCTTACTGAAATAGCAGCAAAAGTAAATCCTGGATCTGACGGTTTATTATTTCATCCGTATTTAGCAGGGGAAAGAGCTCCTTTATGGAATGCGAATGCGCGAGGATCTTTTTTTGGACTCGGATTACATCATAAGAAAGAACATCTTATTCGTGCTGTATTAGAAGGAGTAATTTATAACTTATATACCGTTCTTCTCGCTTTAAAAGAGCTAATTGGCGAACCGAAAAAAATTCAAGCAACAGGCGGTTTTGCAAGGTCAGAACTTTGGAGACAGATGATGGCGGATATTTTTCATCAAGACGTATATGTTCCTGAAAGTTTCGAAAGCTCTTGCTTAGGAGCTGCAATCCTCGGTTTATATAGTTTAGGTGAAGTAGATACGTTACATGTAGTTTCTGAAATGGTAGGTGCGAATTTCCACCATGAACCAAACATTGAAAGTGTGGAAAAATATAAAGATTTAACACCAATCTATATTCGTCTGTCCCGTCACTTGGAAGAAGAATATGAAAGTATAGCAGCGTATCAAAAAAAGTGGGTTTAAAAGCTATTTACTAAGAAAATATGGTAACGTATAAAGAGGTACTCCGATTTTTTAGGATACTCTTTCAACATAAAATATTTTAAGAAGTATGATGAACGAAAAATATAGGGAGAGAGGGTTATGAAAATGAAGGATAACAAAGAGTTTATTGGATATGTTGGAACTTATACGAAAGAAAATAGTGAGGGAATATATAAGTTTACTTTAGACACAGAAGCAAAAAAAATTAGTAATGTAACACTTGCGGCTAAGCTGGATAACCCTACATATGTAACGATTAACCGAAATAATGAATATCTCTATTCCGTTGTTAAGGAAGGAGAATCTGGTGGTGTAGCTGCTTATTCAATTGATAGTAAAACTGGAGAGTTAAAGGCAGAAAACAGACAAGTAGTAGAAGGGGCTTCTCCTTGTCATGTGAGCGTTGATAGTGGGAATCATACGGTAGTTACAGCAAATTACCATAAAGGAACGATTGAGTCTTTTGAAATAAATGAAGAAAATGGAACTGTAAATCCTGCTTCATCTATTATGGCGCATGAAGGTTCAGGCCCGAATAAAGAAAGACAAGAAAAACCACATGCACATTACGCGGGATATACTCCTGATGAAAAATATGTAGTGGGCGTTGATTTAGGGATAGATAAAATAATTACGTATGAAATAAAAGGTAGTGCATTAACAGAAGTGAATAGCTTATCTGTAAATCCAGGAAGTGGGCCGAGACATATTACTTTTCATCCGAATGGAAAGTATGCGTATGTGATGACTGAGCTGAGTTCAGAGGTTATCGTATTAACATATAATGCGGAAGAAGGGACCTTTACAGAATTACAGTATATTTCTACTATTCCAGCAGAGTTTGATGAAAATAGTCAAGGAAGTGCGATTCATATTTCTTCTGACGGCAGCTTTGTATATGCAGGTAATCGTGGTCATAATAGTATTGCTGTTTTCAGTGTGGATCAAAATTCAGGTGAGCTTACATTTGTTGAACATACATCTACAGAAGGAAATTGGCCAAGAGACTTTGTATTAGATCCTACTGAAAAGTTCCTTGTTGCTACAAATGAAAAGTCGCATAATCTTGTGTTATTTTCAAGAAATGAATCTACAGGAAAGTTAACTCTTTTACAATCTGATGCTGTTGTGCCAGAGCCTGTTTGTGTTAAATTTTTAAATGTTTAAGTTATGTTCGATATATTTGAAAAATCGCTGATATAATTTTATATATCAAGAAAATAAAAAAAGCAAAGCGGTATCGCTTTGCTTTTTACTGTTTCTTTTTCGGTCTACGTACTAACTCGCCGCCGCAGTTTGGACAAACGTTATGTCTTTCTTCTGTACATGGTGCACAAAACGTACATTCATACACGCAAATGTAAGCTTCAGAATCTTGCTCCAGCAATTGATCACAAATTTGACAGTTTGTTTTCATTTCTAGTGCCATAGTAATTCTCCTTTTGTTTGAAAATTTATAATTTAATTATAATTCATTAGATAGAATTAGTCTTTTTCAATTGAAAGGAAATCGAATGATAAAGTTGTGATTTGAAATGAAAGATGCCAATTTATTTTAAAATTGATTATTTTGTGCAGTTGGAATATTATGAAATAGTCAAAAGACAACAGGGGGTATACATTTTGACTAATCATAACGATCATTTAAAAGCAAACTGCGAAAAATGCTTCGGTCTATGTTGCGTGGCGTTACCGTTCGCAGCATCGGTAGATTTTGCAGTGAATAAAGATGGTGGTAAACCATGTTCCAATTTACAATCAGATTTTAAATGTAGTATACATAAAAATCTTAGAGGAAAAGGTTATAAAGGTTGTACAGTATTTGAATGTTTCGGTGCTGGGCAGAAGATTTCTCAAGTTACGTTTAAAGGGATTGATTGGCGGAAAGATGCTAAGCATGCAAGAAAAATGTATGATGCTTTTCCGGTTATGCATCAGCTCCATGAAATGCTTTGGTATTTGAATGAGGCGATTCTATTAAAGGCGACGCAGCCAATTCATAAAGAACTAAGTAAAGCGATTGAAGAGACAGAGCGACTTTCGAATTTAAATGCGGATGAGTTAATGAAAGTAAATATTCCATTACACCGTGCAAAAGTAAATGTTTTACTTTTAGAAACGAGTGAGCTAGTTTGGAAGGAAATGAATGCTGCACGTAAGAAACGAATCATTCACCGCGGAGCAGATCTTATGGGAGCAAACCTGAAAAAGAAAAATTTACAAGGCGCGAATTTAAGGGGTGCTTATTTAATTGCAGCGAACTTAAATGGTGCAGACTTAAGAGGAGCAGATCTCATCGGAGCAGATTTAAGAGATGCAGATATTCGCGGTGCAGACTTTACAAATAGTATTTTTCTTACGCAAGTTCAAATTAATGCGGCGAAAGGGGATAAACATACGAAATTGCCGGAATTGTTATCCCGTCCCGCGCATTGGAGTGCGTAAACAGTGAGTTTATACGAACAGGCAGAGACTAAGAATCTCTGCCTGTTTTTTTATTTCTTTTCAAAAGTAGTAATTAAAACGCTACATATAATAAGAATACCACCAATAAAAAAGTTACTATTTAATGTCTCATTTAATAAGAGCCAGCCAAGTAATGATCCGACGATAGGTTGGAAGAAGAAAAATAAGGAACCGATGCTTGCATCCATTAGTTCTAATCCTTTATTCCAAAGGAAAAAGGCACCTGCCGTTGATATGACTCCTAAATATAATACGCCTAGTATTACGTACGTATTTACGGTTCCGATAGAGGCTACTTGTAGTTCCCATATCATAAAAGGTGTAATAAAAAAGAGTGAAAAGAATATGGCGTACGTTGTAATAACTAAAGATGAAAACCGAGCTGAAGCAATTTTTACATAAATGGATAGTAAAGCCCACGTAATAGCGGCTCCCACTAATATGATGGTACCGATAAAATAGGAGCCAATTTCAATATCCCATCCGATTACGATAATGACACCGATTGTCGCTATTATAGTAGATAAAAGTCTACGAGCGGTTAGCTTTTCTTTTAAAATAATTGCTGCAAATATAACCATAAATGCAGGTGTTGCGGATGTTACTAAAGAGCCTGTATGGGCGTCGGATAATTTTGTTCCGATGAATTGACATGTGATTGAAATGAAATATCCGATAAATCCAATCCAAGCGAATAATAGCCAATCTTTTTTGCGAATGGTTACTTTTTTCTTTTGTTTTTTCTCTGCTATTTTCAAAATGCCATACAAAACAACAAAAGCGATAATAAAGCGTAGCCAAACGAGTGTAAGCGGTGGGATATAATCGAGTACGTATTTGCTAACAACATACATACCGCCCCATATACTTGCTGCTAGTGATAAGCATATAGCTCCTAAAATTGTTTGTTTCATTTGAAGTACCTCCGTCTATTTTTAGGGTATTATGAGTTCCCTAAGACGAGGCAAAGTGTATGTGTTAAATGAATGCCCGTCTTAGTTTATAGACGGCCTACAGGTTGATCGTTTTCGAGTGAAGTGTTGTAGTACATGAGTGCATTCCTCCTTCATATTTTATAATGATATTATAACTTAATTTTCAGTTTATTTGGATGTTTATTGTTGTACGGAGTGGAATCTTTAGAGAATGGAAACGGTGGTTGTCTAAGAAAGCATAGTATATGGTAGAAAAACATATTTTTAAAATAAAAGAAACCAATTACATAACTGGTAAGTATATTAAGAGTAGTATGAAAAAATAGATTGATAGAGAAAGAGGAGGAGATTTACATTACTACAACCGTTATCTCTCATTTTTATAATGAAGAGTATTTATTACCATGGTGGCTTATTCATCATACGAAACTGTTTGATCATGGCATTTTAATTAATAAAGGTTCTACAGATCGTTCAGTCGAAATTTGTAAGAAGTTCGCACCGCATTGGGAAGTACGAGATTCTGTAAATCCAGAGTTTGATGCATTTGCGACAGATCATGAAGTGATGAGGGTAGAACAAGAAGTAAAAGGATGGAAAATGATTTTAAATACGACTGAGTTTCTTTGTGTGCAAGATAAAAATCAGTTTTGGAAATCGCTAAATGAATTGGGAGGGAGGATGTATTGGCTGGAAGGGCTTATTATGGTTGATGATCCTAACTATAATTATCCGGACCTTAACTTTGGAATCCCTTTAATGAAACAGCGATTTCACGGTTATTTACCAGAAGATTGGCCGTTATGGAGAAGAGGTAGATTTATTCATAATCATGAACACGGAAGTTATACGGTTGGAAGACATTTATCAGCGCATGAATCTATGATCTATCCGCCTCTTGCTTGTATATTATGGTTTGGGTTTAGTCCGTGGAACGATGCGATGAGAAAGAGAAAGTTACAAATTGGTCCGACGCTTTCTGAAGCTAGTAAGCATGGAGGAATGGGTACGCACCATATTATTACGCCGGAAAAATTAGAAGAATGGTATAAGGATTTAGCGAGAGGAGCGCAAGATTTACGTTTTAGTGCTGCATATCGGTATGTTTTTGTATAGATGATTCCCACCATAAAATTGTTTCTTCAATTCCTGTATTTAAATCGTATGTTGGTTTCCAGTTTACTTCAGTTGTTAAACGTTCCACATTCACGCCGACGAATAAAGGTTCATCTTTAGGAAAAGGGATAGCGCCTAGTTTAATTAAATTTTCTTTTCCTATTTTTTTAGCAATGATAGAAGCTAATTCTTTAATTTGTACAGAGTGACCAGAAGCGATATTGATTGTGCCTGTAACGTTGCAGTTTAATAATGTGACAAGAGCATTAGCGACGTCACCCACATGGAGGAAATCTCTTGATTGTTTTCCATGTGTACATAGAGCTTCCTCGTTTTTTAATAAAGAAGTGATAATGTTAGAAATGAGTCGATTGCCGTGCTCATGAGGGCCATACATATGAAAAATTCGTCCCCAACATACGCTGAGGCTGGTTTGTTGTGCATACGACTGTAACCAGGAGTGTAGTGCATTTTTACATAATGAATACGGGGTTTTATAGGAAAGGAGCGGAGAATCTTCAAATAGAATACCGTTAAACCACTCGTACTCTGCGCCAGTACCTGCTACAACGATACGTTTTCCACCGCATGCTGTAAAGTGTTGAATCAATGAGATACTGGACTTTAGCCAATAGAAATTATTAATGGATACGTAGCATGCAGGAGGAACCGCTTCCCAAGCTAAATGAATGAGGTCGCTAGGCTTAATGTCTGAAATAAATTGTTTTACTTCGTCATCACAAAGCAAGTTTACTTTATGCCAATGGCAGGAAAGGTGAGACGGTTTATTTCTATTGTATGTGGCGTGAACTTCATACCCTTTTTGTATAAGGGAATGTACAACATATTTACCTATCCATCCACTACCACCTGTTACAAGGATCTTCTTCATAGTTCAATCACCTCAACTTCTGGAACAGTTACTAAAAATTTGCCACCCCATTCACGAATGAAAGAGCATTCCTTCATAATTTCGTCTTTCAAATTCCAAGGAAGTATGAGAATGTAATCTGGTTTTGTACGTCTAATTTCTTCTGGAGACTTTATTGGAATACGAGTTCCTGGTAAAAGGAGATTTTGTTTGTGAGGATTTTTATCTACTGTATATGCTAGAAATTCTTTACCTATCCCGCAATAATTCAAAAGGGTGTTTCCTTTAGCTGGAGCGCCGTAGCCGATAATTTGTTTGTTTAAAGCTTTCGCTTCAATAAAAAACTTTAAAATATTTATTTTCAATTGTTCCACTCGTTTAGAAAAAAGGAGATAGCAATCTAATGTATCTAGCCCGTGATCTATTTCTTTTTGGATTAAATTTGTAACATTGGAATGGATAGTTGATTGGGCGCTTAGATGTTTTATGAAAATACGCAATGAACCACCGTGAGTTGAAAGTTCTTCTACATCAACAATTTGTAAATGATGATGAGCTAAAATTTTTTGAAGGCTTATAAGTGAGAAGTAGGAAAAGTGCTCATGATAGATAGTATCGAACTGCTTAAAAGATATAAGGTTTAATAGGTGGGGGAATTCAATTGTTATCGTTCCATCTCGTTTTAATAATGTTTTTAGGCCAGCGACAAAATCATGCAAGTTCGGAACGTGTGCTAGTACGTTATTTGCGACGATTAAATCAGCTTGTGGTAATTTTTTTGCTAAGTCGTTACTGAAAAAGTTCACATTTGTAGGAATTCCTTTTTGAATTGCGATTTCTGCTACATTTTTTGCTGGCTCAATTCCTAACGTATTGATGTTTTCTTTAAGAAAGTATTGCAATAAATACCCATCGTTACTTGCGATTTCAATTACCTGCGAATTTTTCGTTAAATGGAATCGCTCAATTGCCATTTCTACGTATTGTTTGGCATGCTGTAGCCAACTTGAGGAATAAGAACTGAAGTATAAATAATCATGGAAAATATTATTAGGTGATTCAAATTCATCTAATTGCACAAGTAAACAAGAATTACAAACAAATGTGTGCAGCGGATAAAAAGGTTCCATTTTATATGAGTTTTTTGGAGCTATAAATGAGTTGGCGAGAGGGGAGACGCCTAAATCTAAAAACGAATTTGTTAGTAATGAGTGGCAAAAACGGCATTTTTTCTGTTCCATTTTATAGCCCCCTTATAAATTTTTGAATGCTTCGATTTGTTGTCGTGTGAACGATTCTATATTTTCACCGGATGCATGTTTTTCGTACCATTCAACGGTCCAAGCGATAGCAGTTTCTGTTGATAGCTTAGGAGTCCAGCCTAGTTTATTTACTGCTTTTGTACTATCGAGTGTTAAAATAGGTGATTCATAAGGAGTATTTATAGTGGGAGAAAGTATTGTTAATGGTTTATTCCATAATTTTATTACAGATTGAATGACATCATGGACGGTTCTGTTAGCCTCGTTAATTGGTCCGAAATTCCATGCTTCTGCATACTCTTTATGCTTCCAAAGTTTCTCAGCTAAAAGGATATATCCATGTAAAGGATCCAAAACATGTTGCCACGGTCGGATAGCATTTTTGTTTCGAATACTTAAAGGATGGTCTTGTAAATATGCACGAATGATATCTGGGAATAAGCGATTTTCTGCCCAATCACCACCACCGATGACATTGCCTGCCCTTACTGAGGCGAGTGAAAGGGTGTTCGTGTGAAAAAAAGATTTTTGATACGATGTTGCAACTAATTCAGCACAAGCTTTACTAGCACTGTATGGATCATAGCCCCCTAAACGGTCGGATTCTACAAATGCTTGATTACCGCTCCCATCATTCTCATAACATTTATCGCTTGTCACATTAATAATGAGACGTACGCTTTCGACGTACTTTGCTACTTCTAGTACGTGAACAGTACCTAAAACATTCGTTTTAAATGTTTCAATAGGATCTTTGTATGAAGTGGTGACGATTGGTTGAGCTGCTAAATGAAATATAATGTCGGGTTTATGTTGCCCAATGGCATGTAATAAAGAATTGTAATCTGTAATATCTCCTTTCATTGTTGTGCACTCTTTCGCTACGTTACATTGTTCAAAAAGGTTAGGGATGGATGGAGGATGAGAAGAATAGCCGATTACTTCTGCGCCTAAAGAAGTTAAAAAAAGGGTGAGCCATGAGCCTTTAAAGCCAGTATGTCCTGTAATAAATGCTTTTTTCTTATTCCAAAAAGATGATGAAGTCATATTACCAGACCTTCCATGGAGCGTTATTATTTTCCCATAGCTCGACTAATTTATTCTTATCACGTAATGTATCCATTGGATGCCAAAAACCAGTATGTTGAAATGCTGCCAGTTCATTTTTGTTGACTAACTGAACTAAAGTTTCGGTTTCAAAAACAGACTTATCTCCACTAATGTAATTGAAAATATCATGATTTAAAACAAAAAACCCACCGTTAACCCATCCACCATCACCTAGTGGTTTCTCTTGAAAAGATGTTACAGACTGTTTATCTAATATGAGAGAACCAAATCTACCAGGAGGTTGTACGGCAGTAACAGTAGCCATTTTTCCATGTTTTTTATGAAATGCAATCAGTTCTTTTATATTTACATTACTTAATCCATCGCCATAAGTGAGGCAGAAAGGTTCATCTCCGACATAGTTTTGAATCTTTTTCACTCGTCCACCCGTTTCGGTATTAAGACCAGTATCGATTAATGTAACTTTCCATGGTTCTACACGATGAGAGTGGCTAGTAATTGTGTTATCGCTTAAATGTATTGTGAAATCGGACATGTGTAAGTTGTAATTTAGAAAGAACTCTTTAATTGCATATCCTTTATAGCCTAAGCAAATAATAAACTCAGTAATCCCGTAATGACTATACAAACTCATAATGTGCCATAGAATAGGTTTCGTTCCAATTTCAATCATAGGTTTTGGTTTTAAATGTGTTTCTTCCCCAATTCTTGTACCGTACCCACCAGCAAGAATAACAGCTTTCATTTTTTCCTCCTAAAATAAAAATTTATTATATATACAGTATTCATATTTTATGCAAATGAGATTGTTTTTGATTAAACGGATGAAATTGTGTGAGGTGATGGCAAGGCAGAAAACATTAAGGTTTGAACTTTGGAAATAATTCTTGATATTCAGGATTATTACGGAGGTCTTGTGTTACGTTACTAAGTTCTAAAAAACGGGTTTCCAATTCTTCAGGAGATTGACCGTAATGTGTTTGAAGTCCCATTTGAATACCCATTTTTGAAAGGGTAGGTGTAATTTGTAATTTTCTTGCCTTGGACTGTTCATTCCAAGGGCTAAAATAAAATTTTAAAATAAATGAAGGGTAGTCATAAACTATATTCCCGTGCCGTGAATAATGTCTACCAGGTAAATATGCACCATCTAGATGATTATGAATAAATCTCCAAGCACACCCGAGTTTTGGGTTATAAGGGAAGACACCGTGGTATCGTTGTTCTACTAATGGGATAGAATATCTTGGCTTTGAATAATTGTAAATATGACTATCTATCATTAAAATCATTCTAATCGCATACATGTTTTGTCCTAGTGTATGAAGAGATGAGAAAAACTCTTCTTTATTATTACAACAAAAGAACTCTGTAGTATTTAAAACGATTTTCCAACCTGAAACATCTCTTTCAATTTCCATCACTTCAATATCAGTATTAGTTGGATCAAACTCAAGAAATCTGGAGTCTCGCACTTCCCAGTGGGGTGCGAGTAGTTTACAAATCTCTACGGAACGATCAGTAGAACCTCTATTAATTAAAATACCGTGATCGAATATTTTTGTGTGATGCATAAGCCACCATGGGAGTAAATACTCTTCGTTATAAAAATGAGAAATGATAGTCCTTTTTATGTCAATCTCCTCCTATACAGGCAATCGTTATTAGTAGGATATGCTTTTAAATAAGAAAGGTTAAAAGGTGTGGGCTATATATTGATTAGGTAATAGTTTAGTAATTTTATTGTATAGCCGTAAATTACGGGTGTAATAGTAGGTTGATCTTGTAAGTTTGTATAAATTGTGAACAACAAACCGTCACGTTTGACTGTACAGTTTATGTGTTGTATGATGGTAGTAATATAAACAAGGGGGGAAGATCGTTGGGAAGGTGTATCGAATCGGACAGTTGGCTCTCATGGCTCACGTGTCGAAACGAACGATTGATTATTATACGAATCTAGGTATCTTGAAAGCGGAGCGATCTCAATCTAATTATCGCTATTACGACGAAACAGCATTTGAGACATTACAATTTATTGAGAAGTGCAAAGAAATGCATATGCCGCTTTGTGAGATTAAAGAGAAAATCGAGGAGAACAAGAAGCTGCTCGGTATCAATGAACACGTTTCGAAACAAGTGAATGAAGTGACAGACCATATTCATCGATTAGAAGCAGAGTTAACAGAGTTAAAGCCGCTTTTAGATGGATTGACTGATTCACAACGTGAAAAAATATCGAAATCTTTATCATGTCAAACGACAGCTTTAATACAGACACTTGCTCTATTATTATAGAATAAGTGAAATCCGACCTCTTTAATTTTTGTATCGGGCTATGTTTTCTAACGAACAAATAAGAAAACATTATAGTATACAGGAGGTGGACACCTTAGTTTTTTAACTAAGGGGATTCATTGGAAATATTTAATTTAGTCATGGTTGCGATTTTAATCGCATTTACTGGATTTTTCGTAGCAGCAGAGTTTGCGATTGTAAAAGTACGTTCAAGTCGTATTGATCAGCTTGTTGCGGAAGGGAAACGCGGTGCTTTAGCAGCGAAAAAGGTAACAACAAATTTAGATGAATATTTATCTGCTTGTCAATTAGGTATTACAGTTACAGCTATGGGATTAGGTTGGTTAGGTGAACCGACAATCGAAAAGTTATTACACCCGTTATTTGAGAAATGGAACATAAACCCTTCTATCTCATCAGTATTAACTTTTGGTCTTGCTTTTATGCTAATGACATATTTACACGTTGTAGTTGGGGAGTTAGCTCCGAAAACGTTGGCAATTCAAAAGGCTGAAAAAGTAACGTTGTTATTGGCAACGCCGTTAATGATGTTCTATAAAATCATGTATCCATTTATTTGGGTATTGAACGGTTCAGCTCGTATTATAACTGGTTTATTCGGTTTGAAACCAGCTTCTGAACATGAAGTAGCTCATACAGAAGAAGAATTGCGTCTTATTCTTTCAGATAGCTATGAAAGTGGCGAAATTAATCAAGCTGAATACAAGTATGTAAATAATATATTTGAATTTGATAATCGCATTGCAAAAGAGATTATGGTACCGCGAACAGAAATCGTTGGTTTCTACCTTGAAGATTCAGTAGAACAACACATGAAAGTAATCCAAAATGAGCGATATACACGTTATCCGATTTTTGGAGAAGATAAAGATGATATTATCGGTATGGTCAATGTAAAAGATTTCTTTATTCGATATATGACCGAGGATCAAAAAGATTTATCGTCAATTCGCTCGTATATGCGTCCGATTATTGAAGTGATGGAAACAACTCCAATTCACGATTTATTACTGCAAATGCAGAAGAAGCGAATTCCGATGGCTGTTTTATATGATGAGTACGGAGGAACAGCTGGAATTGTAACGCTTGAAGACATTTTGGAGGAAATCGTCGGCGAAATTCGTGACGAATATGATGAAGATGAAGCACCACCAATTCAACATGTGAACGAGTACCATAAAATTGTTGATGGAAAAGTGCTTATTTCAGAAGTAAAAGATCTGTTTGGATTACACATTGAAGAAGAAGATGTGGATACAATCGGTGGATGGATTATGATGCAAAATCATGAAATTGAAGAAGGACAACATGTTGAAGCAGAAGGTTATGAATTTAAAGTGTTAGAAAAAGACGCTTACCAAATTAAACGTGTTGAAATTCGTAAAATGGAACAAGAACAAGAAGAAGAGAAAGCAGCAACTGTGTAAGTTGCTGCTTTTCTTCTAAAGCATAAAAAATGAGGAATTAGGAGCGGATATTTTGATTCAAGAAGCCTTACGTGTATATCGATTACAATTGTATGCGATCTTTAGTGGTTTACTACTTATGTGGACGATTACTCCGTTTGGAAAACAAGTGACAGGATTCGGTATTGGATTAGCTGTAAGTGCATACTGTCTTTGGTTATTAGCTCGCAGGGTGGAGAAACTAGGAAGAAGTATTGTAATGAAAGAAAAGGCTCCTGGATTAGGGGTTTTAAACCGATTTGCAGCTGCAATTTTAGGAGCTATCATTATGTATGAAATTGAGCATGAAATGGAAATGTGGGCATTTGGTACAGGTATTTTAGGTGGCCACTTTTTAATGATTGCGAATTTAGCTTATGCAAATATACAGTTAGTAAAAGAAGAAGAGAAGCGAAGAGAAAAGAAAAGGCTTCTAATAACATAGAGCTATAATAAAAGGGGCCTAATGGGGGTTCCTTTTTTTATTTAAGCGAGTGAATGACAGGAATCAAATTCACGACAAATATAATACGCTTCTTTTTTCGGTTTTTCAATAGTACGAAAAATAATTTTAAAAAATTTAAAAACCCATCGATTTCTAAAGCTTATGTATGTTATCATGACAAAAGACTTTTTGAAAGAGGTGGATACCAATGTTACAAGCGTTACTTATTTTTGTGCTTCAAATTATATATGTTCCAGTATTAACAATCCGAACGATTTTGCTTGTAAAGAATCAAACAAGATCCGCTGCTGGTGTAGGATTGTTAGAAGGAGCTATTTACATTGTCAGTTTAGGGATTGTGTTTCAAGATTTATCAAATTGGATGAACATCGTTGCCTATGTCATCGGCTTTAGTGCGGGACTATTATTAGGCGGTTATATAGAGAATAAATTAGCAATTGGATATATTACGTATCAAGTTAGTTTACTAGACCGTTGTAATGAATTAGTAGATGAATTACGTCACTGTGGATTTGGCGTTACAGTATTTGAAGGTGAAGGAATTAATTCTATACGTTATCGCTTAGATATCGTTGCAAAGCGCTCTAGAGAGAAAGAACTTTTAGAAATTATTAATGAAATTGCACCGAAAGCGTTTATGTCTTCTTATGAAATCCGTTCGTTTAAAGGCGGATATTTAACGAAGGCGATGAAGAAGAGAGCGTTGTTGAAGAAGAAGAAAGACGATCATGCATCGTAAAAAGGGAATAGTGCCGCTTTAAAAGCACGGCATAATCACATATGTAAAAGAGAGGAATCGAATTAGATTCCTCTCTTTTTTATAAAAAGTATGTATCTGTTAATTTAAAAAACTAAATCGTATAATTGTTTTTTCTACTAACCCTCAAATTAATGATTAGCCATATAACTTGAATAAATATCGGTATGATAAACGCGATTAATAAAACAATAAGTGATATTGATTTAATTTCGGATGTTTGAGTAACACCAGCACCATCGACATCTCGTAGCCAAATAATAGCTGCCCACACTCCAAAAAGGATAATCCAAAATATGTTACCAATCCACCAAGAAATCCATCGTTTTTTCATGTTAGCACCCCTTACATTTACCCTCTGTTAAAAGTATATTTTCATACGTTACATTTATAATGAAATAACTCTAAAATTAATTTTTTTTAACTGTATATCTAACTTGCTTAAAAGTTATCATCTCTCCATCTTTATTATCATCCTTAGTCTGCAAAAGTTGAACTTTTGGCTTATAGTCTGTCCTATGAGCATCATTGATACCTGTAATATCAAGTTTGTAGGATTCACTATTCTTTATTTTTTGTTCCAATACTTTTTTATTAGCGACATAAATAAAAGTTACTTTATTTTCATCAATACCTTCCGTCTTAATTTCTAATTCATTATCTTTTGTTGTAATCGTTGGTGTTAATAATTCCATACTTCCGTTTCCGGTTTCTAAAGAATTTTCTGCTATAGTTGAACATCCTGATAATATGATTCCGATGAATAGAAGAACAATTAATTTCTTTTTCATAACATCCCCCAATTTCAAGTGATTTTTGATTTTGGCATTGCTAAACTGCTAGTGTGGAGCGTAAATGTTTAGCTAGTACTCATTTCAATTGCACCATAATATGTAAAATGTAACAGGGTGTATATCCAGTTTAAGAGAGATTGAAAAGTTTACTTATTGTTGTAAATCAGTATTTTTACAGTAGATATATATTTTCTTTCGAAAGCGGTGTTGTTAAAATCATTACGAATTGGATATCCAAATATATGATGAAATGTAGATAGGAGAAAGAACTTAATACGAAGTGAACTTATTGTTTATGGAAATTAAAATTGTTACATTTTAAAATAATAATATGGAATAGATGAATTCATTCACTTCGGAGGTAGTTACTTGAACATTAACGAGAAGGCAATTGAAATGTTTGAACAAAATGAATATGAGAAAGCAATGGAACTATTTCAACGAGCGGTACATGAATCTAGAGGTGTGCAATCTCTCAATAATCTTGCTTGGATGTACTTTTATGAGGAAGAGGATGATGCTAGAGCTCTTGAATTAATAAAAGAAGTTGTTAAGTTGAATCCTTCCTCATACTTTCCTTATAACATCTTAGGGGAAATTTACATAAAATAAAAAAAGTGGGAAGAAGCGAAAGAAGTATTACAAAAGTCTATTTCCATTCAACCATCCAATGAAGCATATCACAATGTAGCTGTAGCTCATTATAACCTTGGAGAGCTGGAAAAAGCTTCGGAATTTTTCTTGCGAGTTGCAGGGGATTCGGACTATATCATGTATAGCTATGTAAAATGTTTAATTGATTTAGGGAGAACGACAGAAGCGAAAGAGAAGTTAGATACTTTTAACAGGGAATCTGATGATCTTATAGGAGAAATTCATGTAGCAGATTTATATGTTGAGTTGAATTGCTATAAAGAAGCAATTGAATGGTTCGAAAGGGGATACAAAGAAGTTTGGAAAAGCCCCAATTGGATTGGTAGATTTGTTTATGCTCTATATAAAGCTAATAATTTCACGCGTATAAATGAAGTGATACGGGAATCTATCGAAGCGAAAACAGCAGAAATAGAAGATGTTCAGACTGAAGAAGTAGAAGAAAACTGGACAGAAAAAGATAAGAAAGAGTTAATTGAGGAATATACAGAAGAGAATAATTGTTATAAAACAATGATAGAACGTATCAAATCTGGATATGTTCCAGGGTTAGAATTTGAAACTTGTCATATAGGGGGGGCTATTTATTTGGTTGTAAAAGACATAATCATCTTGAATATGAAGAATAAAGAGATTCGACTGTCAAACATGACGGTCGAATTTTTTTATTATAGGTTGCTTGTCTAAAGGTACCATCTCGACTGAAATTTGTTAAAGATGTTTCGTATCATTACATAGGTATATATCCTCCTTAGGTAATCCTTTTTTTATATTTAAAATATGTAGTGAAATAAAACCAATAAGTCCTATTCCGCTGAAAATAAGCCATGGTGTATACATTCCGTTTAAGTTGGATGTAAAAGATGTACCGGTATAATTACCGATGATAAAACCAAATGCGAGTGATAGTTGATAGAATCCGAAGTAAGTAGCTGTATATGATTCGTTACTGTAATTTGCAATAGCGATATCAGCGTTAGGTAATACGAGTGTTTCACCAATTGTAAATAAAATTACACAAATAAATAACCAATAGGGGTGCTGGAATAAAGGGATGAGTAAAAAGGAAATGCCCATTAATAAAATACCGTATTTAATAATCGACAGCGTGTTGTATTTGTGAAATAGTTTTCGAAATAACACCATAAATATAACGCCTGTTATTGCATTTATCGTAATAACGAGTGTAGCAAGCTGGTTGCTATTACTAATGTTTTTCATATGAAGTGGAAGTGCGACAGTAAGCTGAGTAAACATAATATAGAAGAAAATCATGATAAATGAAAACAGAAGAAAAGGCTTGTTTTGTAAGATAGCCTGTATTCCTAATGTAATAGATGTGTTTTCAGTAGTGACTTGGAAGTGATTTTTAAGTAAGTAAAAGATAAAAGCGAATAACAGCATAAGTGATCCTGTTAGAAAGAAAGCATAGATGGAATCGAGTAAGAGTAAGAATCCTCCTGCAATTGGTCCAATTATTGCACCGCAATTAAAACTCAGGTTTAAATATGTAAATAAATTTTTTCTCATATGAGCTGGTTGTGAGCCGAATATGGCGCGAGCAGCAGGTTCGTAAAATGCGGTTCCGAAGCCAATAAGTGCAGAAGAAATAGAAATTGTATAGAAATCAGAGCATATTCCTAAAGCGATAAATCCGATTCCTCTTAAAAATAATCCGGCTATCATCATGATGATATAGCCTATTTTGTCAGCAATTAACCCTGAGAATAATGGGATAACTCGTGATGTGATGGTCATAACCGTCAATACTGTTCCTACTTGGACAGCAGAAAAATGAAGAAAGGTTAATAGATAAATAGCTAAAAATGCGTATACTGCAAAATACCCAAAAGACATAAAGAATGAAGAAATAAGCATGAAACGTATCGGTATTGAGAAACTTTTCATAAAACTCCTCCTAATATTGTAACCGGTAAAATCATTTAATGGTTAACTATTTTATATTATAATTATACATAAAGTCAGAAAAAAGTAAATTTTAAGAAGAAGGTGAATGGAATTGAATCAGAACGCACCACATGAATTAGAATATATTCGAGAATTTTTAAATACATGGAGAATACCAAATGATACGAGAGAAGCAATTGATTTGCTGCAAACAGAAGATAATATAAAGCAATTTATGAATAAATATTTTCATGAAGAGTTTCCGTTTCATACGATAGAGGAATTAAGAGGTTTTCGAGAAGATATTCGGATGACAATTGAAGGCGAAGGATCATTGCAAAAATGGTTAGAAAAATACCCATTTCATGTACATATAAAGGAAGATATGAAAGGTATTACATATGAACCAGTATATGAAGAGAATGTGTATACAAAAGTATTAAACATTGTGTTAATGTCAATTCAAGAAAATGTGTGGGGAAGGTTAAAAGCATGTCCGGATTGTCGCTGGGTATTTTATGATCATTCGCGAAATGGAAGTAAAAGATGGTGCGGTATGTATGCTGGAGAAGAAGGAGGAAGAGCATGCGGTACGATTGCGAAAGTGAAAAACTACCGGGCGAAGAGAAAAGGGCGATCTGGTTATGATATGTAATTAATATTAGAGAAAGCAAAATGGATGGGGGAATGTAGAATATGAAAGGTACGCAAATGTTAGCTTTAAATAAAAAGTGTTGGGATACAGTTGCACCTTATTTCTTTCAAGTGGATTGTTTACCGAAATATGGACCGTATACGGCGTCTGAAGATGAGATTCATTTGTTCGATTCAATTAAAGATAAAAAGGTACTTAATATTGGATGTGGAAGTGGGCATTCGTTGTAATATATGGCGGAACAAGGGGCAGAGGAATTATGGGGGCTTGATCTTTCGAGTGCACAAATTGAAATAGCGAATAAGACGTTAAAGGATTGGAATCCAAAGTTAATATGCGGAGCAATGGAAGAGGAAGGAGATATTCCGAAAGGGTATTTTGATATTGTATATTCCATTTATGCATTAGGTTGGACTTCGGATTTAAGAAAAACGTTGGAACTGATTTATTCATATGTAAAGCCAAGAGGAAGTTTTATTTTTAGTTGGGAGCACCCAGTATATTCAAACTTACAGTATGGTACAGAAGAAGTTGCTATAAAGTCTTCTTATCATGAGCGCCTATTACGTTTGAAACATTTAAAGGAGAAAATGTACAAGCGACATTATATAAGAGAAAAATAAGTACATACATAAATGAGTTAAATAGAGTGGGATTTAAAATTGAGAGAATAGAAGAGCCTGAACCATCGAGCTCGTTTGATGAAGAACTAGCTGAGCCGTCTACGAAATATTATTCTTTATATAAAGCTAGAATGGTGCCGACTACTTTTATTGTGAAGGCAAGAAAATGAAAAATACAGCGCACGCTTTTTTAGTGTGCGCTGTATTTTGTTAAAGGTCAGTACTTATCTTTTTGGTTGAAAAATATGTTGGAAAAAGTATTTGTGATGTAAGTTATCTACAACTTTATTTGCTTGATATGTGCGGTGTTGTTCGAGTCGAAGTCTTTGCTCCATCATTTTTATTGCGTGATCAGATAAACGTAACATAATACATCTCTCCTTTTCTATAAATATAGGTCTCTAAAATGATATCGATTCCAGATTTTATAGTTAAGGAGGTATACTGTGTAACATAGGCAAAAAGCACCTTCCTCTCCCATTACGCTTACGAGGTTAGCTGTCGGACTCGGGAAGTGAGAGTATCCCTACTTAAAAAAGATTCGCCCCAAGTAGCATTGCTACAAAAATGGTTCCCCCGCTCCAAAATTTGGACTCAGCAAAAGGTATTATAAAGTAAAAGATAACATAAATAAACTAATAAGTCAAACTATTTTATGTTTTCCGTCTCTTCAGTTGTGTAAGAATCATACGATCGGTAATTGTTATATCGGTTACTTCAATGAAGCCGTGTTTTTTATATAATGCAATAGCAGGGGTATTCGCTTTACCTGTTTGTACAATATATGCCATGGAAGAAGGGAACATGTTAAATATATAACTTAAGAGTTTCGTTGCAATTCCTTTTTGAAAAAAATCAGGCGATACAACTAGTCGGTGAATATCAATTAGCTGTTCTTCTTGCATAAAAGAAATAAAGCCGACAAGTTTATTTTCAGAAAAATATCCATAGAATGTTTCACCGCAATTTTGAATATCGTTTACAGTATCATATAAACGGGGGATTGCAGTACTGTTTAAATAATCTGCTTCAACTTTATAAGATGGAATTTGAACTTGTAAAATGGATGATGCAACTTCAAAAGAAGTGGCATTTAAATTAAGAATCATAGATAATGAAGCCTCCTTTGAATATGGTATATTAATATAATTGATTTTTGGGTAAGTTTGACAATGATTTTCTTTTTTGCATATAATATATGTATCTCCATACATATAATGTCCTTGCGTTTATTTTTATAGCAGAATATGGTTAGTGTAAATGAATTAGTAATCTTATATGAGAGTTTTGTTACTCTTGTATTTGATCATACAAACTATAATAGAAATGGAGGACTAAAAATGGGATGGATTATCACATTAATAGTTGGTGCTATTATAGGTGCAATTGCTAGTTCTATAACAGGTAAAAATTTCCCAGGTGGTATGTTCGGAAATATTATCGCAGGTTTATTAGGTGCTTCGTTAGGTGGTAGATTATTTGGATCTTTTGGGCCATCATTTGGTGGAATTCATGTCGTGCCAGCATTATTAGGAGCAATCGTATTAATTCTTATTGTATCATTTGTAGTGAAAGCTGCAAGGAAATAAAGATATAGATAATGATGAAAAGCCCTGAGTAAGGGCTTTTCATCATTCAAAGAGGTGGTTTCATTGGAAAAAGTAAATATAAGAAAAAGAGACAAGTTAAAAAAGTTTTTTAGGGAACAAAATTATTTAGCAGTGTTACTTGGATTTGCATTATTGTTCATTAACATATTATTGCTAACAAAAATTTCTTTCGTTTTTACTCCGTTTATCGTCTTTTTAAAAACAATATTCTTCCCGGTATTATTAGCCGGAGTGCTATTTTATATCTTGCACCCATTCGTTTCACTTTTAGAAAAGAAAGGTGTTTCAAGAATCGTATCGATAGCCTCGATATATTTAATAGTACTAGGATTATTTGTGTTTTTAGTTGTAACGGTTATCCCTATTATTAAAGATCAAATTGATGCATTAATAGATAACTTACCGTATTTCGGTCATGAAATCGAACGAGCAGCACGTAGATTTGGGGAAAGTAATTTACTTGGTAAAATTCAGGAGAATTTAAATATTGATGTAGCGAATATAGTAAAAGACTATACAGTTGATTTTACAAAGTCATTATCATCAGTAACTGGAAATGTAACTGGATTTTTAAGTACACTTACAGAAGTTGTTTTAACATTTGTCATGGTTCCGTTTATATTGTTCTATCTATTAAAAGATGGTGAACAATTACCGAATCACTTTTTGAAGTTTATTTCAGTGCAAAGACAACCGGCAGCAATGAGAATACTAGATGATATGCATTATGCGATTAGTTCGTATATAAGAGGGCAAATTATCGTTAGCTTGTTTATCGGTATCATGCTATTAATTGGCTATCTTATTATTGGTATTAAATATGCGGTATTACTTGCTATTTTAGCGATGATTGTAAATATCGTTCCGTACGTAGGTCCAGTTATTGCAATAACTCCAGCGTTAATTATCGCATTTATTGACTCGCCAGGAATGGTTTTAAAGGTAATTATCGTTATGATGGTTGTGCAATTAGCAGAAGGTAAGTTTATCTCCCCGCAAGTAATGGGGAAAAAGCTAGATATCCATCCGATTACAATAATCTTTATCATTTTAACTGCTGGTAATTTATTCGGTATTATGGGGATAGTTTTAGCAATTCCAGGATATGCGATATTAAAAGTGTTAGTTACACATGGTTATAGATTTGTAAAATTGAATACGTAAAAAAAGAGCTAAAACAGAGAAAACTGTTTTAGCTCTTTTTTATTAATAATTGATTTGCGTATTGGCGTGCCCATTGATCAGCTTCTAATATAGCATCGAGTGAAGGATCTTTTACGTTATGATGAGCTTCAACTGTATTGTAAATTGTTTTTTCGATATCAAAAAATGCAATTTCATTTTTAAGAAATAGTGCATTTGCAATTTCGTTCGCTGCATTTAATACGGCTGGAGTTGTACCGCCAATTTTGCCACATTCAAATGCGTATTGTAGACAGGGGAACTTCTCTAAATTTGGTTTTTCAAAATGCAAACTACCAATTTCTAATAAATTTAATTTTTCATAGGATGAAGGTAGTCGAGTAGGGTAGTGAAACGCATATTGAATCGGCATTCTCATATCAGGAGCACCGAGCTGTGCCATGACTGATCCATCAATAAATTCCACTAAGGAGTGAATGATACTTTCTTTATGAATCATAACATCAATTTTTTCATAAGGAATATTGAACAGCCATTTAGCTTCCATCACTTCAAACCCTTTATTCATTAACGTGGCAGAATCTATCGTTAGTTTTGCTCCCATTAACCAGTTTGGGTGTTTTAAAGCATCTTTCGCTTGTAATGTTTTCATTTCTTCACGTGTTTTATCACGAAAAGCGCCGCCAGAAGCTGTGACAATTAACTTCTCAATCTCTTTATTATTTTCTCCGTTTAAACATTGGAAAATAGCTGAATGCTCACTATCGACTGGAATTAGGCGGCATCCGTTTTGTTTCGCTAGTTCAGTTACGATATGACCAGCGGCAACTAAAGTTTCTTTGTTAGCGATGGCGATATCTTTCTTCACCTTTAATGCTTCAATTGTTGGGAGTAAACCTGAAACACCGACAACTGAACTTAATACAAGATTTGTATCAGGATGGGTAGATACTTCATTTAAACCATCAGTTCCATATGTAATTTTTGTATTTGTTGAAATACGAGAACGTAATGTGTCCGCTAATTCTTTTGTCGCTACGCTTACAATACGAGGCTGAAACGATTCAATTTGTTTTTCGAGAAGATCGATATTATAATTTGCGGTTAAACCGACGATTTTAAAATGTTCAGGATGAGCGGAAACGACATCTAATGCAGATGTGCCAATGGATCCTGTTGAACCTAAAATGGATATATATTTTACCATGAAAAAACCTCCAAAGTTGTTTCGATTACTTCTGCAAACCTATATATTATTAGACAATTAAGGTGGAAATTCCTGCTATATAAAACAGAAAATTAGGGTTTAATTGGAAAGGGAATGTGATAAACTGTAAAAAACGAAAAAGCAATGAAAGAGAAGAGTACATGTTCAAAACTTTTCAGAGAGCTGATATGTGGTGGGAATCAGTAAGGGATGAATATGGAATGGGCTCTGGAGCTTCTAACTGAAATGAGTAGGTAAAGACGGTTACTTCACGTTATCGAAGTATGAAGTGAGCTAATGATAGCTAATAAAGGTGGTACCGCGGGAGTCTCTCGTCCTTTTTAAGGATGAGAGACTCTTTTTGTTTTTTATTTTGAGAAAGGAGGAGTTAGTATGAGCGAAAAAATAATGTTAACAGGAATTAAACCAACGGGTTATCCGCATTTAGGAAATTATATTGGTGCAATTAAACCTGCATTGCAAATGTCAAAAAATAATGAAGGAAAAGCATTGTACTTTATAGCTGATTATCATGCGTTAAATGCAGTGCATGATCCAGAGAAGTTCAGTAGTTATACAAAAGAGGTAGCAGCTACATGGTTATCACTCGGACTTGGAGAAGATGTTATTTTCTATCGACAAACAGAAGTGCCAGAGATTTTGGAATTAGCTTGGATATTAGCTTGTCTAACTCCGAAAGGGCTTATGAATCGTGCCCATGCATATAAAGCGAAGGTAGAGCAAAATAAAGAAGCGGGATTAGAAATTGATGCAGGTGTGAATATGGGGTTATATACGTACCCGATTTTAATGGCGGCTGATATATTATTATTTCAAGCTACTCATGTACCTGTTGGAAAAGATCAAATTCAGCATATTGAAATTGCTCGTGATATTGCGACGTATTTTAATCATACATTTGGCATGACATTTACGCTTCCAGAGTATGTAGTGCAAGAAGAAGGGGTAATTTTACCTGGTCTTGATGGAAGAAAAATGAGTAAAAGTTATGGGAATGTTATCCCGTTATTTGCAGAGCGAGAAAAACTACGAAAGCTTATTTTAAAAATAAAAACAGATTCTTCACTTCCAAATGAACCGAAAGAACTAGAAACGTTATTTACAATCTATAAAGAATTTGCGACAAAAGATGAAATTCAGTCAATGCGTGAAAAATATGAAACTGGAATCGGATGGGGCGATGTAAAAAAAGAGTTATTTCGCGTTGTAGATCGTGAGTTAGCAGGACCTCGGGAAAAATACGCAACGTATATGAATGAACCGCATTTACTATATGAAGCGTTAGAAAAAGGTGCTGAGAGGGCAGGGACTATTGCGAAGGTGAATTTGGTGGAAATTAAAAAACGGATTGGATTTGAGAGGGAACGCTGAGCGTTCCCTTGTTTTTTCTATATGAATTTTAATTATTTATTCGTTATATCTACATGCAAAATGAGGAATTCGCATCTTCTTTCTAAATTTATTAATTGCACATTTTAAAAAGTATGTTAATATAGGGATGCTTATTAAAAGTGTTTAATAAGTGTAATTAAAGTCGCTTATTAAAGAGGTTTAATAAGTAGGACTCATTTGATTACAAAGGAGATGATTCTATGAAAACGGAAAAAGAAAAGATGTTGGCGGGAGAAATGTATATTGCAGATGACGAAGAATTAGTGGCTGATAGGGTGGAGGCAAAACGTTTAACACGCCTTTATAACGAGGCAATGGAGACAGGAGATGAACAACGTTTTACGTTATTAAATCAGCTTTTAGGTTCTTCAGCTGATGGGAAAACCTACATTAATCCTGATTTTCGTTGTGATTATGGTTACAATATCCATGTTGGAAAGAGCTTTTTCGCAAATTTTAATTGTGTGATTTTAGATGTTTGTGAAGTTCGAATCGGTGATAATTGTATGTTTGCACCTGGTGTTCACATTTACACTGCTACGCATCCGTTGCATCCAGTAGAACGGAATTCTGGCAAAGAATATGGGAAACCTGTAAAGATTGGTAACAATGTTTGGGTTGGCGGGGGAGCTATAATTAACCCTGGTATTTCAATTGGAGACAATGCTGTAATTGCTTCAGGAGCAGTTGTGACAAAAGATGTACCTAGTAATGTAGTTGTTGGTGGTAACCCAGCCAAAGTTATGAAAATGATAGACTTATAGAAATCGTTTTTCACGGATGATTGAATAAACTGGTGTCGTATTGTATAGACAATGTTAAAGGTGTTTCATATGAAGAAAAATAGTGCGGACAATCATACAAAGACATTACTTGCCTCTCGAAACGCTCTTTTTCTCTTATTTGCTTTGCCAGGTGTCGCGTTTGCTACATGGATTTCTAGAACAGCAGCGGCGCGAGATATTTTAGCAGTTTCAAATGCAGAAATGGGCTGGATTTTGTTCGGTTTATCTGTCGGTTCAATAATTGGTTTACTGAGTGCAAGTCATTTTATTGACTGTAAGGGAGCTAGAGACGTTATTATAGGCAGTATGTTTTTAATAATTGTTGGATTACTTTGTTTAAGTATTAATATTTATTTTGTTTCTAGCATAGGGGCTTTTGGTAGCTTGCTAGTATTTGGAGTAGGATATGGGTTGGCAGAAGTCTCATTGAATGTAGAAGGCTCTTCAATAGAGCAGAAATTAGGAATGGCACTTCTACCGAAATTCCACGGTTTTTTAGCGTAGGAACTTTAGTAGGCGCGCTCAGTGGCACTGTCGCCGCCTCGCTTCACATCCCAATCCTGTATCAGTTTCTTGCGATTTCGGCCGTGTTTTTATTACTTGTATGTATGGTGTATCGTTTTCTTCCGCACGGAACAGGAAAGAAAGAGAAATCGCAGAACAAAAAGCGAGCGAAGCGTACTTCCTTACGTATGGAAAAAAAGGTGCTTTTAATTGGTCTTTTTGTGCTTGGAATGGCATTTGCAGAAGGAAGTGCAAATGATTGGCTGCCTATCGTGATGGTAGATGGACATCAGCAAAGTGTAGTGACAGGTTCTATTATGTACACAATTTTTGTATTGGCAATGACGTTAGCTCGTATGTGTAGTAGTTATTTCCTTGATCGATTCGGTCGTGTCGCTGTCGTACGTGCTACTATTATGGTGGCGATTATAGGAATTTTAATCGTAATATTTGGGAGTAACTCATATTTTCTAGCAGTTGGTGTAGTGCTGTGGGGGATTGGTGCGGCGCTAGGTTTCCCAATTGGTCTTTCTGCTGCTGGAGATGATCGTGAAAATGCGACTTCTAATGTTACTGCAGTTTCTATCATCGGTTATACAGCTTTTTTAGTCGGACCACCATTTTTAGGTATACTAGGGGAATCGTTCGGAATACGTAATGCCTTGCTAGCTGTTTTATTATTTGTTCTCTTATCTGGAATTGTATCGTCTGTTACGAGAGAGAATAAATCGAGCTAAACAAGGAGTGCATGCAGTGGAAATATATCATCTCTATTGCTTTAGAAAATGATGTGTGATATATTGTCAACGCAACTTATTAAAAGTGTTTAATAAGTATGTTGATTAAGGTGGTGAGCGATTTGAGTGAACAATTTGTTACTCAAAAATCGATTAAAGAGACGATCCTTCGCGGCATTCGTACAGCTCTTTTAGAGCGAGGTAGTGCAACGAAAGTTGAACTTAGTAATACATTAGAAATCAGTTTTCCAACGATAAGTAAATTTATAGAAAATATGAAACAAGACGGTGAAGTCACTTTAGTCGGTTTAGATGATTCAAGTGGTGGAAGAAGAGCGAAACGATATGCTTATAATCCGGAATATATGTTAGGTTTAGCGATATTTTTAGAAAAAAATGAGACAAACTATACGATTTTTAACTGTTTAGGGGAAGTAAAAGAAAAAGGAAGTACTTCAAGTGTATTAATTGATACTGGCGTAAACCTATTATCTAAACATATTGAAAGTCTTATCGCTACATTCCCGAAAATAAGCTCTATATCAATTGGTGTGCCCGGTTCGGTAGATAATGGTCGTATTTTTTATATACCTGGTTATGAAAAGTTCCAAAATTTTAATTTAAAAAGTCATTTGGAGAATCTGTTCTCTATACCTGTAGTAATAGAGAACGATATGAATGCCGCAGTGCTTGGTTATTATAAAAACACTGGAAACCATGACAATTCCTCTCTTGTATATTTGTATTCAGGTCAAAATGGTCCAGGTGCGGGTATTATGATAAATGGGGATGTAGTCCGAGGAAGTACATTTTTCTCGGGAGAGATATCTTTCGTTCCGCAGTATGATAATAAAAATTTCTTACAAGCTTTGAGAAGTGGAGATGAAGTGAGAGATTCGAATAATCCAGAGGAATATAATATAGATGCTATTACTCGATTAATTTCTACATGTATAGCTATTATTAATCCACATGCGTTTATTTTCTGTGATGATGAAGTGAATCAATTTGTAATAGATCAAATTGTAAAAAGTTGTCCACAGTACATTCCGGCGGAACATATTCCGAAAATAACAGTAAGCGATTGGAAAGAAGATTATTTATATGGATTAAAAAGCCTTGGACTTGATCTTATGATTACAAGAACAAGCAAAGAAAATTAAATATCAAATTGTTGGTTGAATACCATAAAAAGAAAAGGTGTCGATTATGAGAATTGAACATGTAGCAATTTGGGTGAATGATTTAGAAGGCATGCGTGATTTCTATAAACAGTACTTCAATGGTGAAGCGAATGTATTGTATCACAATCCGAAAAAAAAGTTTGAATCTTACTTTATAACTTTTGAAGGTGGTGCGCGTCTAGAACTTATGAGACAGGTAGGGATAGACGATGTAATAAAAAAACAAACAGTAGGATATGCGCATATGGCATTTTCTGTAGGTAGCAAAGAAAAAGTAGACCAATTAACGGATAGGTTAAGAGAAGCAGGATATCCTCTGTTAAATGGCCCACGCACTACAGGAGATGGTTATTATGAAAGTGTAGTAAGTGATCCTGAAGGAAATCAGATCGAGATAACAATCTAACATTTTATTTACTAATAACGAATAAAAAATATAAAACTTTGTTGTTCCCCAAAATGTTTAAGAGAAAGCTATTATTTCTTCAGAAAGGGGGACATAACATTGAGTGAGTCAATTTTTATTTTCTGTATATATCCATTGCTTATTTGTATGTTTTCAATAGCTGTGACATATAAAATAGGTACATTTTACGCGATGCCAATGGTAACATTTCTTATTTTTCTTATGTTCAATGTTACATTGTACGATCCATCATTTTTCTTTTGGGTGGGCATGTATACTGTTTTTTCATTCATTATTTCTTATATAACTATTTTATTTGTAAAGGGATATAAAGCTGTAGAAAAAGAACGTTAAATCATCTAATTATTTTTTGGGGAAATAGGGATTTACGGTGAACGATAACAACCTCATTTCACGTTGTAATGACGAGAAATGAGGTTGTTATATTTTTATATAAAATATAAGGTACTTATTTTGTAATGTTTTTTAATTAGAGTGCTGAAACTCTTTAATAATCCGCTCAATGACTGGATGAAGAGTAATAGGCAACCTATCAAGCGGAAAAAAGCGTAATTCTTTTGACTCAGCTTGATCACATATAAGTTCACCGTGGAATTCTCGGCAAATATAAATAACGAGTACACCGTGTACTTGATCGCCGTTTGGATAGATTTGAAAAAAATCTGGTCCTGAGTATGTACGGAACAGTTCTGGATTTTTAATGATAAGCCCAGTTTCTTCAAATACTTCTCGTTTTAAAGCATCTTCTAACGTCTCGTTATATTCTAAGGCACCACCAATAATACCCCAACGGTTAAAGTCTGTTCGGAGCTGTAGTAATACTTCATTTTTCTCATTTAATATAATGGCGTGTGAGCCTATTAATATAAGTGGATGATTTCCTACTAGATTTCTTACGTCTTCAATATAACCCATAATTTTTCTCCTTGTATTTAATAATAGTTTGGAAGTTCTTTTAACATTTTTTCTGTTTTACGTGCTGTATAGGCTAAGTTATGATCATCTTTTGTTCTAAAAAATAATGTACGTAAAAAGGTTTTAATGTTGGCACATAAAATACAATACTCATTAAGCGAAAGGCGTTTTCTAATTTGAGGAAGCCTTTTTATTTTTTTATAAATAATTGAAATTAACTCATCTTGCTGGAAGTCATGATACAGCATGGATATTAATGGCGTAACAATACGCTCATCTTCGTTATTATGAAAAATATCAGATGGAATGAAGATTTTATTTAATAAACAATGAATGAGCTCTTCATACCACTCAAAAGTCGTATGTGAATTATGAACAATTTCAGTGAAAGCATCAGATACGTGGGCGATACAATGAGCCCATCCTTTATTTTCGATATATCCTCGAAAGTCCATTTCTAAGTTTGTATATGTAATAAGTTTATTTTTTATCTCTTCAATATCCTCTTCTGTAAAAAAGTAGTGAGAGTTAGCGAATTGAAGTATTAACGCAATTAAAGAAACAGTGTAAGAACGTGTGAAAACCCCATCTGTATGTGGGGAGTAAATGTCACAATATAAATACTCATCACTTAAACATGTTTGCAACAGTAATTTCAGCTGATCGTCCATAAGGAATTCATGATGAATGAAATGCGCAAAACATTTATATATAAGTTGGTAACGAACGTAACTATCAGTCGTTCCGATGTACTGAAGCATGTTCAAAGTTAACTCATTTACATTTATATGATGCAGTTGCGTATAGTCATTTTGTTGTATAAGCTCTAACTGTTGTTGCAATGCTGTAATATCCAATGGAGAACCTCCTCCGCACTTTAAAGATGCGATCTTTTCTAGTATTCTATATATTCAAGGACAATCCTGCTCATGCAAGGAGAACCATTAGAAATTCGAGTATGACATAGATGAGGGAAGAATATGACGACAATAGAACAGTTAGAAAAACATTTTAAAATAAGAAGAAGTGCTTCTTCTATCATGATAAAAGAAAATAATGCAGAGGCTTTTACAGAAGAGCAATTAAAAGAGATCATGCAATATTGCGTTGCTGAGGCTGAAAAAGAGGGGGTAGAAAAATTACATTTTGAGATCTCTTCAAAAAGTCCAAATTATGATGTGTATAAGAAATGTTTTGAAACGTATTCATTTGAATATGTTACTGAAAACATGATTGTATTTAAGGATATATATGAAGTAGAAGATGTAGAAAGTGAAATTGATTTTAAGCTGATTGAAGAAGTAGGAGAGGATACTTTTTATTCTTTTTGGAACGAAATGACGAAAGAACAAGTCGACTATAATCAATTTGTACATATGATGAAACAAGAAATTGGTGAGCAATGGAAAGAACATTGTTTAACAGCAGTTGCAAGCGAAGAGCCAATAGGAATTGTAATCCCGCATATTGAGAAAGGTACGTTAGAAGAAGGGAAACTTATGTATTTCGTAATGGCTCCAAATATGCGAAATAAAGGGTACGAAGCAGCATTCTTTACAGGTGCAATGTTTGTCTTAAAGGAAATAGGTGCATCTTATTATATTGGCGAGACAAATGTACAAAATGAGTGGATGAAGGATGTTTTTGGGAAGAATGGATGTCAGCTGCTTAGTTCTACTGAGCGATATGTGAGGAAGTTTTAGGAGGATGAATGATGTACTCTCTCGAACTCATTTCGAGGCAATCCGTGTACAAATTATGAACAAGTAAAAGAACTTTTTGCCTGTTTGTAAGATAAAAAGAAAAATGAGAACGACAAAGTAGATATTCCTATAATACAATAGAGAAAGATTCGATTATAAGAGAAAGCGTTGGTGAAAGAATGGAGCAGCAAGAAAATTGGCTACAAGCAACTGTAGAACGAAATGAAGATAATATGTTACATATAAAGTGGGAAAATAATATAGAAGAAGTACGCATTTATTGGAGTACTTCACCAGATTATATTGAAGAAAATGGAGAATTACTTGTAACTGTAAACGGGGAATCATCATGCACTATTGAAAACCCGAGTGAAAATGAACGCCCATATTTTAGACTAGTAGGAAATAATGGACAAGCAGTGACAGTAGCTGAGCGTAGATTGCCACTACAAGGAGCGTTTAACTTCCGTGATATGGGAGGATATGAAACGACAGAAGGCCGTAAAGTAAAATGGGGCAAATTGTACCGTTCTGAAGAATTAGCGGGACTAACAGAGTGGGATATTGCGTATTTACAGAAGTCTGGATTAAAGTTAATCTGTGATTATCGTACAGACTTTGAAGTGAAGCATAAGCCAAATCCAGAGATTACAGGTGCTCGTCAAGTATGCTTACCAGTTATGCAAGACTTGGCGAAAGACTTAAATATAAATGAGTTTTTCCAAGTTGGTGACCTTTCTCTGTTGGGGAAACCAGGTGAATATCTTGTGAAAATGAACCAAGATTTCGTAAGTGGTAACGAGGCGTTCGTGAGCTTCTTACAACTTGCACAAAATTCGGAAAACTTACCATTAGTAAACCACTGTACAGCTGGAAAAGACCGTACTGGATTTGGATCAGCATTATTACTACTTCTATTAGGTGTGCCAGAAAAAACAGTAATGGAAGATTATTTACTAAGTAACGGTTTCCGTGAAAAATTAAATGAAAAAATGATGGCCTTTTTAGGTGCAAAACTACAAAACGATGAGAGTAGAGCGATATTAGGTGCAATGTTTGAAGCACGCGCCGAATATTTACAAGCTGCGATTGATGGAATCCATAAGCAATACGGATCAGTTGAAGCATACGCTGAAAAAGCTCTTGGCTTTACGAAAGAGTCGTTAGAGGAAATGAAAATGTTATTGTTAGAAGAAAAATAAGAAGAAGGGAGGCTGATTTGGATTAGCCTCCTTTTATTATTATTGCTATAATTTTGTTTATGAGGATGTTGTGCACCGAGGAGAAAATGGATGAAAAGAACTTACGAATCGGGGGATAAAATGATCCATACACGTTTAAAAGCAGAGGAGTTAAGGGAAAGTTTAACAACAATATTAAGTCAAGAATATAAGGAATTAGCTGTGCAGGATTTAAAGGTGATTGGAACGGGAGTGCAAAATATTGTTTTTCGCGGAGATTCAGGAAAGGGACCTTTAGCATTTCGAGTGCCGTGGGAAAGAGAAGTAGAAAATATAAATGAAGATTTATTTAATAGTCGGATTTCGTTGCAAAAGGAAGCAGAGCTTTCTAAGTATTGTCATTCAAAAAGTATTCCAGTACCAAGTATACACAGATTGCATCTTTCTACCGAACTTGATTTTTTAATATCGGATTATGTGGCTACGGATCATATGCCAATTTCGGCATACGAAATAGGGAAGTTAGTCAGCAAGCTTCATAGTATGCCAATTGAAGGTTTACATTACGAGCAGAATATTAAAGAGCCAATTAGTAAGTATATAGCGGAACGCATTGTGAAACGAGTAGAAGGTTTTAATACAATTACGAATTGTGGTATTAAACTTCCAGATGCACAAACAATTGAACATATTCTTAGTACAGCTAATCATGTAAAGTGTTTATTACATATGGACATTCGACCAGCCAATTTAATTGGGTATAATGGAGAAGTTAAAGCAATAGTTGATTGGGATAACGCTTTAATTGGTCATCCGTTATTGGAGCTTATGAGAATAGCTGAAACAAATGAGGTTAGTTGGGATGAATTTAAAGATGGATATAAGAATGATAGTATCTTTAATGCTACCCCTCATATTGTTAATTTATTTTATAGACTAGATACAGCGGTCATGCTAGCAAACTTATTTATAGCACATTTGAAAATAAAGGATAAAGGTGTATTCTATAAAGAGCGAGTCAAAGCACTTTATAATGAAATATATAAAAGTTTATAATGAAGCTATGAAAATGAAGTTTTGAAAATAGGAATTGAGGAGAACATCATGAAATACAACGTTATATTATTCGACGTAGACGATACATTATTAGATTTCCCTGAAACGGAAAGAAACGCATTACATAACGCGTTTGTACAGTTCGGCATGCCTACAGGGTATAATGATTATCTTGCAAGTTATAAAGAGATTAGTAATGGGTTATGGAGAGATTTAGAGAATAAAATGATTACGCTAAGTGAATTAGCGGTAGATCGATTTAGACAATTATTTGCACTTCATCATATAGAAGTAGATGCGCAGCAATTTAGTGATGTATACCTTGAAAACTTAGGGAAAGAAATACATCTTATTGAAGGTGCAGTGCAATTATGTGAAAATCTACAAGATTGCAAGCTAGGTATTATTACGAATGGATATACGAAGGTGCAACAATCGAGAATTGGAAATTCGCCTTTACGTAACTTCTTTGAACATATTATTATTTCTGAAGAAGTGGGGCATCAAAAACCAGCACGTGAGATTTTTGATTATGCGTTTGAAAAGTTTGGGATTACGGATAAATCAAGTGTACTAATGGTTGGAGATTCGCTAACTTCTGATATGAAAGGCGGAGAAGATTACGGCATTGATACGTGTTGGTATAATCCGAGTTTGAAAGAAAATATGACGGGTGTTAAGCCGACTTATGAAGTGGAGAGTCTGCTACAAATTTTAGAAATTGGGGAAGTGGCGGAAGAAAAGGTAGCTTCATTTTAATTGTGCTGATATTTGTCGAAAAATCGATATATTGAAAAAATCGTTGATATATTGTAAGTTGTGATAGATATATTAGAAAAATCGTTGATATATTGTAAGTTGCGATAGATATATTGAAAAAATCGTTGATATATTGTAAGTTACGATAGATATATTAGAAAAATCGCTCATATAAGTTCATATACTAAGATATAGAATAAAAAATAGCGCTACTATACAAGGTCATTCACGTGTTATAATGCGTGAATTAAATATACGTATATAAATAGTTTCTCAGAGTAATGCGATGTCATGTATGATTAGTGTAACAACTAGAGGTGAATAAAGGATGTTAACGTTTTTATTTGAGTTAGACAAAAGTCTCCCGCAGAAGGATGAGTCACGGTATGATGCTTATTCAAAGGGCTTTATCGAAGGAGATGTAACGATTTGCGCGAGTGAAAGAGTACTTTTTCAAAAGTCATGCATGAAGGTTGCAGAGCTCGGCATTTATTTAGGACAGTGGATGGAACAAGTTCAATACGGGCAGAACGTACATATGAATTATGAAACGGCTGACCGTGATGAGATAATTCTTGGTTTTTCCTATGAAGAGGAAAATCAGTGGAGAATTTATTCCAGTTGGCAACAATTTGAACTTCAGGAACGTATATCTACTACAGCATTAATAGAGAGCGTTGGGCGTTGTTTATATGAGCTAAATAAGGAACTGCGTGCGATAGAATATCCTGTGACGTTTGATCAGTACTTAAGAGGAGAGCGAATGATGCAGCTTTCTTACAAACGACCGTGTGATAGTAAAGCGGATACAATATCAATAGAAGTTTATAATGAAAGCAAACAAGTAGGCGTAGTACGGGGCTACTATAAAAATACGTTGATGAGAGTACTAGACTTCATTCCAAAAATCGGTAGTAATATCATTTATGAAATAAAGGATAGTAAGGATAATATTCGCGTCATTGCAAAGGATGTAAGTAGGCAGCGCCAAAGAAAGATTTTAGTAACGTACAAAGATAATAATGATGCAGAGCATGAAATACTTGTATGTGACGGAAAGTTATTAGACGCAAATTTCTTATTTACCTTTACATATAAGAGAGAAGAATATGTTGTTCACAAAACTTCAATTGGGCTTGGAAAGTTATTACGAAAGGGCTATGTAATCGCAGATTGGAATATTCGTCTTGAGGAAGATATGTATTACATCGAGATGAATGTGTATGATGATGATTATATAGAGGATCAATACTTACTGTTAGGCGTATTTCATGCAGTTTTATATGGATAATCAATGAGAAATACCGTCATTCTTTTTGGAAAGAATGATGGTATTTTTTTATGTGATTATGGTGACAGGATGCCTTTAATCAATCCTCAAAAATAAAAATCTCATCAATCTTACTATGAAGTGCTCTCGCTATATCGTGAGCAAGTTGTAAGGAAGGATTGTACTTTCCTTTTTCAAGATGGCTAATTGTTTCACGGCGTACACCAACGCTCTTTGCTAAATCTTCTTGTGTCATATGTAGCTTGGCGCGGTATTCTTTTATTTTCGTTACGAACGCCATGGTACATCTTCCATTTCATCAACTGGTTTATCGTAAAAGAACATAGAGAAACCGAACGTAAGAATAAGTGTAGCGAAAATAACAGCAATATCAATCTCTTGTAAAGTAGGGTTTGGAAATAACATTTCAATAAACAGAATGATAGCGGTAGTTAGTAATGTAACGATAAATGCATTGCGGCACGATTTATTGACAATTTGTTCAAACAGTTCATCGTGTTGAACCGTTCTATACGATGTGAAGAAGGAGAAGAAACAGAACATAGTAAAAAATCCTTTTTCATAAAAAAATCCGAGAAAACCGAAGAAACCGAGAAATCCTAAATATTTAATCCAAGTTGTTTTCATAAATATATCCTCCTTATCATGTTAGAAATAAATCACATTATGTTATAAATATATCACGTATAGAAATGTATGGTAATAATAGTTTTCCAATTCTTTTCATAATAATAGTAAAAAGAGGAAATATACTGCGAAATAAAGAGGATAATATTGTAAAATGATTGTAAGGAAGGGGAGGAAGGAATGCTAACTTGGATCATGATTGTTGTATTACTTGTAGTGATTACTGTAATTGCGACGGTGTTAATTGGGAGAAATGGTGATGCGAATTATAGTAAAGCGACAAAAGGAAATATTAAACGTCTTACGATGATTTATATTATATTAGCCGTCGTTTTAATTGTTGGATTAGGGGTGTACATTTATTTTAAAGGTTAAATAAACTGAAAAATGTAAAAATCTCAAAATAGAAGTATGCTATAATATCAATATAGTTATTTGGTAATTAAGGAAAGGATTGGATGGAATGATTGAAATTACGAATGTGTCAAAAAGTTATAATGGGTCTACCTATGCAGTAAAAGATTTAAGTTTATCTGTGCCTAGCGGAGAAATCTTTGGTTTTTTAGGACCGAATGGTGCTGGTAAATCAACGACAATTAAGATGATTACTGGTATTCATGGGGTGGACAAAGGGACTATTACGATTAACGGCAAAAATATTATGGAAGAGCCGATGGAAGCGAAGAAGACGTTTGGTTATGTTCCTGATAGCCCAGATATGTTTTTACGATTAAAGGGAATTGAATATTTAAACTTTATGGCAGATATGTATGAAGTGCCGAAAGAAGTACGGCAAGAACGAATAGAGTCTTTAGCGAAGAAATTTGACCTTTATAATGCTTTATCTGATCAAATTCAAAGTTATTCACACGGTATGAGACAAAAGATTGTTATTATTGGTGTGCTCGTGCATGAGCCAGATGTATGGATTTTAGATGAACCGTTAACAGGGCTTGATCCGAAATCTGCCTATATTTTAAAAGAAATGATGAGAGAGCATGCGGATAAAGGAAAGATTGTATTTTTCTCTACACACGTATTAGAAGTAGCGGAAAAAATATGTGACCGGGTTGCTATTATTAATAAGGGGAATTTGCAGTTTAAAGGAAATTTAAATGAAATGAGAGATCATTTTAAATCCAATGAATCACTTGAAAAAATGTTCTTGGAGATGACGGGCAATGAGTAAAATTTGGACGTTAACGAAAGTATTATTGAAATTAAATTATGCAGATTTCATAACAGATAAGAAGAAGCGATGGGCATATGTATTTTCATTTGCAGCTATTTTATTTGTTGGTTTTTTAATATTTGGTTCGATGACGCATGGAATGTATGAAGGTATGAAACAATTAGGGCAAGACCCAGGAATGATTATCGCAATGGGACTTGCGATTGCGAGTATATGGGTATTTTTAATGAGTATTACGAACATTTTAACTGTATTTTACTACAGCAATGATATTGAAATGTTATTGCCGTTACCATTAAAACCAGCGCAAATTATTTCGGCAAAATTTTTAACGGTATTAATTACACAATACGTAATGAGTTCATTCATTTTATTACCCATCTTCATTACGTACGGTTTAAAAAGTGGCGCATTTATTACATATTACATATATATGATTTTTATTTACTTACTTTTCCCGATCGTGCCGTTAGTATTAGCTTCGTTACTGATGACAGTAATCATGAGGTATACAAATATAGCAAAAAATAAAGATCGAGGAAATATATTTATTGGAATCGTAAGTATACTATTTATTGTAGGAATTAACGTATTTATGCAGTGGAGAAATAAAAGTGCGTTTTCTGGAGACGGGGCTGCGGAATATCTTGTAAATAATCAATCTTCTCTTATAGTACAAATGACAAATTATTTTCCAACTACATATTTTGGAGCAGTGGCATTAGTAGAAAGTGCAAATTGGAAGGGACCTTTATATGTAATGATCTTTGCCCTTATTTCATTTGTCTTCTTTGTGTTGTTTTATTACATTGCAGAGCGTACATATTTAAAAGGGGTTATTGGACTTTCAACGAGTACAGCAAAAAAAGAGGTCATTTCAGCAGAAGGTTTACAGAAATCAACCGTACAAAGTTCACATTTGAAAGCGTATGTGAAAAAAGAATTTAAAACGTTATTCCGTACACCACAATTTTTCTTAAATTGTATCGTACAAACTTTCGTTATGCCGATTATGTTGTTCTTTATTTTATTTGTACAAGATGGGAATTTAAAGTTTATTACAGAGTATATTAACAATCCAGAGACAACGGGGTTTGCAATCGGTGTTGGTCTTTGTGCATCGTTATTTTTGATGGGTAGTAACGTCATTGCAACGACGTCATTTTCACGTGATGGAAGCTCATGGTTTGTGAATCGATATTTACCAGTAAAAGCTTCGGATATCTTTTTTGCGAAAGCGATCACTGCTTGGTTAATTAATGTGATTATTTTAGCAGTATTTGGTATTACGATGGCAGTTGTAGCTGGAATTTCTCCAGTCTTCATGATACTGTGGTTTTTACTAAGTGCGAACGGGTTGTTATTAATTAATTTAATTGGAACACGCTGGGACGCACAAACTGCAGATATTCATTGGGATACAGAGCAGAAATTATTTAAAAGTCGATATACAACTTTGTGGAATTTTTTAGCTAATATTTTAATAGCTTTAATTATTGTAGCCGGAGTAAGTGTATTATACTTCTTCCTTCAAGTCGGACTTTGGGTTATGTTTATCGTTTTATTTGCAATGTTTACGATTGTAAATTATATCTTTATTAAAATTTTAAAATTAGGTGCAGAACGTATATTGTCAAATATTAATTAAGAAGGTAGATCCTCTGTATTCGTGCAGGGGATTTATCCATAGATGGAGGAGAAAAGGTGAAGAAAATAGCAATTGTAACAGGGGCAACTCGTCTGAATGGAATTGGTGCAGCTGTATGCAAGGTGCTTGCTCAAAAAGGGATAGACATTTTTTTCACATACTGGTCTCAGTATGATAAAGCGATGCCATGGGGAATGAATGATCAAGAGCCCTTTTTGTTGAAGAAGGAGATTGAAAGTTACGGTGTTCGATGTGAAATGGCAGAAATCAATTTATCACAGTCTTATTCACCAAATCGTTTGTTTTATATGGTATCAGAACGATTAGGTGATCCATCTATTTTAATTAATAATGCAGCGTATGCTACTCATACGAGAATTGAGGAATTAAATGTAGAACAGTTAGATAAACATTATACAGTGAATGTTCGGGCAACTATGTTATTAAGTTCATTATTTATAAAACATTATGCATACAAGAAGAGTGGAAGTATTATTAATCTTACTTCAGGGCAGTCATTAGATCCAATGCCAGATGAACTAGCATATGTGGCAACGAAAGGAGCAATTGAAGCATTTACAAAATCAGTAGCACCAGTTGCGATGGAGAAGGGGATTACCGTTAATGCCGTTGATCCAGGACCGACGAATACGGGGTGGATTACAGAGGAATTAGAACATTATTTAGTATGGAAATTCCCGCAAGGTAGAGTTGGAGAATCATTGGATGCTGCGCGCCTAATATCTTTTTTAGTAAGTGAAGAAGCGAAGTGGATTACTGGGCAAGTCATTCATTCGAATGGTGGTTTCTCATAAAAACATTATGTTAACAATTGTTGAGAAACAAAAAAATTAAGATATTTATATTTTTTTGTATAAATAAAATGTCAAGAAAGAGAAAAATTTGATAGGAGAGTATATTGTCATATGAGGATAGTAATTCTTGATGTGACAATATACTCTTTTTCTTTTACAGCAGAGAGGAAAAATGAAGTAGAAGAAACTCGAATATTCAAATCGGTTTATCAGTTTTTGTACGTATTATTATGAAGATTACTGTCGGAAAGATGGTGATTCGTATGAAAAGGGATTTTTTAAGGGGAAATAGAATCGTAAAGGGGAGGATAAATTAAGTAAACATAGGGGGATTTATATGAAAATGAAAAAGGTCGCTATCGCATCGATAACAATTGGTACAATGCTTACTATGGCAGCTTGTAGTCCATCAGCAGATAAAGAGGCAGAAAAGAAAGAGCAAGTAACAGCACAAAATGAAGGAGAAACAAAAACGACAAGTACAGATGAAGCGTCAAAAACAACGAAAGATACTGAAAAAGAAACAAATACTTCTTCAAATGAAAAAACAGATAAGGATGCAAAAAATACAAAAGAATCATCTGGAACAGAAAATAACGGCAAAACGACAAAAGAAAAAGAAACGACAGGAAAAACGAATGAGCAAACTACAAGTGGCAAAGCAACCGATCAAACTACTAGCGGGAAAACGACAGACCAAACGACAAGTGGAAAGACTACTAAAGATCCGAAGAAAAGTGTTGCTGTGAAAACGAACGTAAAAGAAGTCGTTACATTAATTGAAAGCTTAGACAAGCAATTAGCTGCTAACCCTAAATTAGAAACAGTGAATAAACTTGGAAAACAAATTAATGAGAAGTGGGATGTCATTGAAAAAGAGTTAGAAGCATCACATCCGACGGATTCTAAAACAATCGGTCAAAGTATGTATCCGTTAATTGTAGGCGCGGAAAAAGAAAAGATCGATATTACGAAAATGAAGTCGTTAACGTCGAAAACGAAAAAAGATTTAAATCAGTTATTGACGAAGTTATCGTAGTATGAAAAAGCCTACTTGTGTGATGGTCTTATCCCTGTCAAGTAGACAGTATTAAAAAGACTAAGCAGCCATCGAGATTCGATATTCTATCGGAGCTCGA
>NZ_JAAMNK010000022.1:81129-88295 GCF_011066025.1 Bacillus sp. EKM202B | reverse complement strand
TTTTGAAGAAAATTTAGCCATAAAAAATGCACCTCCAATTGTTAATTATGTGTCTAACAATTGGGGTGCACTTCATTTATAGGTGGGATTCTTTACTTTAACTTAGCAAGACGATCCTCTAACTGACCACGCCAAATATTGGCTAGTTCAGGAACAGCAAGAATCTTTTCAATGCCATCTTTATCTTTTCTATTATGAAAATAAATTTCGTTAGAAAACAAAACAGATACATTGTTTGATGGACGTTTTAGCAATGTGATTTTAGAATCTTTACGTACAGTACCTTCTTGAAGAACGCGGCATAGGTAGCCAGTAAATCCAGTTGCTACAATGCGCGGCAGTATGCCAGGAATACCGAGGCGTTTTGAAATAGTGCTACAAGGTACTCTTGCTTGTGTCACTTGAATGATTGCTTCACCAAGTTGATATGTATCTCCGATGCAAACATCACGCTCTAACATATTTGTTACGGTAATGTTTTCGCCAAATGTGGAAGTTGGAAGCGTAGTTTGAAATTCCTCTTCCCATAGTGCGTAATGCTCGTGTGGGTACACACAAACAGCGCGATCAGGACCGCCGTGATGTTTTAAATCCGCTACGTCATCACCACGAAATCCGTCTTTTGAGAGAAAGGCCTCTTCTGTAGGATCTTTACATATACCTGTTATCATTTCTTTATCTTCGCCATATTTCATTTGTTTCGGTTTACCAGTACTAAAGTGAACGAGTTCAATTCCCATATTCGATCTCCTTTACGATTGATTACAATATTATAGCATTAAAAAAGCACAGAGAATTATAAAAACTCTGTGCTTTACATTAATAAACGAGAAATCCTGCTTTATCTAAAGCCTCGCAAGCAGCGTCTAATTTTTCTTTAGAATCTGCTTCAATTGTATGTAAGTGAATACCATCTGTTAGTTGCGAAAGATAGGAAGCATTTGTATTTTCGATTTTTTGTAAATATTGCTCTACATCAAATCGATTACTTACCATAATTGATGCTGTTAAGTCGCCGTATACAGGGTGCTCAACTTTTACGTCTTTAATCGTAACGCCATGATCAACAAGCATTGTAAGTTCTTGACGTACTTCTGCTGGTTTATGTTGGCATACAATCACGCGTTCAAAAGCCTGTTGCTTCTCCTGTGGTTTTAAATATAAATAGCCTTGAGCAGTTGCGATAATTGGCTCGTTTCTTGCTTTTAGTAAGGAGATATCTTGCACAATAACTTGTCTACTTACGTTTGTCTTCTTAGATAGTTCGTTTCCAGATAACGGTTCATTTGCAGCAAGCAGCCACTGAAGGATAAGTTGTCGTCTTTCTTCACCTAAAATTTTTTTTTGTTCATTTTGTTTCATTATGATTTAACACCTCTATAAAATTGATTTCCAATTGTGTGTAGTGCATGAATAGTAGTATCAATTTGTTCTTTCGTTGTTTGTTGTCCGAAAGAGAAGCGGACATATTGTTTAGCCTCTTCATACGTTCTTCCAATTGCAAGCATTGTTTTCGAAGGTTCTTGTTTACCAACTTGGCAAGCACTTCCGGTCGAGATGGCAATACCGCGGCGGTTGCATTCTAGCATTGTATATTGACCTTCTATTCCTTTTATTGTAACCCCAATAATATGTGGTAAACAAGAAGTAGAATGACCTTCTACTTCAATTTCTAGCGGAAGTGTTTGTAATTCCTCTAAAAAGTAGGATCGTAACTCTTTAAAACGTAAACTTTCTACCTGTTGATTTTTCAATATATTTTCAGCAGCTGTTAAAAAAGATGCGATGCCAGGAACGTTCACTGTGCCTGGGCGAAATCCTTTTTCGTGAGAAGTTCCCGGGAATATTTGTGCCCAGCGAACTTGCGGATTTATATAGCAAGCGCCGACACCTTTTGGACCGTATATTTTGTGTGCTGAAACAGAAAGACTATCAATTCCCATCTCAAAAACATGGATAGGCAGTTTACCAAACGTTTGCACACAATCCGTATGAAATAAAATATTATATGTTTTTAAAAGGGCCCCAATTTCTGCTATGTTTTGAACAGTCCCAATTTCAGAGTTACCATGCTGTATACTTGCTAGCACAGTATCTTCTGTAATAGCTGCCTCTAAATCTACTAAACAAATGAGTCCGCTTTTATCAACAGGAATTTCAGTGATCGTATAGCCTTTTGATTTTAGAGATTGAAAATAACTTCGAATGGATGCATGTTCCATAGGTGTCGTAATAATATGCTTCTTATTTCGGGCACTTAGAAGTGATTGAATCGCAAGATAGTTCGATTCGGATCCACAGCTTGTGAAAAATACTCCTTGTTCTTTGCCTCCAATCATTTCCGCAAATGTTTTTCGGCAAACTTGTAATAAAGAAGAAGCCGTTCCTCCAATATCATGTAAACTTTGTTCATTTCCGAAGTATTGCGAAGCTGCTTTCATATATGTTTGTAACGCTTCCTCGCTCATAGGTGTAGTAGCTGCATAGTCAAGATATATCATCATGTAAGTTCCTCTCTCTAGTAAGAGTTACATTTCTTTTACTTTTTAAATGGTAGTAGTGAAAATAAGAATTATAAAAAAACTCTTGTCATTATTTTAAAACTATGTAAATATAGGTGTCAAGACAGTTGAAAAGTGTAAAGTAGGAGGCAACAATTATGCCAAGTGCAGATGTCTTAATTATTGGAAGTGGTGTTGCGGCACTTCGTGTTGCAAAAGAGATTTGTCACGAAAAGAATGTGATTATTATCACAAAGGAGACGAAACGTAATAATAATACACATTTAGCTCAAGGTGGAATTGCCGCAGCGGTAGCGGCATATGACAATCCTAATGATCATTTTGAAGATACGTTAGTAGCAGGGTGTCATTATAACAATGAAGAAGTGGTCCGTTATTTAGTCGAGGAAGGACCGAAAGAAATTAATAACCTTATTGAAAGAGGAATGAAATTTGATGGAGATGAAACAGGTCCTCATCTTGGAAAAGAAGGGGCGCATCGAAAACGTCGTATTTTACATGCAGGTGGCGATGCAACAGGAAAGAATTTATTAGAGCATCTTATTCAAGAAGTAGCTCCATACGTTACGGTAGTGGAACAGGAAATGGTGCTCGATTTTATTATAGAAAAAGATAAATGTGTTGGGGCTTTAACTCGCAACAATAAAGGAGAACTGAAACGTTACAATGCAGATTATACGGTGTTAGCTTCAGGCGGTATTGGCGGTTTATACGCCTTTACTTCTAATGATGAGACAATTACAGGCGATGGACTTGCAATGGTGTACCGCGCAGGTGGGGAACTTGTAGATTTAGAGTTTATACAATTTCATCCGACGATGTTATACGCGGGTGGGCGTTGTTCCGGTCTCGTGTCCGAAGCTGTTCGCGGAGAAGGAGCTGTCCTTATAAATGGAAAAGGACAGCGTTTTATGATGGAGATACATCCTGAACAGGATCTAGCCCCGCGTGATGTAGTGGCTAGGGCTATTCATGAACAGCTACTTGCGGGTGAAAAAGTGTACTTAAACATCGAAATGATTCAAAACTTTGAACAACGCTTTCCGACCGTGTCATCGATATGTAAAACAAATGGAGTCGATATAAATAAAAAACTTATTCCGATCGTGCCCGGTACTCATTTTCACATGGGCGGCGTGAAAACGAACTGTGATGGAGAGACGTCTATTCTGAACTTATACGCAGTCGGTGAAGTAGCTTGTAACGGGGTTCATGGTGCAAATAGATTAGCGAGTAATTCATTATTAGAAGGTCTTGTGTTTGGAAAAAGAATCGGACGACACATTTTATCTAGAGAGACAAAAGAAAAGGTGAACATGCTAGCCGAAAAGGAAGCAAAGTTTATCGTTCTGAATCATTTACCGACGAAAGAAGAAATACAAAAATGCATGATGAAATATGTTGGGATTGTGCGAACAGAGCACAGTTTATCTTATGCGAAGAGATGGCTTAGTAAGTATGGTGTTCGAAATATGATATTACAACATGATGTTCTTACGAATGAAGAGATAACGCTTATTAATATGTTAACGGTTTGTGAGCTTATAGTTGTGTCAGCCTTGCAAAGAGAAGAAAGTATTGGCGGGCATTACCGGAGTGATTATCCAGATAGAAATATAGGAAAGAAAGAGATTGTTCGAGTAAAGAGAAAACTACAAATTGTGTGATGAGGGGAAGAGGGGCTTTATGAACACGATAAAAGTTAAAGAAGCATTAAATCGATTTTTTTTAGAAGATATAGGGGAAAGAGATGTAACATCTCAGCTTATTTTTCCAGATAACTTGCTTTCGAAAGGAGCGTTTCTTGCGAAGGATACAGGGGTCTTTGCAGGACGTTTAGTAATTGAATCAGGATTTAAATTAATTGATGAGAGAATTGAAGTAGAGCTTCATAAAAAAGATGGGGATCTTGTAGAAAAAGGCGAAATCATTGCAACTGTGCAAGGTCCAATTGCCTCGTTATTAACAGCAGAGCGCGTTATATTAAACGTTATTCAGCGTATGAGTGGGATAGCCACGATGACACGTAAAGCGGTTCTTGCGTTAGATAGTAGTCATACTCGCATTTGTGATACGCGAAAAACGATGCCTGGGCTACGTATGTTTGATAAATATGCAGTCGTGTGCGGAGGTGGATTTAACCACCGCTTCGGTTTATATGACGGTGTCATGATTAAAGACAATCATATTGCGTTTGCTGGTTCTATTACAAAAGCTATTACATCGGTGAAAGAAAAATTAGGACATATGGTGAAAGTAGAAGTGGAAACAGAAACGGAGGAGCAAGTGAGAGAGGCAGTAGCAGCCGGTGCGGATATTATTATGTTTGATAACCGTACGCCAGATGAAATTCGAGAGTTTTCAAAGATTGTGCCAAGCGCCATTGTTACGGAAGCGTCAGGTGGCATTACAGTTGAAGATTTATCGAAATATGGAAAAACAGGGGTAGATTATATTTCACTTGGATTGTTAACACATTCAGTGAAAGCACTTGATATTAGTTTCAATATTGAAGCGTAAGGAAAGTGGCTTAGAGGGGGAGAAAGGTATATGAGTATTTTAGAAAAAGTACAGCCAATTGAAACGATGTTACCAGAGCGTTATTACACAATGTCAATGGAAAATATGGAAAAGCGTGTTCGTGAAATTAAAGAAAAAATGGGGAAAACGTTATTTATTCCAGGGCATCATTATCAAAAGGATGAAGTTGTACAATTTTCTGATGCAGCAGGGGACTCACTTCAGCTTGCGCAAGTTGCAGCGAGTAATAAAGAAGCAAAATACATTGTGTTTTGTGGTGTGCACTTTATGGCAGAAACAGCAGATATGTTAACGACAGATGAACAAGTTGTCATCTTACCAGATATGCGCGCAGGTTGTTCAATGGCGGACATGGCAGATATTGAACAAACAGAAAGAGCGTGGAAAGAGCTCACGAAGTTATTTGGAGATACGATGATTCCGTTAACATATGTAAATTCTACAGCTGCAATTAAAGCGTTTTGCGGTCGTAATGGTGGAGCGACAGTAACTTCTTCAAATGCAAAACAAATGGTTTCTTGGGCGTTTACACAAAAAGAGCGTCTTGTCTTTTTACCAGACCAACATTTAGGAAGAAATACAGCGCACGATTTAGGTATTCCGTTAGATAAAATGGCGGTATGGGATCCACATACAGATTCATTAGAATACGATGGAAACATAGAAGAAATCCAAGTGATTTTATGGAAAGGACATTGTTCAGTTCATCAAAACTTTACAGTGAAAAATATTGAAAGTGTGCGGAAAAATCATCCGGATATGAATATTATTGTACATCCAGAATGTTGCTATGAAGTTGTAGCCGCTTCAGACTATGCAGGTTCAACAAAATACATTATTGATATGATTGAATCAGCTCCAGTTGGAAGTAAATGGGCAATTGGTACAGAAATGAATTTAGTGAACCGAATTATTCAGCAACATCCAGATAAAGAAATTGTTTCACTTAATCCATTTATGTGTCCGTGCTTAACGATGAATCGAATTGACCTCCCTCACTTACTATGGGTGCTTGAAACGATAGAAGGCGGAGAAGAGATTAACGTTATTAGCGTAGACAAACAAGTAACGAAAGAAGCAGTTCTCGCATTAAATCGTATGTTAGAGCGTGTTTAAAGCAACGGGAATACCGTTGCTTTTTTTCATACATATAATCATAACGAGAGCGAAATGGGCATACATTGTTTTGAAGAAATCATTGTGGTTTTTATGCCTATTCCACTTCCAACTATATTGAAAATAGAAGAAGTGATAAAAGTGAAAAGAAGTTAATGTTATTTAGAAAGGGTTACTTCATGAGATTTGTTACTTATAGATAAGTTATACAGGAGGGGGAAAATTTGAAAATTCATATCGTGCAAAAAGGGGATACCCTTTGGAAAATTGCGAAAAAGTACGGAGTGGATTTTGACACGCTGAAAAAAACAAATACACAGCTTAGTAATCCAGATTTAATCATGCCAGGTATGAAAATTAAAGTACCATCAAACGGCGTCCACGTGAAACAGCAAGCTGGAGCAGGATCAGCACCTCCAAAGCAATACGTAAAAGAAGTGCAACAAAAAGAATTTGCAGCAACACCAACGCCGCTTGGAATAGAAGATGAGGAAGAAGTTACGTATCAATCGGCACCAATTACCCAGCAGCCCGCTATGCAACAAACACAAAAAGAAGTGCAAGTAAAACCGCAAAAAGAAGTACAGATAAAACCACAAAAAGAAGTGCAAGTAAAACCACAAAAGGAAATGCAAGTGAAGCCGCAAAAAGAAGTACAGGTGAAACCACAAAAAGAAGTGCAAAAAGAACAGCCAATTCAAAAAGAAAAACCAGCTGAAAAACCGTCTGTTATTCAAAAGCCACCTGTTATAGAAAAACAAAAACCAGCGGAAAAAGAAAATACGAAGTTTTCGATAAATGTATTACCACAGCCGCCGCAACCGCCAATAAAAACGAAAAAAGAATATAAAATTTCAGATGTAATTAAAAAAGGAAGCGAGTTAATTGCTCCGCAAATTACGAAAATGAAACCTAACAACGTCATTTCTCCGCAAACGAAAAAGGATAATATAGTATCACCGCAAGTAAAAAAAGAAAATGTAGGAA
>NZ_JAAMNK010000022.1:0-81031 GCF_011066025.1 Bacillus sp. EKM202B | reverse complement strand
AAACATAGTATCACCGCAAGTAAAGAAAGAAAATGTAGGAAACATAGTATCGCCGCAAGTAAAGAAAGAAAATGTAGGAAACATAGTATCGCCGCAAGTAAAGAAAGAAAATGTAGGGAATATAGTATCGCCGCAAGTGAAAAAAGAAAATGTAGGAAACATATTGTCGCCGCAAGTAAAGAAAGAAAATGTAGGGAATATAGTATCGCCGCAAGTGAAGAAAGAAAATGTAGGAAGCATAGTATCACCAAATGTATCGAAAGAAAATGTGGTTATCCCACAAGTCATACCGCCAAATATTCAAGTACCAAATATAATGCCAATGCTGGATAACAATCAACCACCAAATATAATGCCAATAATGGATAACAATCAACCACCAAATATAATGCCAATAATGGATAACGATCAACCACCAAACATAATGCCAATAATGGATAACAACCAACCACCAAATATAATGCCAATAATGGATAATAACCAAATGCCGAATATGATGCCGATTATGGATAACAATCAAATGCCGAATATGATGCCGATTATGGATAATAACCAAATGCCGAATATGATGCCGATTATGGATAACAATCAAATGCCGAATATGATGCCGATCATGGATAACAATCAAATGCCGAATATGATGCCGATCATGGATAACAATCAAATGCCAAATATGATGCCGATCATGGATAACAATCAAATGCCAAATATGATGCCGATCATGGATAACAATCAACTACCGAATATGATGCCGTATCAACAGCCGATGATGCCGCCGAATCCATATTATCAACAACAAAACCCATATTACAATATGCCATATCAGCAAGGGGCACCTTTTGGACCACAGTATACGTCTATGCCAAATTCAAATATGATGCCAATGGATAATAATATGCCGCCACTCATACAAGGTGAGGAAGATTGTGGATGCGGAGGAGAGAGTAGGTTATATAGTCCGCAGCCTGGGGGACCACAATACGCTAATCCTTTATATTATCAACCAACGCAGTCTGCATATGCACCACAGCCAGGGACGATGTATTATCAACCAGATCCACCAAATGTATTTGGAGAGCCAGTCGCAGAAGAAGAGGACGAAGAAGAAGTTTAAAAAAAGGTGGGATTATTCCCACCTTTTTTGTATGTAGAATTGTTTTGAAAACGGAAGATTTACATCAAGTGTTAGAAAATTCCCAGTGAAATATTAACAGTGTAAAAACCTTCTCTGTTACTCATCATAAGAGGGAGCTTTTCAGAAGAGAAGTTCATTCTAACAGAGGGGGTTTTTGTATTGAATACGAAAGTAAAAGTGATTGCTGCTTCTTTGTTAGTTACCAGTGCATTAGCTGCATGTGGTACACCAAAAGATAACAATGCGATGGATGGACGTAACTACAATTACGAGCGTACATCTTATAATGATACACATCAGTATCGTGATAATGTAGCGCGTAACGATCGTTATACAGATTATGTAACATATAGAAACGGTCGTAACGATACAGGATATAATAATTATTACCGTGATGTAAATTACAACGGGCAAATTGCTAATCCGCATCCAACTCGTAATATTACAATGAACAATTCATACATTAACAATGATGGTAAAACTGCAGAAAGAATTACAAATCGTGTGAAACGTATGAATAACGTAGACCGCGTGTCTACGGTTGTATATGGAAACGACGTAGCGATTGCAGTAAAACCACGTAACACAGCGACAAATGAAACGGCGATGGCGAACGAAATTCGTCAAGCGGTTTCAAATGAAGTTGGAAACAGAAACGTATATGTTTCTGTAAGAAATGATATGTTTACTCGTGTCGATGCAATGAGTACGCGTCTACGTAACGGTACAGTTACAAACGATTTTAATCGTGACATAGGAAATATGTTCCGAGACATTCGTTACGGTTTAACTGGTACAGTGCGATAGAAAAACAAAAGAGGAAGGGGTTGCCCTTCCTCTTTATTCATCGTTATCTTGTAAACGACGTTTTTTAATAAAATAACTAACGGAATAAGAAATTAAAAAGCATATGAAGAAAATACTACCTGTTAGAAGTGCTTCAAACAGAGGTCTTTCTGGACTGAAAATGATATAAATAATGGCTATAATAGTTCCTACAATAAGAGAGCGTAAAATAATTTTGTAATAAGGAGTTAACTTTATATCCTTTTCGCCTTCTTCTACATCGATAGAAACGCTTAACTGTAAATAACTAAGTACGATACTTGTAAGGATAAATAATAACCATAATGGAGATTTCGTAATTTGATCCATTCCTTCAGTGAATCCGATATAGCCTAAAATGCCAATTATACCAAGTGATTGAAAAAGAAAGGCAATACGTATGTTTTTTAATGTTTTCAGAATGAGACGTTCATCCTTTATTTTTTTCACAATATCCATCTCCTGTTTATTATGATTTCGCTGTTACATTAATTGTAACATATATATTACATTTATCAATTTATAATTTACATAAAGTTCGTTTGGGTGAAAGAGAAAATAAAATATTTGTTATAAAAATGTTGCACTTATACGTTATTAATGTTATATTAGCAAAGCGATGAGCTAATTTACGTAAGACGAGAGATATGCTTAAGTGCTAAACACGCGAATGTGGTCGCCTGGTCTCTCGCCGTAAACGCATCAAGACGCCTGCTTGCAGGCGTCTTTCATTTTATATAAAAACAAATGCTAATGCAGATAAGGATAAAACCTTATCTGCATTTTTTTATTTTTGAGAGAAATGTAATGTGGTTGTTTATATGGATAAAACCTCCACTTTCGGCAAAACTACTAATGAAAGTTTGATTTTGCCTAAAAGAGGTGAACGGAAATGAAATGGATACTGATTGCAGTGCAAGCTTTCGTGATGATGTTTTGTTTAGCCTATGAAACGAGTGTGAGGGCGGAAGGACCAGTACCAGAAGTAACAGAAAAAGAATCTGAAGTTACAATTTTATTAGAGCGTATGTATGTTGATGGAGAAGTAAGTGAAGAAATATTTACAGAAAAAGTAGCGGATTTAGAAAAGTTTTTACAGCAATATAAAGAATGGCAACTCGTTGATCGTGATGATGTACAAATTGTATTGCAAAAGAAAGTGGACGATATTTCTCCGTTATTGAAGACGAGCGGCTATTTTGGTGTTTCAGAGGAAGGGATATTACAAATTTTCAAGGGTGTACCAAAAAGTGATAATGCGATTCATTCTTTCTTTCAAATTGATATGAAAAAACTTGAGAGTTATGAGCGTGCGAAATTGAAACGTGGTATTCGTATAAAATCAAAAGAAAGTTTTGTGAAGACGATTGAAAAAATGAAGCAATATGCAGTGCAAAATAAGAAAAAAAGCAGCTCATGGTGAGCTGCTTTTTCTTACTTGTTTTTAGCTAAAATTTCTTTTGCGATTTCATCAATTAGCATATCTTTTCCGATTGGATTGAATGCTTTCGTATTGAAGATTTCATTCGATACTTCATATACGTGATTGTTTTTTACTGCTTTATTGTCTTTCCAAACAGCACTATTTTTATAGTCTTCGTACACTTTATCAGCCTCGCCGCCGAAGTTTACAATAAACATTTGATCAGGTTGGAATGCAACAAGCCCTTCTAATGATACTTGCGCCATCGTTTGTTTTAAATCTGTACCTTTTGTTGCTGGAAGTTTTAAGTCGTTAAAGATGATGTCACCGTATCCGAAGCTACCGTATACACGGAAGTTTTGTGGTGTAACTGCGACAAACATAAAGTTTTCATCTTTTGTTTTTTCTTTAATTTTTTTAGATAAAGAGTCTGCTTTTTTATCGTAGTCGGCAATCCATTTGTCAGCTTTCTTTTCTTCATCAAATAGTTTACCTACTTCTTTAAACTTACCGCGCCAGTCTTCTAAGTTTGTTTCTAGAACAACAGTCGGTGCAACCTTTTCTAATTGATCATAAATTTTTAATTGACGATTATTTAAAATAATTAAGTCCGGTTTTAAAGCTGTAACAGCTTCTAAATCAACTTTAGGTGCCCAGTACCAGCCAACTGCTTTTACGCCATCTAGCTTGTCTGTTAAGTGATTTTGGATTTTATCTTTATATGTATTTGCTGTACCAACAGGTTTGTGTCCAAGAAGTAATAACTCTTCTGTTGATCCAGATAAGTCAACAATTCTCTTTGGATTTACTGGAATTGTAGCTTCCCCTTTAGCGTGTTTCACAACTTTTGTTTTCGGTTGTTCTTTTGCTTTTGACGCTTCTTTTTGAGAAGAACAGCCAACGATAGAAAGAACGACTAGCATAATAGTTAATAAAATAAATAACTTACGTTTCATCCTGATGTAACCCCTTTAATTAGTATTGATAATCATTATCGACTCCTGTATATTAAGGTGCTTTATCTTTTCTGTCAATGGAAAATAACAGAAGTTTTAAACGGAGAACATTTGTTGGGGTAGTCTCGCTTTTCTATCATTAAATATGTTAAAATGGAATACATGATTTAAGAGGGAGAGATCGTATTTTGTTTGAATATGTTACAGGTTACGTGGAGTATGTAGGACCGGAATATGTCGTAATTGACCATAATGGAATTGGGTACCAAATTTTCACACCAAATCCGTATGTATTTCAAAGAAGTAAGCAAGAAATCCGTGTCTATACATATCATTATGTGAGAGAAGATATTATGGCACTTTACGGGTTTAAAACACGTGAAGAGCGTTTATTATTTACAAAATTGTTAGGTGTGTCTGGCATTGGGCCAAAAGGCGCTCTTGCGATTTTAGCATCTGGTCAAACAGGACAGGTCGTTCAAGCGATTGAACATGAAGATGAGAAGTTTTTAGTGAAATTCCCGGGCGTCGGAAAGAAAACAGCGCGCCAAATGATTTTAGATTTAAAAGGAAAACTAGCAGATGTTGTACCAGATGCATTTGTTGATTTGTTCTCAGATGTTGAAAGTTTTGATGAGAAGAAAGGTTCCTCAGTTGAACTTGATGAAGCACTGGAAGCACTGCGTGCACTTGGTTATGCAGAACGGGAAGTTTCTCGTGTTGTACCAGAGTTATTAAAAGAATCATTAACGACGGATCAATATATTAAAAAGGCACTTAGTCTTTTACTAAATGGTAAGAGGTGAGTATAATGGACGAACGTCTCCTTTCAGGGGAATCTGGATACGAAGATGCGGATTTAGAGTATTCATTACGGCCACAGACGCTCCGTCAGTATATTGGCCAAGATAAAGCGAAACATAATTTAGAAGTGTTTATTGAAGCGGCGAAAATGCGTGAAGAAACGTTAGATCACGTACTTTTATATGGACCACCTGGACTTGGTAAAACGACGCTTGCGAATATTATTGCCAATGAAATGGGTGTTAACATTCGAACGACGTCAGGTCCCGCAATTGAAAGACCAGGAGATTTAGCAGCGGTATTAACAGCACTTCAGCCTGGAGATGTATTGTTTATTGATGAAATTCATCGTTTGCATAGATCAATTGAAGAAGTACTATATCCTGCGATGGAAGATTTTTGCCTTGATATCGTAATTGGAAAAGGACCGTCAGCACGGTCTGTACGTTTAGATTTACCTCCATTTACATTAGTTGGAGCGACAACACGTGCCGGAGCATTATCAGCGCCGCTCCGTGACCGTTTCGGTGTACTTTCAAGATTAGAGTATTATACAGTGGATCAGCTTTCTGCGATTGTTGAACGTACAGCGGAAGTATTCGAAGTGGAAATTGATTCGTTAGCCGCACTAGAAATTGCAAGACGTGCCCGTGGTACACCTCGTATTGCGAATCGTTTATTACGACGTGTACGTGACTTCGCACAAGTTCGCAGCGACGGAACAATTGCAATGGAAATTACACAAATGGCATTAGAACTACTGCAGGTAGATAAATTAGGACTCGATCATATTGATCATAAATTATTGCTCGGTATAATTGAGAAATTCCGTGGTGGCCCAGTTGGATTAGAGACAGTTTCGGCAACGATTGGAGAAGAATCTCATACAATTGAAGATGTGTATGAGCCGTATTTATTACAAATTGGCTTTTTACAACGAACGCCAAGAGGCCGAATCGTAACGCCACTTGCGTATGAACATTTCGGAATGGAGATGCCAAAAGTATGACGGAGATACCGAAATTGCTTATAACAGCAGGTATCTTACTCATTGTTGTTGGCTTAGCTTGGAAGTTCATTGGAAGGCTTCCAGGCGATATTTTTGTGAAAAAAGGTAACGTTACCTTTTATTTTCCTATCATTACATGTATTGTGTTAAGTATTGCATTATCTTTTATTATGTATATAATAAATCGATTCAAATAAGAAATAGGTGGATACAGTTATGGATATTAATCTGTTTGATTTTCATTTACCAGAAGAACTTATTGCACAAGTCCCGTTAGAGGATCGTGAAACATCAAGATTAATGGTGTTAGACCGTGAAACTGGTGATATTGAGCATAAACATTTTACGGACATTCTTTCTTACTTACATGAGGGGGATTGCTTAGTTTTAAATGAAACGAAAGTTATGCCTGCTCGCTTGCACGGTGTGAAAGAAGATACAGGCGCGCACATTGAAGTGCTTCTTTTGAAACAAGAGGAAGGCGATAAGTGGGAAACGCTTGTTAAGCCAGCGAAACGTGTAAAAGAAGGAACTGTAATTTCTTTTGGTGAAGGGAAATTAAAAGCAACTTGCACAGGGACTGCAGATCAAGGTGGGCGTCAGCTTGAATTTTCATATGACGGCATCTTCTATGAAATTTTAGATGAACTTGGGGAAATGCCACTTCCTCCATATATTAAAGAGACACTGGAAGATCGCGATCGCTATCAAACAGTATATGCGAAAGAAATCGGTTCAGCAGCAGCGCCGACAGCGGGACTTCACTTTACAGAAGAGTTACTTGAGAAGTTAAAGAAAAAAGGCGTTCAGTTAGCATTTATTACACTTCACGTAGGGCTTGGAACATTTAGACCAGTTTCTGCAGATACGATTGAAGAGCATCATATGCACGCAGAATATTACCATATGTCTGAAGAGACAGCGGCATTATTAAATCGTGTGAAAGAGAATGGTGGACGTATTATCACTGTAGGTACGACATCAACTCGTACGTTAGAAACGATTGCGACCGATCATAGTGGTAAGCTTTGCGCAGCTTCTGGTTGGACAGATATTTTTATGTACCCAGGATATAAATTTAAAGCAATTGATGGTTTAATTACAAACTTCCATTTGCCGAAATCAACATTAATTATGCTTGTAAGTGCATTTTCAAATAGAGATAATGTACTTCATGCTTATAATGAAGCAGTAAAAGAAAAATATCGTTTCTTTAGCTTCGGTGACGCAATGTTCGTTGCATCTCACGCTAAAATGAGAAACAAATAAAAGGAGTAAATTATGACAGCAATTCGTTATGAATTTATTAAAACTTGTAAACAAACGGGTGCGCGTTTAGGTCGTGTACACACGCCGCACGGTTCATTTGATACACCAACATTCATGCCAGTTGGTACACTTGCAACAGTTAAGACAATGTCACCAGAAGAATTAAAAGCAATGGATTCTGGCATTATTTTAAGTAATACGTATCATTTATGGCTACGTCCAGGTCACGAAATTGTTCGTGAAGCAGGTGGTTTGCATAAATTTATGAACTGGGACCGTGCAATCTTAACGGATTCTGGTGGTTTCCAAGTATTCAGTTTAAGTGACTTCCGCCGTATTGAAGAGGAAGGCGTTCACTTCCGTAACCACTTAAATGGAGATAAATTATTCTTATCACCAGAAAAAGCGATGGAAATCCAAAATGCATTAGGTTCAGATATTATGATGGCATTTGATGAGTGTCCACCGTTCCCAGCTACTTTTGAATATATGAAGAAATCTGTAGAACGTACAAGCCGCTGGGCAGAACGTTGCTTAAAAGCGCATGAACGTCCACAAGATCAAGGTTTATTCGGTATCGTACAGGGCGGAGAGTTTGAAGAGCTTCGTCGCCAAAGTGCAAAAGACCTTGTTTCAATGGACTTCCCTGGTTATGCTATAGGTGGTTTATCTGTTGGTGAACCGAAGGATATTATGAATCGTGTGCTTGAGTTTACAACACCACTTCTTCCAGATGATAAGCCACGTTACTTAATGGGAGTAGGTTCTCCTGACTCGTTAATTGATGGGGCAATTCGCGGCGTTGATATGTTTGACTGCGTACTTCCAACTCGTATCGCTCGAAATGGTACATGTATGACAAGTGAAGGCCGTCTAGTTGTAAAAAATGCGAAATTCGCAAGAGACTTCGGTCCGCTTGATCCTAATTGTGATTGCTACACATGTAAAAATTACTCTCGTGCGTACATTCGTCACTTGATGAAATGTGATGAAACGTTCGGAATTCGTTTAACGTCTTATCACAACCTTCATTTTCTGTTAAACTTAATGGAGCAGGTGAGACAAGCTATTCGTGAAGACCGTCTTGGTGATTTCCGCGAAGAGTTCTTTGAACAGTATGGCTTTAATAAACCGAATGCTAAAAACTTCTAATACATAATTTAAAAGGAGGAACAAAAGATGAATGCAGGTATGATGAATATCGTTATGATCGTTGCGATGTTTGCGATTTTCTATTTCTTATTAATTCGCCCGCAACAAAAGCGTCAAAAAGCAGTTGCTCAAATGCAAAACGAATTAGCAAAAGGTGATGCTATCATAACAATTGGTGGCTTACACGGTACAATCGAATCAGTAGATGAAACGAAAATCGTTGTTAAATCTGGTGGTGCACACTTAACTTTCGATCGCAATGCGATTCGTGAAGTTGTGAAAAACTAATGAGGAAGGCCCTGCATGAAATGTGCAGGGCCTTTTTTTAATTATTTTGCTTTGACATATTTACACCGAAAATACCACCGAGTGTACTCGCGCCCATTAATGCCAATTGGTAAAGTAACTGTGAGTTCGATAAAGTTTGAGAGAAGCCTAAATAGTTAACTAGAAAAACGAGTATGGCGAATGTGAGTCCTGTTGTAAAACCAACTAGCCAACCTTTCCCTTGTGCTTTTTTACCAGCAATAAACCCAGACATAAGCATAGATAAAAGAGCTAGTATCAAAATAGTGACGGTTAATGTACTTTCATTCATGTTCGTAAACTTTAATAATAGAGCCATAACCATGCTAGTAATAGATGCGAGAATTAGTAGGGTAATAATACCGAAACCAATTGCAGTTGATAATTTTTTCGTTCCATCCATTTATGCATTCCCCCTTTTTAATACAAGCATATTTCTCTTTTGCTTAAGTTAGACTATTTTCTTTTCTATAGGGGAATCTATAAGTAAAAAAGGAGATGTAGAAATGGAATGGGTATCGATAATTGGCCGGACGATGCTTTTGTATATTATTATCTTAATTATTTTCCGTCTTATGGGTAAACGTGAAATTGGAGAGCTAAGTGTATTAGATTTAGTCGTATTCATTATGCTTGGTGAAATGGCTGTAGTAGCGATTGAAAATACAGATAAATCACTTTGGCATCAATTAGTTCCGATGACTTTCCTTATGTGCATACAAATCATTTTGTCGGTTATTTCTTTGAAGTTTCAACGATTTCGGCATTTAATAGAAGGGGAGCCTGCTATTCTTATAAATGCGGGAAAAATTGATGAAAAAAAGATGAGAAAACAGCGCTATAACATAGATGATTTAATGATGCAATTAAGGGAGCAAGGGGTCGGAGACGTGCGGGATGTGGAATACGCTATTTTGGAACCATCAGGGAAGTTATCCGTTTTTCAAAAACAAAAAAGTAAAAAGAGTAAAAATGATACGCCTATTTTCACTCTGCCATTAATTATTGATGGAGAAATTCAATCTAATCATTTGCAAATGATTGAACATACAGACGAATGGCTCATTGAAAAACTAAAAAACTTAGGTTATAACGATATAACACAAATTTTATACTGTAGTTTTCAAAATGGACAATTTTTTGTTGATTTGAAAGAAAACTAAAAGCTTACCATTTTAAATAGTAAGCCCGGAAAAGTCTCGCTAATGAAAGTTTTACTTTATTTCAAAAATGAAAGTTTACGAATGATAGGGAGGCGACTTAACTCCTCTTTTCGAATTAGTTTAAAGATGAAGAGGAGAACGACATAAACCATTGTTGTTAAAGTGATTTCCCATAATGTTTGTATACCAAGAGAATGAGAAAAAATAATATACTTATGAAGGTAAAAACCGAAGGCACCTGCAATACCGATGGCAAGTCCGCCGAAAATATAGTCTTTTGCGTAAATGGTAAATGTAATCTTTTTTAAAACGGTAGCGTAGTGAAGGAATGTTACTGTTACTATATTTGCTGCAATAGCGAGAGCAACCCCCATCATTTGAAATTCTGGCTTTGAAGCTAGTACAAAAATAACGATTAATTTCACGATGGCGCCAATAAATGTGTTCATCATAGCAGCGCGTGCTAAATTTAAAGCTTGCAATACAGATGTAAGTGGACTTTGAAAATAATGAAATAAAAAGCAAGGTGCAAGTAGCTGAATGAATGCTGTTGCGCTGTCTGATCCGTACATAAGAGTTAAAACAGGGGAAGCGAATACGTATAATATAACGACAGACCACCCACCAGTAATTAATGAAATTCGAAGTGCTTGTTGTAAACGGTGCTCCACTAATTTATGTTGCCTTTTTGCCATTGCTTCACTAATTGAAGGAACGAGCGCTGTAGAAAGAGCGTATGTAATGAAGGCGGGTAGTGATAGGAGCGGGAATGCATAACCGTTTAATATACCGTATTGCTGGGTTGCGACAGAAGCGGCAACTCCGGCAATCGCTAAACTTTGCATAACGACGATAGGTTCAAAAAAATAAGAAACAGAACCGATTAAACGACTTCCTGTAGTTGGAAGGGCGATATCCATAAGAGAATAAAATGTACCTTTGCTCTCCTTTACGGTAGTGAAAAATCTAGAGCGTATAGATAAGTGTTTTTCACGTTGGAATAAAGTGAGTAAGAATAATAAGGATGCAACTTCGCCGAGAACGGCTGATAACATAGCGCCGGCTGCAGCATATTCTACGCCATAAGGTAAAAATATTCGAATACATACAGCGATAATTGTAATGCGGACAACTTGTTCGATCACTTGAGCATAAGCGCTAGGTTTCATATTTTGTTTCCCTTGGAAATAACCGCGTAAAACAGAAGAAACAGCAATAACAGGAACGACAGGTAAAATGGCCATTAATGGATAGTACGTTCTTTCATCGGTTAATAATGTTTTCGCTAAAATAGGTGTGAGGAGCATAATGCCCATTGTTAAAATGATGCTAATAAAGGAAGTGACAGCTAGTGATACGGTTAATATTTTTTTTATTTTTTGTTTATCGTTCACCGCTTCCGCTTCTGCTACAAATTTTGCGATTGCGACAGGAAGACCGATTTGTGTTAATGTAATTGCTAAAATGAATGTAGGAACGGCCATCATATAAAGGCCAACGCCTTCTTCTCCTAGTATACGTGCCATTACAATCCGGTTAATAAATCCAAGAATTTTGGTAATAAAGCCGGCAATCATTAAAATAAATGCGCCTTTTAAAAAGCTTTGTCTCGTCATGGTCTTCTCCTACCTTCTCAAAATCAGTGGAATGATTTACAATAATTTATATGCACGTACGAGACAAGAATGACAAGCATTTAAGAGAGTGAAGTATGATAGTGCTCTTGAAAGTAGTTATTGCTGTCCATTAGAGCGGGAATAAAAGCGACTTTTCGTGCTGAAATTATAAGGAGATGTTACGTATGTTAGAAAAAGAAGATTTGGTAGAATCATACCGCGGACAGTTACAAGTCGTTTTAGTTAGTAAAGTAGAGGAGTTTCAAATGTTCGGTTATGACAGAGTGACAGATGATGACATTTGGAAGTTTCTTAAAGTGAAAAAGTGGAAAAAGATAGACAGTAATGTTAGGTTGTATGAATTAGTGAACGATGTATTAAGAATAACACCTAATGAATATATGACATATTTAACTGTTGAAGCATACCAAGCGCCACTTTGGTCATTTGATGAGTATGAAAATAAATAACTGACTGCAATTGGTTTGTTCTTCCTTTTGCAGTATAATGATAGGTATTGATAAAGAGGAAATAACGATGTCTAAGATTATATGTAAAGGAGGTAGTGAAGAAGAAAAATAAATAATGAAAGTGTAGGTATTGCGTAAGGTTTACCGACACAGCTAGTGATGAACTAGCAAAAAACAAATGTATTTTATAGAAAGGAAGTCTACTAACTAGGTGTATGCACACGTATAGCAGTGAATCGTAAGAGATTTATTGAAAGTGTTAGTAGCAGAAAGAGGGTACATATGGCAAAGCGTGGTACGAGAATTGCCGCCTTTTTCCTCATCGTTTTATTAATCGGTGGCGTAATTGGTGCGGCAGGAAAAGACATAGCAAAAGGAATTAGTCTAGGACTAGACCTTCGCGGTGGTTTTGAAGTTCTGTATGAAGTAAAACCAGCCAAAAAAGGCGATAAAATTGACCGAGAGGCACTTGTAAGTACAGTAGGTGCTCTTGAAAATCGTGTCAATGTTCTCGGTGTAAGTGAGCCGAACATCCAAATTGAAGGAGAAAATCGAATTCGTGTACAGCTTGCTGGTGTACAAGATCAGCAAAAAGCACGTGAAATGTTATCAACACAAGCGAAATTAACATTCCGTGATGTGGATGACAATCTTCTTATGGATGGTACGGATTTAAAAGGCGGCGGAGCGAAGCAAACATTTGATGAGCAAGGCCGTGCGAGCGTAGGTCTTACATTAAAAAGCGCTGAAAAATTCCGTGCAGTAACTGAAAAAATTTCAAAGATGCCACCACCAACGAATTTAATGGTAATATGGCTTGATTTTGAAGAAGGAAAAGATTCGTATAAAGCAGAATCTGCAAAACCGAATCCGAAGTTTTTATCAGCAGCAACAGTAAGCCAAGTGTTTAACCAAGCTGAAGTATCTATCGTAGGTGGAAACTTTACAGTTGAAAGTGCGAAAGAACTTTCATCTTTATTAAATGCAGGTGCACTTCCTGTTGATTTAAAAGAAATGTATTCAACATCTGTTGGAGCGAAATTTGGTCAACAAGCATTAGAGCAAACGATTTTCGCTAGTGCAATCGGTATTGCTATTATCTTCTTATTTATGCTTGTATTCTACCGTTTACCAGGGCTTGTAGCGGTTATTATGTTAGGTTTATACATTTTCGTTACATTACTTGTCTTTAACTGGATGCATGCGGTTCTTACGTTGCCAGGTATTGCGGCATTAGTGCTCGGGGTAGGTATCGCAGTTGATGCGAATATCATTACGTACGAGAGGTTAAAGGAAGAGCTGAAAATTGGTAAGTCAATGATGTCAGCATTTCGTGCTGGTAACCATCGTTCATTAGCGACAATTTTAGATGCGAACATTACAACAATTGCAGCAGCCGGTGTATTATTTGCTTACGGTAATAGTTCTGTAAAAGGTTTCGCAACAAGTTTAATTGTTAGTATTTTAGTCGGTTTCATTACGAACGTATTCGGTACTCGTTTCTTACTAAGTTTACTTGTAAAGAGCCGTTACTTCGATAAAAAACCATCTTATTTTGGTGTTAAGGAAAAGGATATTATTCCATTAACAAAAGGTGTAGTACATCCGCCAACGAGATTTGATCGTATTAACTTCGTAAATATCGGTCATAAATTCTTCTTATTCTCAATTGTAGTCGTAATTGCTGGGGCAATTATATTACCGATTTTCAAAATGAATCTTGGTATTGACTTTGCAAGTGGTACACGTATCGACTTGCAATCAAAACAAGCAGTTACTGTTGCTGATGTTCATAAAGATTTTAAAGAATTGAAAATCGATGTGAAGGAAGAAAATATTGTACCGACTGGAGATGACAATAAAGGTTTCGCAGTTCGTACATTAGGTGTTCTATCAAAAGATGAAATTGCGAAAACGAAAACATTCTTCCACGATAAATACGGTACAGATCCGAATGTAAGTACAGTTTCACCGACAATCGGTAAAGAGATTGCACGAAATGCATTTATCGCAGTATTGATTGCTTCTGCAGTAATCGTTTTATACGTAAGTATTCGTTTCCGTCTTACGTACGCAGTATCTGCAGTAATCGCATTATTACATGATGCCTTCGTTATGATTGTTGTATTTAGTCTTTTCCGAATAGAGGTAGACTTAACGTTTATCGCTGCGGTATTAACCATTATTGGTTACTCTATCAATGACTCAATCGTTACGTTTGATAGAAACCGTGAATTATACAAACAGAAAAAACGAGTTCGTGATTTAAAAGATTTAGAAGAAATCGTAAACTCAAGTATTCGTCAAACAATTGGTCGTTCAATTAATACTGTTTTAACAGTGTTGTTCCCAGTAATTGCACTACTTATTTTCGGTAGTGAATCACTGCGTAACTTCTCACTTGCGTTATTAATTGGATTAGTTGTAGGTACGTACTCTTCTATTTTCGTTGCTTCTCAAATTTGGTTAATGCTTGAAAACCGTCGTTTGAAAAAGGGCAAAAACAAGAAGAAGGTTGAGAAAGAAGTATCTGAACCACAAGTATAAAAAGGTGATGCCTCATTAGGAGGCATCTCTTTTTTCGTTTGTGGATACAATAAGATAGCAACTTTTTACAGAAGAAAGATGGAAGAAAGTGGTGATGTTATCGTTGTTTTTGATACAATAAATCGGGATAACAAGATAGGTTAAGAAAAGAAGGGATTTTAATTATGGAAAAAGATGAACGTTTTAAACAGGCCGAGTTTGGTGCTATTGTCGGAATCGTTGGTAATATTATATTAGCGATTGTAAAGGCGGTAATTGGTTATATCGGGAACAGTAAAGCACTATTAGCGGATGCTGTGCATTCTGCATCAGATGTAATTGGTTCGCTAGCTGTACTTTTTGGATTGCGAGCAGCAAAGCAACCACCAGATGAAGATCACCCGTACGGTCATGGTAAAGCGGAATCGATTTCAGCGATTATTGTTGCAGTATTATTATTTATTGTGGGCATCGAGATAGCGATTTCGTCTATAAAAGCTTTTTCGCAAGAACTAGAACCACCGAAAGGAATTACGATTTTTGCTGTTATTCTTTCGATTGTCGTGAAAGAAGGAATGTTTCAATATAAATTCCGATTAGGGAAGAGGGTAAATAGTGATGCAATTATTGCAAATGCATATGAGCACCGTTCGGATGTATTTTCTTCAATTGCAGCTTTAATCGGTATTTGTGCAGCTATTATCGGTGGTAAGCTAGGTTTAGATTGGCTTGTATATGCGGATCCGGTTGCGGGGTTATTTGTTTCACTCCTTGTTGCAAAGATGGCGTGGAGTATTGGGGCGGAAGCGATTCATGCAACGCTTGATCATGTACTTCATGAGGAAGATGTTATTCCGCTTAGAGAAGCTGTCCTGCAAGTAAATGGTGTGAAAAAAATCGGTTCTTTATATGCGAGAGAACATGGTCACTATGTTATTGTCGATATTAAAGTTTCTGTAGATCCATACATTACTGTAGAAGAAGGACACCGCATTGGAAAACATGTGAAAGAAATGCTTATGAAACAAGATAATGTACAAAATGTGTTTGTACATATAAATCCGTATTCTCCAAATTAAATATCATTAACATTTTAGTATATAGATATTGCATCGTAGTTTGCATTATATTGTCACCCCTTAATCTGTCTTGTATAATAAACAGGTTAAGGGGTGATTTCGTGTTACAACCGAAGACGCGTTGGAAAGAAAAAGAATATAATGAAGAGCGAGTGAGTGAATTAGCAAAAAAGTTACAACTATCACCACTTGTCATTTCGTTATTCCTCGGTAGAGGATTAGATACAGAAGATAAGATTTTAGATTTTTTAAATACAGAAAATCAAGAATTTCACGATCCGTTTTTATTAGAAGGAATGGATAGAACGGTAGAACGTGTAAATAAGGCGATTCAAAATGGAGAGCAAATATTAATATTTGGTGATTATGATGCGGACGGAGTAAGTAGTACAACGGTTTTATATCTTGCTCTGCAAGAATTAGGTGCAGAGGTAGAATTTTATATTCCAAACCGTTTTACAGAAGGTTATGGACCGAACGAAGAAGCGTTTCGTTGGGCGCATAGTGCAGGGTTCTCACTTATTATTACTGTCGATACTGGTATCGCAGCGGTACATGAAGCGAAGGTAGCGAAGGAACTTGGAATAGATCTTATTATTACGGATCACCATGAGCCACCGCCAGAATTACCAGAAGCACTCGCGATTATTCATCCAAAACTAGATGGCGGTGTGTATCCGTTTCATTATTTAGCCGGTGTAGGTGTTGCGTTTAAAGTTGCACATGCACTATTAGGTCGTGTACCAGAACATTTATTAGAAATTGCAGTAATCGGTACGGTAGCCGATTTAGTATCACTTCATGGCGAAAATAGATTGCTAGTGAAGCGCGGTTTAAAACATATGCGAATGACGAAAAATATTGGTTTAAAGGCATTGTTTAAAGTTGCTAACGTTTCGCAAAGTGAAATTACAGAAGAAAGCATTGGATTCTCAATCGCACCGCGTATTAATGCAGTTGGGCGTTTAGAAGATGCTACGCCGGCTGTACACCTATTATTATCAGATGACCCAGAGGAAGCGAAAGAACTGGCTGAAGAAATTGATGAGCTGAACAAACTTCGAAAAGATATTGTAAAGCAAATTACAGAAGAGGCTATCGCTGAAGTGGAAAATAAATTCCCGCCAGAAGAAAATAAAGTGTTAGTGCTTGCAAAAGAAGGCTGGAATCCAGGTGTAATTGGAATTGTCGCTTCTAAATTAGTTGAACGTTTTTATCGTCCAACAATTGTATTAAGCATTGATCCTGTCAAAGAAACAGCAAAGGGTTCAGCACGTAGTATCGCGGGATTTGATTTGTTTGCAAACTTGTCGGATTGTAGAGAGTTATTACCGCACTTCGGAGGGCATCCGATGGCCGCAGGAATGACGCTACATATGAATGATGTAGATGAGTTACGTCGCCGCTTAAATGCGCAAGCGGATGCAATTTTAACAGAAGCGGATTTTATTCCAATCACAGCAGTTGATACATTTTGTAAAGTGGAAGATGTAACGCTTGCAGCGATTGAGGATATGCAAAAGTTAGCGCCATTTGGTGTTGGAAATCCGAAACCACGTCTTGCAGTGAAAAATGCTGAATTAGAAAGTATTCGTGCAATCGGATCAGATGGTTCACATTTGAAAATGGCACTTCGTGACGGACAGGCAACACTGGATACAATTGGATTCGGATTTGGTGCGTATGCAAAAGAAATTTCTCCAGTTGCTAAGGTATCTGTAATAGGAGAGGCATCCATTAATGAATGGAATAATTTTAAGAAGCCACAATTAATGGTACAAGATATTGCTGTAGAGGCATGGCAATTATTTGATTGGCGTAGTATGCGTAATGTGGAAGCAAATTTAGCAGAACTTCCGAAAGAAAAAATAACAATGGTGTATTTTTCTGAAGAGGTATTGAATAAGTTTTCTTTAGAAGACTATAAAGAACATCTTGTGCATGCATCAGAGGTAACTCATTTAGATGATCAATACATCGTGTTACTCGATTTGCCAAAAGGAACAGATGAATTGCGTGATTTATTTAAAGTAGGATTCCCATCTAGAATCTATACGTTATTTTATCAAGAGAACAATCATCTATTTAGTACAGTCCCAACGAGGGAACATTTTAAATGGTACTATTCTTTCTTAAACCAAAAATCACCATTTTCTTTAAGACAATATGGGGAACAACTATGTCGCCATAAAGGTTGGTCAAAAGATACAGTAAATTTCATGACACAGGTGTTTTTTGAGTTAGAATTTGTTACAATAAAAGACGGTGTCATTTTTATGGCCGAACAAAAACAAAAGCGTGATTTAATTGAATCGAACACATATCGTGAGAAAATGAACCACTTACAATTAGAAAAAGAATTGGTTTATAGCACATATCAGCAACTATATACATGGTTTGAAACGATTCGTAATCATAAATAAGTAGAACAGTTAGGGTAAAGGATTTGTATTTACAAACCTTTTATATCTGAGGAGGATTCAGAAATATGGATTTCAAGCAACATATCGCAATTGTACCGGATTATCCGAAAGAAGGTATTGTGTTTAAAGACATTACACCTTTAATGAACGACGGTAAAGCATACAAAGCAGCAACAGATGCAATCGTTGAGTATGCAAAAGAAAGAGATATCGATGTTGTAGTAGGACCAGAAGCTCGTGGTTTTATTATCGGTTGCCCAGTTTCTTATGCATTAGAAGTAGGATTTGCGCCAGTTCGTAAATTAGGAAAATTACCACGTGAAGTAATTACAGTTGACTACGGCAAAGAATATGGTACAGATGTTTTAACAATCCATAAAGATGCAATTAAACCAGGTCAACGCGTATTAATTACTGATGATCTATTAGCTACAGGTGGAACAATTGAAGCAACAATTAAGCTAGTTGAAGAACTTGGCGGAGTTGTAGCAGGGATTGCATTCTTAGTAGAGCTTACTTACTTAGATGGTCGTAAAATGTTAGATGGTTACGATGTATTAGTATTAGAAAAATACTAATCACTATATAGGTAAAACTACGGTGATAAAAAGTACCCGTGAATCTCTTGGAGAGGAGCGGGTACTTTTGTATAATTGAACAAAAAAATAAGGTGAAATGTCAGTAAAATCTTTTCCTTTTCACAATTCACAATCATTGGGTTATAATGATAGAATATAATTTATTCTATTTAATAAATACAAAGTCAATTTTCAATAAAAGGTGATTCGATGGCAAATGAGCAAGTACTAACAGCTGAACAGGTACTCGAGAAAGCAAGTCAATATTTAGCGGTTGAAGATATTGAGCTAGTGGCACGTGCTTATGAATATGCACGCGATGCACATAGCGAACAATATAGAAAATCGGGTGAACCATATATTATTCACCCAATTCAAGTTGCAGGTATTTTAGTTGATTTACACATGGATCCAGCTACAGTATCGGCAGGTTTCTTACATGATGTAGTGGAAGATACAGAGATTACATTAGAAGATATTGAGCGAGAATTTAATAAAGAAATCGCTATGCTTGTCGATGGTGTTACAAAGCTCGGAAAGATTAAATATAAATCTCATGAGCAGCAACAAGCAGAAAACCATCGCAAAATGTTTATCGCAATGGCTCAAGATATTCGAGTTATTTTAATTAAACTAGCTGATCGTCTTCATAACATGCGTACATTGAAACATTTGCCTCAAGAGAAGCAGCGTCGCATTGCGAATGAAACGTTAGAAATCTTTGCACCTTTAGCACATAGACTCGGAATTAGTACTATTAAATGGGAGTTAGAGGATACGTCACTTCGCTATTTAAATCCGCAACAATATTATCGTATTGTAAATTTAATGAAGCGTAAACGTGCAGAGCGTGAAGAATATTTAGATGAAGTAATGACTGGTATTCGTGAGAAATTAAAAGAAGTTTCCATTCAACCTGAGATTTCTGGAAGACCAAAACATATTTACAGTATTTATCGTAAAATGGCATTGCAAAATAAACAGTTTAATGAAATTTACGATTTACTAGCTGTACGTGTCGTTGTAAATAGTATTAAAGATTGTTACGCGGTGCTTGGAATTATTCATACTTGCTGGAAGCCAATGCCAGGTCGTTTCAAAGATTATATTGCAATGCCGAAAGCAAATCTGTATCAATCTCTTCATACGACGGTAATTGGACCGAAAGGTGATCCGCTAGAAGTGCAAATTCGTACGAAAGAAATGCACGAAATTGCAGAATTCGGTATCGCGGCACATTGGGCGTATAAAGAAGGAAAGACCGCAGAAACAACAGGTACATTAGAGAAGAAACTAACTTGGTTCCGTCAAATATTAGAATGGCAAAATGAAGCTTCTAATGCAGAAGAGTTTATGGAGTCATTAAAAATTGATTTATTCTCTGACATGGTATTCGTCTTCACACCGAAAGGCGATGTAATGGAATTACCACTTGGATCTGTTCCAATTGACTTTTCTTATCGTGTCCATTCAGAAATCGGGAATAAAACAATTGGTGCAAAAGTAAATGGGAAAATGGTGACCCTTGATTATAAATTAAAAACGGGTGACATCATTGAAATTTTAACATCGAAACATTCGTATGGCCCAAGCCAAGATTGGGTGAAACTTGCTCAAACATCTCATGCGAAAAATAAAATACGTCAATTCTTTAAGAAACAGCGTAGAGACGAAAATATTGAAAAAGGCCGTGAACTTGTTGAAAAAGAAGTACGTGGTCTAGAGTATGAGATGAAAGAAGTGTTAGCTCCTGACAATTTAAAACGTGTTGCCGAGAAGTTTAATTTTGCAAATGAAGAAGATATGTTTGCAGCAGTTGGATATAGCGGAATTACAGCGTCGCAAATTGTTACGCGACTAACGGACAAGTTCCGTAAGCAGCGTGAAGAAGAAGAAATTGTTGAAGTTAAAGAAGTTCGTAAACCGATGAAAATTCGAAAATGGGATTCTGGTGTAAAGGTAAGTGGTGCTGACAATTTATTAATTCGTTTGTCAAAATGCTGTAACCCAGTTCCAGGTGATGATATCGTTGGGTATATTACGAAAGGTCGGGGCGTATCGATTCACCGTCGTGATTGTGTAAATATTCATACAGAAGAAGCTGTAGAGCGCTTATTAGAAGTAGAGTGGGAAGGTAGCCCTGAAAAAGAAATTGAATACAACGTTGATATCGAAATTTCAGGCTATGATCGCCGTGGTTTATTAAATGAAGTATTGCAAGCTGTTACAGAGACGAAAACATACATTTCAGCTGTTTCTGGTAGAAGTGATCGTAATAAGATGGCAACGATTAATATGTCGATCTCGATTCGTAACTTACAACACTTGAAAAAAGTAGTAGAACGCATTAAACGTGTTCCTGAAATTTATGCAGTACGACGCATGATGCATTAATAGGGAGTGTAGAAAAGATGAGAGTTGTTTTACAACGATCAAAAGAGGCGTCTGTCACAGTAGATGGTGAGATTGTAGGACAAATTCCATTCGGTTTAACATTACTAGTTGGCATTACGCATGAAGATACTGAAAAAGATGCAACGTACATTGCGGAAAAAATCGCGAACTTACGCATCTTTGAAGATGAGAGCGGAAAGATGAACCATTCTGTACTCGATGTAGAAGGACAAGTTCTATCAATTTCGCAATTCACATTATATGGCGATTGCCGCAAGGGAAGACGTCCAAACTTTATGGATGCTGCGAAACCTGACTATGCAGAGCATTTATACGATTTCTTTAATGAAGAAGTTCGTAAACAAGGATTGCATGTAGAAACAGGGAAGTTCGGTGCAATGATGGACGTTTCTTTAATCAATGATGGTCCGGTGACCTTAATTGTAGAAAGTAAATAGTATGGCCTAAGAAGAGAGGATTATATAATCCTCTCTTTTTTATACTTTGTTGTATGTTTTGTTCATTTATCCCGCTATTTGTGGGCAGTAAGAACCCCACCTCAAAATTCAGCGGAAGCAAAGAAGTTAGGGGGGCGGGCTGCCCGTAAAAGCCCGATTGGTGAGGGCTGATAATCAGTGGGGGATGAACAAAACCCCCACTGATTAAAGTTTCACTTTATCATAGGATTAATTCGAAGGGGAATAAAAGGAAAAGAAGGTGTAGCATGCTTCAAGAATTCAATATAACTTTACGTTTTATGCTAGAGTTATGTGTTCTTGGGATTGTTGGATACTGGGGATTTCGGGTAGGAACAATAACGGCTATAAAAATTACACTTGCTATTATTTTTTCGATTGTTGTTGCAGTCATTTGGGAGCTATTTGGAGCTCCGCATGCAGAATGAGAAGTACAAGGTATATTGCATGTATTGTTAGAGATTATCATGTTTGAAGCGGATGTTGCAGCGTTGTATCATTTGAAGCATCCTATGCTGGCGAGTGGATTGGTAACTATTATTGTTATAAATCGAATGCTGATGTTGATTTGGAATCAATAGCTTGGGTTATCCATTATATAGTATAATGTAAAAAATGGTAAAAACATTCGGATGTATGTGTGAAAAGGGGAGATAGTATATGAATTGGTCAATCTTTAAAGATTTGAAATTTTCATTGCGATTTAGCTTAGCTATTTTTTTACATGCATTAGGAGTTACTTTCGCAGTGCTAAGTTACAGTACTTGGGCAGTATTTGTAATAGCAGCAATGGTTGTAACAACCTTTATGATTCAAAGAGCGGATTATTTATATAAAAGTGGTATGGAATAACGTTATTCGTTTATACGTATAACTACCTCATCAATATGGAACAATAAAAAGTAAAACATCCATATTGAATGTGAGGGATATACGTATGCGTATGAATGAAAAAGGGCATTCTGTTACAAACGGTGCAAATCAACTGTTTAACGTGAATTTTCATGATTTTATTTCAAAAGAACAAAACAATACTTCGATGGAGCTTGCTTCTGAGTTTGGAATTTCTCTTCAAGATGTAAAGCGTCTTAAGAAGCAGATTGAACGCTCTTAGAACACTTGACAATCGTACTCAACAAACGTATAGTAATTTTATATTTACATATGAATATAACCGTTGATAGAGAAGAGTAAATGAGATACACATGGAAAGAGAGGAGATGTCTTAGGCTGAAAACATTTCTACATGATGACTGATTGAATGACACTCTAGAGGTTTCAACTTGAACGGCATATATGCTTAGTAGGGATGAACGCACATTTAAGCGTTATTAAAAAAGTGGAAGCATACGTGCTTCAATTAGGGTGGCACCACGGGTATAATACTCTCGTCCCTACTGTTCAAACAGTAGAGGCGGGAGTTTTTTTATTTTTATTAAGATTAAAACAATTTGAGGAGGAACTGAATATGTCTATTCAAATCCCACGCGGAACGCAAGATATTCTTCCAGGCACTGTTGAGTTATGGCAGTATATCGAAGGGCAAGCACGCGAAATTTGCCGTCGTTACAATTATAAAGAAATTCGCACACCAATTTTTGAACACACTGAGTTATTTTTACGTGGTGTTGGTGATACGACAGATATCGTACAAAAAGAAATGTATTCATTCCAAGATCGTGGTGAGCGCAGTTTAACATTACGTCCAGAAGGTACTGCACCTGTTGTACGTTCTTACGTTGAAAACAAAATGTTCGGTGACGCAACGCAACCAACAAAGTTATACTATATCGGTCAAATGTTCCGTTACGAAAGACCACAAGCAGGTCGCTATCGTCAATTCGTACAATTCGGTATTGAAGCAATCGGTAGTAACGACCCTGCAATTGATGCAGAAGTAATTGCACTTGCTGTAGAGTTTTACCGCGGCATGGGCTTAAAAAATATTAAAGTTGTATTAAACAGCTTAGGTGATGCAGCGAGCCGTCAAGCGCACCGCGATGCATTAATCGCTCATTTTGAGCCACGCATCGGCGAGTTCTGCTCTGATTGCCAATCTCGCTTAGAAAAGAATCCACTTCGTATTTTAGACTGTAAGAAGGACCGTAACCATGAATTAATGGGTACAGCACCATCTATTACAGAATACTTAAACGAAGATTCAGCAGTATACTACGATAAAGTTCAAGAACTATTAACGATGATGGATGTTCCATTTGAAAAAGATCCAAACTTAGTGCGTGGTTTAGACTACTATCAACACACTGTTTTTGAAATTATGAGTGAGGCAGAAGGTTTCGGTGCTATCACTACATTAAGCGGTGGTGGCCGTTATAATGGACTTGTACAAGAAATCGGTGGACCAGAAATGCCAGGTATCGGTTTTGCGATGAGTATTGAACGTCTAATTATGGCGCTAAAAGCTGAGAACATTGAGTTACCAATTGAACATAGTATTGATTGTTACGTTGTAGCTCTTGGTGAAAAAGCGAAAGACCATGCTGCGAAAGTTGCGTTTGATCTTCGTAAAGCTGGATTATCAGTCGAAAAAGATTATTTAGATCGCAAAATGAAAGCACAATTTAAATCAGCAGATCGTTTAAATGCGAAATTTGTAGCTGTATTAGGGGAAGATGAGCTAGATAAAGGCATCATTAACTTAAAAGATATGGCAACAGGCGGACAAGAAGAAGTAGCATTAGATGTATTTGCTTCATACGTAGCAGAGAAATTAATATAGGGGGAACTTACAGTGGCTGAAAGAACACATGCATGTGGAAAAGTAACAGTAGAAGCTGTTGGACAAACAGTTCAATTAAAAGGTTGGGTACAAAAACGTCGTGACTTAGGTGGATTAATCTTCATCGATTTACGTGACCGTACAGGTATCGTGCAAGTCGTATTTAACCCAGAAACATCAAAAGAAGCACTAGAAGTAGCAGAAACGATTCGTAGTGAATACGTATTGCACGTAGAAGGTACAGTTGTTGAACGTGGTGAAGGCGCAATTAATGACAATATGGCAACTGGTCGTATTGAAGTACAAGCAACGAGAGTAAACGTATTAAACGCAGCGAAAACAACACCAATCATTATCGCTGATGATACAGATGCATCAGAAGATGTGCGTTTAAAATATCGTTACTTAGACTTACGTCGTCCTGTAATGTTTAACACATTCAAAATGCGTCACGACGTAACGAAAACAATTCGTAACTTCCTAGATACAGAAGACTTCTTAGAAGTTGAAACTCCAATTTTAACGAAGAGCACACCAGAAGGAGCTCGTGACTATTTAGTACCAAGCCGTGTACACGACGGTGAATTCTATGCATTACCACAGTCACCACAATTATTTAAACAACTTCTTATGGTCGGCGGATTTGAGCGTTACTATCAAGTAGCACGTTGTTTCCGTGACGAAGATTTACGTGCGGATCGTCAACCAGAATTCACGCAAATCGATATCGAAGCTTCATTCTTAACGCAAGATGAAATTTTAGATATGATGGAGCGTATGATGACGAAAGTTATGAAGGATGCAAAAGGTGTAGAAGTTAGTGCACCATTCCCTCGTATGAAATATGCTGATGCAATGGCTCGCTACGGTTCTGATAAGCCAGATACACGCTTTGAAATGGAACTAACAGACCTATCTGAATTTGCAGTAGATTGTGGATTTAAAGTATTTACAAGTGCTGTAGAAAGCGGCGGACAAGTAAAAGCAATTAATGCAAAAGGTGCCGCAAGCAAATACTCTCGTAAAGACATTGATGCATTAACTGAATTCGTAAAAGTATACGGTGCAAAAGGTCTAGCTTGGCTTAAAGTGGAAGAAGACGGCTTAAAAGGACCGATTGCGAAATTCTTCGGCGAAGAAGATGCAAAAGCGTTAATGAGTACATTAGAAGCTACTGCTGGCGATTTATTACTATTCGTAGCAGATAAGAAAAGCGTTGTTGCAGATAGCTTAGGTGCACTTCGTTTACGTTTAGGTAAAGAGCTTGAGTTAATAGATGAAAGTAAATTTAACTTCCTATGGGTAACTGATTGGCCACTTCTTGAGTACGATGAAGATGCAGATCGTTACTTCGCAGCTCACCACCCATTCACAATGCCATTCCGTGAAGACGTTGAGCTATTAGAAACAGCACCAGAAAAAGCACGTGCACAAGCATATGACCTTGTATTAAACGGTTATGAGCTTGGTGGCGGATCACTTCGTATTTACGAGCGTGACGTACAAGAAAAAATGTTTAAAGCACTTGGATTCTCACAAGAAGAAGCGCAAGAACAATTCGGATTCTTATTAGAAGCATTCGAATACGGTACACCACCACACGGCGGAATTGCATTAGGTTTAGACCGTCTTGTTATGTTACTTGCAGGTCGTACGAACCTTCGTGATACAATTGCATTCCCGAAAACAGCAAGCGCAAGCTGCTTATTAACAGAAGCTCCAAGCCCAGTTGCAGAAGCTCAGCTTGAAGAACTGAACTTAAAATTAAGCTTGAAAGAAGAGAAGTAAGAATAGGGTCTAGATGGTTATACTATAGCCGTCTAGACTTTTTTTGAGAGGAATTTTAAAAAGTCCGGTTTAGATAACTGTCGCATTTCGTCGTTGCTTCGCCAGTCCGGTGCTCGAGTAGTAAAGCTACACTGCGCTCTTCCTAGCATACGTGCCTCGATCTGCTCGGTTCTCTAAATCCTCCTTTTTAAACGTATATTGAGAGGAAGTTTAAAAAAGTTCGGTTCAGATGGCAGTCGCATTTCGTCGTTGCTTCGCCAGTCCGGTGCTCGAGTAGTAAAGCTACACTGCGCTCTTCCTAGCATACGTGCCTCGATCTGCTCGGCCCTCTGAATCCTCCTTTTAAAACGTGTATGTAGGAAGAAATAAAAGTCCGGTTTATATTATGTTTTTGTTTGAAATATGTATTTTTAGGAATTCTATAACTTTTTCTATACAAATAGTCGGAAAAACGCTAGAATACATGGTAGACCATTTTTGTAATAGGAGTGTAGAGCTGAATGTTACATCAATTTTCACGTAATGAATTAGCCTTCGGTAAAGAAGGACTTGAAATATTAAAAAATAGTACAATCGGTATTTTAGGAATTGGCGGCGTAGGATCATTTTCAGCTGAAGCGTTAGCGCGTTCTGGTGTAGGACGTCTCGTATTAGTTGATAAAGACGTTGTAGATATTACAAACGTAAACCGTCAAATTCACGCTTTAGTATCTACTGTAGGGCGTTCAAAAGTAGAATTAATGAAAGAGCGTATTGCAGACATTAATCCGGAATGTGAAGTAATTGGATTAGAAATGTTTTATACAGATGAAACATATGAAGAGTTCTTTAAACACGGTTTAGATTTCGTAGTGGATGCATCTGATACGATTACGTTCAAAATCCATTTAATTAAACAATGTTTACGTCGTAAAATTAAAATTATCTCATGTATGGGTGCAGCAAATAAAATGGACCCAACTCGTTTCCGTATTGCGGACATTTCTAAAACACATACAGATCCGATTGCGAAAGTAATTCGTACGAAGCTTCGTAAAGAGGGTATTAAAAAAGGTGTAAAAGTTGTCTTCTCTGACGAAAACCCAATCGTAATTCGTGAAGAAGTACGTAAAGAAATCGTACCAGACGAAAATGCAAAAATTCGTAAGGCGAAATTACCACCTTCTTCAAATGCATTCGTACCATCTGTGGCAGGCTTAATTATGGCAAGTCACGTTGTACGTGAGCGTATTAAAAACGTAGAAGTGAAGCGTGTAGGGCAAGAATAAAAGGAAAGCATATATCCATTTCGGATATATGCTTTTTCTATGTTTTAAAGAATTATTGATATTTGCAATATTAATAATTCAAATGTAAGTAAGGTTAGTAAGTAATGATGATATTTATCTGATTTATAGGCGGATGTCTTTTTTAGACTGTTAATGGTGAAGAGAGCTAAAGTCAGGACGAGAAGGCCAAGAGTTATTTTGACATTACAGTAAAAATTATCCAATGTATTTTGGGAGTTTCCTTGTATGACAGGGAGAAATGTTATTGTCAATTTTTGTCGTTAAATCGATATTTTTTTTCGAATCGTTGATATATTGCAAGTTGTGATAGATATATTTGAAAAATCGTTGATATATTGCAAGTTACGATAGATATATTCGAAAAATCGTTGATATAATTTCATTTACCGATATATCAATATACGGTTCACCGAAAACAAACAAGGATGTCACTTAATCAAAAAAGTGACATCCTTGTTTTTAATTCTCTGCAGAATAAATAATATCTAAATTCCCGTTTTGATCGGTTTTGAAAATGGGAGCAATCTGTTCTTCTTGTTCTTCAACTGAAACAAGTTTTCGAGCACGATCCATAATTCTAACAAGCATTGCATAATCTTCTTCGATTGCTTGTTGTTTTTTTGTGAGTACCGCTAATTTTGCTTCAAGTTCATGATTCGTTTTTTGCAAGGAAGTAAGCTGATCTTGTAATACCTCATTTTCAGTTTGCAACTTTGCGGTTGAAGGGTTATTATGTTCCATGTTTTGCAAAAATGAGATGACATTTTGCATTGTAAGTTCCTGTTGACTTGGCGTGATATTTTCTGAAAACTCGGCATCGATTACGAGCTGCCGAGTTTGTGTAAACTGCTCTTTTTCTATTTTAGCTTCAGAACGTTTTAATTCTTTACGTTGTTTTTTTGCAATCTGTACCGCATCTTCGTAATTCGCTCGTACTTCAGCATTCCATCTAAAACCGCAAGCTGCTGAAGTGCGGTTCAAAGCATCGCCAACTTCATCGAATGCTTTGATTTGTGTACTGCCGCTACGAATATGTCGTAAAACAGTTTCTGCTAAAAGGAGATCGTCTTCTCTTGTCCATGCATCTTGACGTGTTTTCATAAGCGAAGCCTCCGTAATGGTGACGTTTTCGTTTATGTTACCCTTTATTTTTCGTTTTATTCGAACTTTGTAATCTTTCATAAACAGTAGAAAGTGCTTGCTCAAATTTCCCTGTTGTTTTCGGTTTATAATATTGCTTGTTTTTTATTTTATCAGGTAAGTATTGTTGGTGTACCCAGCCATTTGGATGGTCATGTGGATATAAGTATCCAATGCCTCGACCTAACGATTCAGCGCCTTTATAGTGACTGTTTTTTAAATGACCTGGAATGTCACCTGTTTGACCGTTACGTAAATCGTGCAATGCAGCATCAAGTGCTTTATAAGCTGAATTTGATTTTGGTGATAAGCATAGCTCGATAACGGCATTTGCAAGTGGTATGCGTGCCTCTGGGAATCCAACTCGTTCAGCTGACTCGATCGCTGCAAGTGTGCGCGGTCCAGCTTGCGGGCTAGCAAGTCCGATATCTTCATATGCCATAATAAGAAGGCGTCTACCGATACTTTGTAAATCACCTGCTTCAATAAGGCGTGCTAAATAATGAAGTGCTGCATTTACATCACTTCCGCGCACTGATTTTTGAAATGCCGATAATACGTCATAATGAGCATCTCCACCTTTGTCATGAACGAAACTCTTTTTTTGTAAGCATTCTTCTGCGATTTCTAGCGTGATTTCCGCAGCTTTGTCGTCAGTTGTAAAGCTAGATAAAACAGCTAATTCAAGTGCATTATAAGCTGAACGCATATCTCCGCCTGATGCATTTGCAAAGTGATGTAATGCTCCATCCGTAACAGTTACATCATATTCCCCAAGCCCTTTTTCTTTATCTTCAAGAGCTCGTTTTAAACCAATTAAAATATCATCTTCTGTTAGTGCGTGTAACTCGAAGATTTGACATCTGCTTCGGATAGCAGAGTTTATCGCATGGAATGGATTACTCGTCGTTGCACCGATTAAAGTAAGGAGTCCACTTTCTAAATGAGGTAATAGAAAGTCTTGTTTCGCCTTATCTAACCTGTGAACTTCATCTAAAATTAAAACGAGGTGTCGATGCATCTTCGCTTCTTGTACGACAACTTCTATATCTTTTTTATTGTGAGTAACAGCATTTAATAGGCGAAACGGTGTTCCAGTACTTCCCGCAATTGCGCTAGCTATTGATGTTTTTCCTGTACCTGGAGGACCGTATAAAATCATAGATTGAAAATGATTTGCTTGGACCATTCGCCATAAAATCTTTCCTTCACCAACTAAATGCTGTTGTCCAATAATTTCTTGAATATTTGTAGGGCGCATTCGATGTGCGAGTGGTTGTTTCATTTTTACCGTCTCCCTTACTATATAATCTCATTCTATCGTATCATTTTTTTTAGTGGAATTTGAAATAGGATGCTGTTTTATGGGAAAGATGAATATGAATATTTTTATTTTTCTTTCAATTTTAATAATTTCCGAGTTTTTCAATGCGATTTTATGTTATCATTTTGATACACAAGTTGAAATTTCTTATAATACTATATTATGCTATAATTTCATAGGATTTTAAATTGTGTTCTTTTATAAAGTGAAACTTTAATCAGTGGGGGTTTTGTTTATCCCCTACCTAACTTCTTTGCTCCAGCCGAATTTTGAGGTGGGAGTTTTACTGCCCGCAAATAGCGGGATAAATAAGATATAACCAATAGAAGTGAAAATTTGAAAAGAGGTGCAAAATAGATGAAGATTTCAACAAAAGGCCGCTACGGCTTAACAATTATGATCGATCTTGCAAAAAAGTTTGGTGAAGGTCCGATTTCATTAAAATCAATCGCACAGGCACATGACTTATCGGAACATTACTTAGAACAATTAATTTCACCACTTCGTAACGCTCGTCTTGTAAAGAGTACGCGTGGTGCATATGGCGGATATGTATTATCTGATCAACCGGCTAACATTACAGCTGGGGATGTAATCCGTGTACTAGAGGGTCCAATTAGTGTTGTAGAAATGATAGAAGAAGAAGAACCAGCACAGCGCCAATTATGGATGCGTGTTCGAGATGCGGTGCAAGAAGTGTTAGATAGTACAACTTTAGAAGATTTAGTGCGTTATGAGGAAGAAAATCACGGGGGCTATATGTTTTACATTTAATTCCTTGTGAAACGATTTGGAAAGAAGGAGATTTAATGGAACGCATTTACTTAGATCATGCTGCGACATCTCCGACTCACCCAGAAGTGGTCGAAAAGATGATTCCATATATGACAGAAACATTCGGAAACCCGTCTAGTATTCACTTTTATGGACGTCAAGCGCGCCATGCAGTAGATGAGGCGAGACGCGTGTGTGCAAAAAGCATCCATGCGAACCCGAATGAAATTATATTCACGAGCGGTGGTACAGAAGCTGATAATTTAGCGCTTATAGGTGTAGCACACGCAAACCGTCATAAAGGTAACCACATTATAACGACGGAAATTGAACATCATGCGATTTTGCATACGTGTGAATTGCTTGAGCGTGAAGGGTTTGAAGTGACATATTTACCTGTCGATGAAACGGGGCGTGTTCAACTTTCTGACATACAAAAGGCATTAACAGAAGAGACAATTCTTGTATCTATTATGTTTGGGAATAATGAAGTAGGGACGATGCAATCGATTGCGGAAATAGGAAAACTGCTAAAAGAGCATCAAGCTTATTTTCATACAGATGCGGTACAAGCTTACGGTTTAGTAGAAATAAATGTGAAAGAGTTTGGGATTGATTTATTATCAATTTCAGCGCACAAAATTAACGGGCCAAAAGGCGTAGGGTTCTTATACGCTAGTGCAAATTTGAAATTTGAACCGTTATTAATAGGCGGAGAGCAAGAAAGAAAACGCCGTGCTGGTACTGAAAATGTACCTAGTATTGTCGGACTTCAACATGCAATTCTTTTAGCTGAAAAAACTCGTGAGCAAAAAAATGCCCAATATGAAGAGTTTAAAGATATAATGGTATCTGTCTTCAAAAATGAAGGCATTACTTTCGAGGTAAACGGAAACTTGGAATATCGCTTACCACATGTGTTGAATATTAGTTTTACAGGAATGAACATTGAACCATTTCTTGTGAACTTAGACTTAGCTGGCATTGCAGTATCAAGTGGTTCTGCTTGTACAGCTGGTTCGATTGATCCATCACATGTATTAGTGGCGATGTTCGGAAAAGACTCCGATCAAATACGTTCATCCGTACGCTTTAGTTTCGGTCTTGGAAATACGAAAGAGCAAATTGAAAAAGCGGCGTACGAAACAGTGAAAATCGTGAAGCGATTAACACAAAATTAGCATGGGAGGTGACATGATGAACAAACTACCTCACGAAACACGCGTTGTCATCGGGATGTCCGGTGGCGTCGATTCATCTGTAGCAGCTCTTTTATTAAAAGAGCAAGGTTATGATGTGATCGGAATTTTTATGAAAAACTGGGATGATACAGATGAGAATGGTGTCTGCACAGCAACAGAAGATTACAATGATGTAATTGAAGTGTGTAACCAAATCGGTATTCCGTATTATGCAGTAAACTTTGAAAAACAATACTGGGACAAAGTATTTACGTACTTCTTAGATGAGTACCGAGCTGGTCGTACACCAAACCCAGATGTAATGTGTAACAAAGAAATTAAATTTAAAGCATTTTTAGAGCATGCAATTGCGCTTGGTGCTGATTATGTAGCGACAGGCCATTATGCACGTGTTGCTTATATGGACGGCGAATATAAAATGCTTCGCGGCGTTGATGACAATAAAGACCAAACGTATTTCTTAAATCAATTAAGCCAAGAGCAATTATCAAAAACAATGTTCCCATTAGGTGAATTAAAGAAACCGCAAATTCGCGAAATGGCGACAGAAGCTGGTTTAGCGACAGCGGCGAAGAAAGATAGTACTGGTATTTGCTTCATTGGCGAGCGTAACTTTAAAGATTTCTTAAGTAACTATTTACCAGCGCAACCAGGTGTGATGCAAACGTTATCTGGTGAAGTGAAAGGAAAACATGACGGTTTAATGTACTATACAATTGGACAACGTCATGGCCTTGGTATTGGTGGTAACGGTGATCCATGGTTCGCTGTTGGGAAAAACTTAAAAGACAACATTTTATATGTTGATCAAGGATTCCATAATGAACTTCTATATGGTGATGAAGTTATCGCTACGAATGTAGGATGGGTAAGTAACAAAGCAAAAGAAACAGAATTTAAATGCACAGCGAAATTCCGCTATCGTCAAGCAGATAATAAAGTAACGGTTCAAATTGTTGATGAAAATACAGTTCGTATTCTTTGTGATGAGCCAATTCGTGCGATTACGCCAGGCCAAGCAGTTGTTTTCTATGATGGAGATGAGTGCTTAGGTGGCGCTACAATTGATGAAGTATATCATAGTGGTAAGAAATTAGATTATTTAGGATAAAACGAGAAGCCTCTGCCGATTAGCGGTTAGAGGTTTCTTTTACATAAAGCGAATTTTCGTTCGCTTGGAAAATACATTCTTTGTTATAATTTGTTGTAGAGGTGAAGGACATGTCAAACAAACTTGAAACAGGTATTCAATATATGCAAGAAGGAAACTGGGAAGAAGCAGCTAAAAATTTTACAGAAGCAATCGAAGAAAATCCGAAAGATGCGCTTGGATATATTAACTTTGCGAATTTATTAGATGTATTAGGTGATAGTGAACGAGCAATTTTATTTTATAAGCGTGCATTAGAGTTAGATGATAAATCTGCGGCTGCTTATTATGGCTTAGGAAACGTATATTACGGTCAAGAGCAATTTGCAGAGGCAAAATCTGTATTTGAACAAGCAATGCAATCGGGCTTACAGTCAGCTGATGTAACATTTATGTTAGGTATTACACATGTGCAACTTGGAAATGATCGTCTTGCATTACCATTTTTACAAAGAGCGACGGAATTAGATGAAGACGATGTAGAAGCTGTTTTCCAATGCGGACTTTGCTTCGCGCGACTAGAACATATTCAAGAGGCAAAACCTTATTTTGAAAAGGTATTAGAAATGGATGAAGAGCATGCAGATGCGTATTATAATTTAGGTGTTGCGTACGTATTTGAAGAAAATAACGAGAAAGCTCTTACTTTATTTAAGAAAGCAACTGAAATTCAGCCAGACCACTTTTTAGCTGGTAATGGTATTCGTTTATTAGAGCAAGAAGCTGAATAAAGTGAAATAATAGTTTAATGCGCAGTTACCCCTCATCTAAAGATTGTGAAAGAGGTGGGGGATGTACTGCTCATTAAGGTGAAAAGAACTCGGGAAGGAGAGGAAAGATGGGAAATCAACATGCCATGGATTTGTTTGAGGAAGAGAAAAAATTTATAAAAGCGCAAGTTCTTCATACCATTTTCCACAACGAAGAAAACCTCTATTCCGTTGTCAGTATGAAAATCATTGAAACGAATGAAACATACGACGAAAAAAAAGTAATGATAAACGGTCATTTTCCCCGTATGCATGAAGATGAAGTGTTTACATTAACAGGTCATTTTAAAGACCACCCGAAGTATGGGAAACAATATTTAGTTGAAACGTTTAAGAAAGAATTGCCGCAAACAAAAGCAGGTATGGTGCAATATTTAGCGAGCGATTTATTTAAAGGGATTGGAAAGCGTACGGCTGAAAAAATCGTAGATCACCTTGGTGAGCATGCCATTTCTAAAATTATGGATGATCCTGATGCGTTAAATGGTGTTGTTAACAAACAAAAAGCACAGGAAATATATGAGACAATTGTGGAGCATCAAGGGTTAGAGAAAGTAATGAGCTTTTTAAATGGTTACGGTTTTGGAACGAAGCTTTCTATTAAAATTTATCAGCAATATAAAGAAATGACATTAGAAGTGATTCGTAATAATCCATATCAACTTATTGAAGAAGTGGACGGGATTGGTTTTGGACGAGCAGATGATATAGGACGTGCGTTAGGTATATCGGGTAATCATGATGACCGTGTACGTGCGGGATGTTTTTATACGTTAGAGAATGTTTCACTGCAGCTCGGTCACGTTTATATGGGGAAAGATCAACTTGTAAGAGAAACGATGTCACTTTTAAATAATCAAGAAGGTAGAGTGACTGAGGAAGACATTATAGGCTGTGTTGAAATGATGCAAAGTGAAGGGAAAGTCATCATTGAAGAAGAACGAGTGTACTTAGCATCGTTATTTTACTCTGAAAAAGGTGTTGTAAAGTCTATTCGTAGGCTTATGAATCAAGAGGAAACCCCTTCATTTCCTGAAGCAGAAATGTTAAAAACATTAGGTGAAATTGAAGAACAGCTGAAGGTGCAGTATGCACCGTTTCAGCAAGAAGCAATTCAAACGGCACTTCATAAGCCGATGATGTTATTGACAGGTGGACCAGGAACGGGGAAAACAACAGTTATTAAAGGAATTGTTGAAATGTACGCGTCCTTGCATGGGGTATCATTAAATCCGAATGAATACAGTGATGATAATCCATTTCCAATATTATTAACGGCTCCAACAGGAAGAGCAGCGAAGCGAATGAGTGAATCTACCGGGCTCCCTGCTTGTACAATTCATCGTCTGCTTGGTTGGACGCCAGAAGGGTCTTTCCAGCGTAATGAAACCGATCCAGTTCAAGGGAAGTTACTCATTATTGATGAGTTTTCGATGGTAGATATTTGGCTTGCAAATCAGCTATTCAAGTCACTTCCGACAAATATTCAAGTTATCGTTGTAGGTGATGAAGATCAGTTGCCATCTGTAGGACCTGGACAAGTGTTAAAAGATTTATTAAATGCAGGAGCCATTCCAACGGTAAAACTTACAGAAATTTATCGTCAGGCGGAAGGTTCGTCTGTTATTCAGCTTGCCCATGCGATAAAAGACGGAACACTTCCACCGGATTTAGCTCAAAATAAAAAAGATCGTTCATTTATCAGCTGTGCAGGGGCTCAAATTGTTGAAGTTGTAAAAAAAGTATGTGAAAACGCGAAGACGAAAGGGTTTAGCGCAAGAGATGTCCAAGTGTTGGCACCTATGTACCGCGGACCAGCAGGTATTAATGTGTTAAATGAAGCTCTTCAAGAAGTGTTTAATCCGAAAAAAGAAAAAAGTAAAGAAATTGCCTACGGTGACGTTGTGTATCGAAGAGGTGATAAAGTACTTCAATTAGTCAATCAGCCGGAAAGCCAAGTATTTAATGGTGATATTGGAGAAATTGTTTCGGTGTTTTATGCAAAAGAAAATGTTGAGCAACAGGACATGATTATCGTTTCATTTGATGGAATCGAAGTAACGTATACAAAGCCGGATTTAAATCAAATTACCCATGCATATTGCTGCTCGATTCATAAATCACAAGGTAGTGAATTTCCAATAGTTATTATGCCGATTGTAAAGAGCTACTACCGTATGTTACGTCGTAATTTAATTTACACGGGCATTACAAGAAGTAAGAAATTCCTTATTATTTGTGGGGAGGAAGCGGCTTTTCAATCCGGTGTAAATCGCCTTGACGATGCAATGCGTCAAACGACTTTAGCTAGTCGTTTGCAAGAATCACAAGGAGAGGTGCAGATGGTAACGGTTAATGGCGAGGAAATGGACGTGGAAAACATTTCACCGTATGATTTCATGTAACGAGGTGAAATTATATAGTGAAACTTTCAAACGTATAACGTTGAAAGGCTCCAGCAATGTATAAATGAATGCGGTTTGGACATAATGGCGAATAGAATCTGGGAGACTGTAAGGAGATGAAAGCCATATGTTTATTTGTCCAAATTGCAAAGGGAAAGACATCGGAAAAATAGGTGTCAACCAATTTTATTGCTGGAATTGTTATATCGAATTATCGGTTTCAAAGGGGAAAATCCATACGCATCAAGTAGAGGAAGATGGTTCATTAAGCTCTCTTGATGATTTATTTGATGAGAACGAAAGAACGATCGGATAACGAAAAGGGGGATTTACTTTGAATCTACGCAATTCATTAATCGCATTAGGTGTTGGAGCTGCAGCATATCAATATGCTCGCAAGCAAGATGTATTTTCAAAACGCAATATGAAAAAAGCACGTAAGATGATTAAATCTTATTTATAAACGTAAAAAACTCCCTTCATGATAAGGGAGTTTTTTATGCGCTCGTATGCAAATATAAAAGTCCAATTTCAGAGAAGAGATAAGATAGACCGTAACACCCAACACCAAGCATTCCGTAATGAAATAATTGCTTCGCCCTCTCTTTTCGTGAGGAACGAATAAAGAAACCTTTCCAAATACCAAATCCGATACAAACCCATTCAAGAATCATAAAAAGTGCTGATAATACGAGCATAAATAAAACCATTATGAGTCCTCCTGATTATATTGTTTCATGCTGCATTCTCAGGGATGGTTGTCCTTGTTATGTTATGTATATGTACGTCTTTACAAAACAGTATGGTCTGTATGAAAAGATTTTAAAAGTTTTGCACATAACCTACCCTATTTATTTTCAAAATAAAGGTGGAGGAGGTTTTTCGTGTGAAGAATCTTAAAATCATTTGGATATACCGTTTAGGATTATTGTTACTTGTATTTCTTTGTTTGCTTGTCTTCTTAAAGATCAAGCCACTATGGGCGCCGATTATTTTTGTATGTAAAGTGGCGATTACACCGTTTCTTATCGCTTGTTTTATTGCGTATTTATTGCATCCTTTAATTGAAAAAATTCATAAGGAAGGGATGCCGCGCACACTCGCTATTTTGCTCATTTACATCCTGTTCTTTGGCGGGATTGGCTATGGGATTTATAAAGGAACGCCAGTTGTTATTAAACAGTTACAAGAAATTAATGAACAATTTCCGCAGTTCACAAAAATGTATGATTCTTGGATGGATGGCGTTACAGAACAAACAGCGAATTTCCCATCATTTATTCATGAAAAGGTAAAGCAAATTTTCGTTGGTGTAGAAATGAAGATACAAACGCTTTTAAATAAAGTTATGAGCACAGCCCGTGGTGTACTGGATTCATTGCTCATTATTTTCTTGATTCCGTTCATTGTATTTTACATATTAAAAGATTACGGTGAGTTTTATCATATCTTTTGGAAACTAGTTCCGAGTAAGTGGCGTAGTACGGGTCAAATGCTTGCGAAAGAAATTGATAAATCACTCGGAAGTTATATTCGAGGACAGTTATTTGTTTGCTTAGTATTAGGGGGAGTATCTGTTCTTTCTTTTTGGTTTATCGGTATGAAGTATCCATTGCTGCTCGGCATTATTATTGGGGTAACGGATATAATCCCATACTTTGGTCCTATTTTAGGGGCGATTCCCACGTTGATGATTGCGGCAACGGTATCAACGAGTTTACTCATTAAGGCGGGGATTACAATTGCTATTTTGCAATTTTTGGAAAGTAACATTTTATCGCCTTACATCGTTGGTAAGTCGCTTCGTATGCACCCCGTTATTATTATGCTTGCCTTACTAGTTGGAGGAGAGATAGCCGGGATTGTAGGATTGCTAATATCGGTTCCGATTTTAGCAGTTATTCGTACAGTGATTGTTCATGTGAGGCCTCTTTGGAAAAGAGAAGATGTTTAAAATGAAGCCCTCTATTTAAAAAATAGAGGGCTAATCATATGATTATTTAGGGAGCTGATTTTTTATTTTTTGAACAAAAGAGCTCACATCAGTTGTTTGAATATGTTTTATTCTTTTCCATTCCGTATCATACATAAATACAATTTGATTGCTGAAAAGGCGCTTTTGTTCTTTTAGATTAGAAATTTTTGCGAAAGCGTACTCTTCAAATATTGGATTCTTACTTACATCTGGTCCATAAAAGAATAGCCTTTTGTCCGTTAAAATCAATAGGCCTGGCCTTGCGACGGAACGATAAATAAATATGTCTAATGAACATGCTGCATAAAAAAGAATTTTTTCATCAGTTGTTAACATTTCTCTAGCTTGATTCAATAAAGTTGTCATTGTAATCGCTCCTTTATTGTTAATAATTTAATTATAACAAATAATTTAATATTTAGAAATTTGTATAAAGTATTTTTTGTGAGGAGATTCCTATTTAGTAATAAATGCATAATATATTGAAAGGCTGTTAAGAATGAATAGTAGAATAACTATGAGTAATAAACAATTGATACAATATAAATGATTATCTACATTGACAAACTTAAGAGAATTCTATTATATTTAGTCATATAATACATTAAATCAATGACGGAACAAGTACGTTACAGTCCATTTGTAGAGAGAAGCTTCCACTGGCTGAAAGGAGCTTTAAATGAAGGGTAACAGAAAGCTAATCCTGAGAGCAGCTAATCACTGCCGTCTTGCCACGTTACGGCACCATGAGGTGATGAATTGATTGTTATAATAATCAATTCATAATTAGGGTGGTATCGCGAGTTAACTCTCGTCCCTTTTATAGGGGCGGGAGTTTTTTATATTTAAGGAGGAAAATACAATGAAACAACTAACAGGCGCACAAATTCGTCAAATGTTTTTAGACTTTTTCCAAGAAAAAGGACATGCAGTAGAACCTAGTGCATCACTAGTTCCACATGAAGATCCATCTCTTCTATGGATTAACAGTGGTGTAGCAACATTAAAAAAATATTTTGATGGACGCGTAATCCCGCAAAATCCACGTATTACAAATGCTCAAAAATCAATTCGTACAAACGATATTGAAAACGTAGGGAAAACAGCTCGTCACCATACATTCTTTGAAATGTTAGGGAACTTCTCGATCGGTGATTACTTCAAAGAAGAAGCAATTACTTGGGCTTGGGAATTTTTAACGAGCGACAAGTGGATTGGATTCGATAAAGAATTACTATCAGTTACAATCCATCCGGAAGATGAAGAAGCATTTACAATTTGGAATGAGAAGATGGGTGTTCCAAAAGAGCGCATCATCCGCTTAGAAGAAAACTTCTGGGATATCGGTGAAGGACCAAGTGGACCGAATACAGAGATTTTCTATGATCGCGGGGAAGCTTACGGTAATGACTTTAGTGACCCAGAATTATATCCGGGCGGAGAAAACGAGCGTTACTTAGAAGTATGGAACCTTGTATTCTCTCAATTTAACCATAATCCAGACGGTTCATATACACCACTTCCTAAGAAGAACATTGATACAGGGATGGGTCTAGAGCGTATGACATCTATCGTTCAAGATGTACCTACGAACTTTGATACGGATCTATTCATGCCAATGATTGGTGCAACAGAATCAATTTCTGGTGAGAAGTATCGTAATGGAGACTTAGAAAAAGATATGGCGTTTAAAGTCATTGCTGACCATATTCGTACAGTAACATTCGCTGTTGGTGACGGTGCTCTTCCATCTAACGAAGGCCGTGGTTATGTATTACGTCGTTTATTACGCCGTGCTGTTCGTTATTCTAAGAAATTAAACATCAACCGTCCATTCATGTTTGAATTAGTACCGGTTGTTGGAGAAGTAATGAAAGACTTCTATCCAGAAGTACTGGAAAAGAAAGATTTCATCGCAAAAGTTGTGAAAAATGAAGAAGAACGCTTCCACGAAACACTTCATGATGGTGAAGCAATTTTAGCTGAAGTTATTGCAAAAGCGAAAGAAGAAAAAACAACTGTTATTTCTGGCGTAGATGCGTTCCGTTTATACGACACGTACGGTTTCCCAATTGAATTAACAGAAGAATATGCAGAAGAAGCTGGTATGACAGTTGACCATAAAGGTTTTGAAGCTGAAATGGAAAAACAACGTGAGCGTGCACGTGCTGCTCGTCAAGACGTTGATTCTATGCAAGTTCAAGGCGGTGTACTTGGTGAAGTTAAAGTAGCGAGCGAATTCGTTGGTTACGGTACAGTTGCAACAGAAAGTAACATTGTTGCACTTGTGAAAAACGGTGAGTATACAGATAGCTTACAAGCAGGTGAAGAAGGACAGTTAATGCTTGATGTAACACCATTCTATGCTGAGAGCGGCGGACAAATTGCAGACCGTGGTTACCTTCTTGCTGATGGCGTGAAAGTTGTTGTAAAAGATGTACAAAAAGCACCAAATGGTCAAAACTTACACAAAGTAGTTGTGGAAGAAGGTACATTAACGAAAGGTGCGGCTGTAAAAGCTGTTATCGATACGAAAAACCGTAGTAGCGTTGTGAAAAACCATACAGCAACTCACTTACTACACCAAGCGTTAAAAGATGTACTTGGAACGCATGTTAACCAAGCAGGTTCTCTTGTAACTTCTGAACGTTTACGCTTTGACTTCTCTCACTTCGGTCAAGTACAAGCTGACGAATTAGAAAAAATTGAGCGTATCGTAAACGAGAAAATTTGGGAAAGTATTAACGTTGAGATTTCTCAAAAATCAATCGAAGAAGCGAAAGAAATGGGTGCAATGGCATTATTCGGTGAAAAATACGGTGATGTTGTACGCGTTGTACAAGTAGGCGATTACAGCTTAGAGCTTTGCGGTGGTTGTCACGTTGATAACACAGCTTCTATCGGTATTTTCAAAATCGTTGCTGAGTCTGGTATCGGTGCAGGAACTCGTCGTATTGAGGCGGTAACTGGTAAGTCTGCATACGAATTAATGAACGATCAAGTAGGTTTATTAAAAGAAGCAGCAGGAAAAATGAAAACAAATCCGAAAGATATTTTAACGAGAGTTGATGGCTTATTTGCTGAAGTGAAACAACTTCAAAAAGAAAATGAATCTCTTGCTGCAAAATTAAGCAATATCGAAGCTGGAAACTTAACTGATTCAGTAATGACAGTTGATGGCGTAAACGTATTAGCAGCGAAAGTAAATGTTGCAGATATGAACAACTTACGTACGATGATGGATGACCTTAAAAATAAATTAGAGTCTGCAGTTGTTGTATTAGTGTCTGTAAATGACGATAAAGTAAACATTTTAGCTGGCGTAACGAAAGATTTAATTAGCCAAGGTTACCATGCTGGTAAACTTGTGAAAGAAGTAGCTTCTCGTTGTGGCGGTGGCGGTGGTGGCCGTCCTGATATGGCTCAAGCGGGCGGTAAAAACCCAGCACAAGTTGAAGAAGCTTTAGCATTTGTACAAGAGTACGTTAAATCTGTTTCAAAATAAAGAGATAGTAGTGTACAATGGTAGGGAGAGGAGAAGTTCTTCTCCCTATACTTACTATATAAGTGAGGTGCTTGAAATGGACGGTTTTGATAAAACAATGAAGTTTAGCATTCAAGATGAAAAACAGAGTGTCCATGTAAATGATGTACTTTTAACTGTGTATGATGCACTTCAAGAAAAAGGCTATAATCCGATTAACCAAATCGTCGGTTATTTATTAAGTGGAGATCCAGCATACATACCTCGCCATAAAGATGCACGAAGCATCGTTCGCAAACTTGAACGTGATGAGATAATTGAAGAGCTTGTGAAGTCTTACTTGAAACATCATCGTGAGGAGTAGTTTATGCGGATATTAGGTTTAGATGTAGGTACAAAAACAGTCGGAGTTGCAATGAGCGACGAAATGGGCTGGACAGCACAAGGATTGGAAACAATCAAGATTAACGAAGAACGAGGTCACTTTGGTTTTGACCGTATTTCTGAGTTAGTAAAGCAGTACAATGTGGACAAAATAGTAGTAGGTTTACCTAAAAATATGAATGGTACAATTGGCCCACGTGGTGAAGCGTGCCAGCAATTTGCAGAAAACCTACGAGAGCTGTTACAATTAGACGTTGTAATGTGGGACGAGCGTTTGTCGACGATGGCGGCGGAGCGTCTACTCATTTCAGCTGATGTAAGTCGTAAGAAGCGAAAGCAAGTAATCGATAAGATGGCTGCAGTCGTAATCTTACAAGGATTTTTAGATAGTAAATAAGAGGTGACCAAAATGGAAGAAAATCAAATTACAATTGTAGACGAAAAAGGTAACGAACATTTATGTGAGATTGTTTTCACTTTTGATGCTGAAAAATTTGGCAAAAAATCATATGTAGTCTTCTCTCCAATCGGTGAAGTAGACGAAGATGGAGACCAAATTTATGATGCAATGGCTTATGAGCAAAATGAAGAAGAGGGCGGAACTTTACTTCCAATCGAATCTGAAGAAGAGTGGGAAATGGTACAAGAAATGTTCAACACTCTAGCTGATGAGCAAGAAGCTGAATAATAAGTACTGAGAAGATGGACGATATATAGTCCATCTTTTTTTATATGTAAAATGAAAGATTTTTTGTCGAAACTGTGTAATCCTTTGTAGTATAATGAGACGGATTGTAGAAAAATAAAATATCTGTCAAAAAATGATAGGTAAGTTTATTGTGATTTTTCATCGTGTTGTATAGAAAGACGTACATATGGCCTACAATTGAATAAGGAGGAAGAGTTTTGATAGAGAATCAAGTGAAAAAGAAGCGTAGACGCATTTTTTTATTTTCGATTATTGCACTGCTTTTAGTTTGTGGTTCAGTCTATGCGTATATTTCATCGGCATTAGGACCAGTTGATAGCGGGAATAAAAAAGAGATTGAAGTAGAAATTCCGAAAGGATCATCTACTAGTAAAATTGGTGAAATTTTAGAAGAAAAGGGTGCTGTGAAAAACGGTACAGTTTTTAGCTTTTATACAAAGGCTAAATCAAAAAACTTACAAGCTGGTACATATTTATTAAATCCTTCAATGAGTGCCTCAGATGTCATTGAACAAATGTCATCTGGTAATGTACATCGTCCAGCTCTGTATAAAGTGACGATAAAAGAAGGAGCGCAAGTAACTGAAATTGCAGAAACGGTTGCGAGTGAATTAAAGTGGAATAAAGATGATGTTACGCGTCAATTAAACGATAAAGCATTTATTCAAAAAATGCAGCAAAAGTATCCGAAGTTATTAACGGATAAAATCTTTGATAGTAATATTAAATATCCATTAGAAGGGTATTTATATCCTGCGACGTATTCGTTCTATAAGAAAGATACAACGTTAGAAGAAATCGTAATTCCAATGCTTGAGAAAACAAATGCAATCATTGTTCAAAACGAGGCGAAAATGAAAGCGAAGAACTGGGATGTTCATCAGCTTTTAACATTGTCTTCACTGATTGAAGAAGAGGCGACTGGTTTTACAGATCGCCAAAAGATTTCTAGTGTTTTTTATAATCGCTTAGCAAAAGGTATGCCCCTTCAAACAGATCCAACGGTATTATACGCGCTTGGAAAGCATAAGCAACGTGTATTATACGAGGATTTAAAGGTGAATTCACCGTATAATACGTATGTTGTAAAAGGATTACCAGTTGGACCGATTGCGAACTCTGGTAAACATTCAGTGGAAGCTGCGTTAGAACCTGCGCAAACAGATTATTATTATTTCTTAGCTGCACCAAGTGGTGAAGTGTACTATGCGAAAACATTAGAAGAGCATAATGCATTAAAGCAAAAATATATTACGAAAAAACAGTGAAATGGGGAGGGATAGCGAAAAAGGTCGCACATCCCTCTTTTTTGTGGTAAAATATATCGGGTTAAAAACTGGCAGAAGAATCGTTTTTAATATCAAAACGGGACGTACAAGCTAAGGGTAAAGCTGGCTTGTATTTTTATTGCATTCTATGTGTGAAAAGACGTCATAGAGGCACTTCTCCATGTAAATAAGGAGGACCATTTATGGAGGATGCAGTTAACGAGTACCTATTATCATTTATTGATCCAAAAGATAAATTAATTCTTGAAATGGAAGAATATGCAACAGAAAATCATGTGCCGATTATGGATCGACTTGGAATGGAATTTATGCTGCAATTTTTACGTTTAATTGGACCGAAAAGCATTTTAGAGCTTGGTACAGCAATTGGCTATTCTAGTATTCGTATGATGCAAGCTATTCCAAATTCACGCATTGTGACAGTTGAGCGCAATCGTGAACGATATGAAAAAGCACTTGAATATATAGAACGTTCCCCAGTAAAAGAACGTATTTCAGTTATATACGGTGATGCGTTAGAGACGGGTGAACAAGTAAAAGAACACGGAACATTTGACGTTATTTTTATTGATGCAGCAAAAGGACAATATCGTCGCTTTTTTGACTTATATGAACCGTTATTAAACCCTGGTGGCGTAATTATTTCAGATAATGTTATGTACCATGGTCTTGTAACGACAAAAGAGAAAATTGAAAATAGACGTACACGTGGTTTAATCCGTCGTATTAAGACGTACAATGAATGGCTTATGAACCATGAAGGATATGATACAACGATTTTCCCAATTGGAGATGGAGTAGCTGTTAGTAAAAAGAGAGGATGACCAAGGTATGAAGAAACCTGAATTGTTAGTAACGCCAAGAGCGGTGGCGGATATCGAACCTCTTGCGAAAGCAGGAGCAGATGCAGTAATGATCGGTGAACAAAAGTTTGGTTTACGTTTAGCAGGGGAATTTTCACGTGAAGATGTAAAAAAATCTGTTAAAATTGCACATGAAAATGGTGTGAAAGTATACGTAGCAATGAATGCTATGTTCCATAATGATAAAGTAGAAGAATTAACAGATTACGTTGCATTTTTAAACGAAGTACATGTAGATGCAATTGTCTTCGGAGATCCAGCGGTATTAATGGCTGTTCGTGAAGTAGCACCAAATATGCAACTGCACTGGAATACAGAAACGACAGCAACAAATTGGTTCACTTGTAACTACTGGGGTCAAAGAGGAGCGAAGCGTGCTGTATTAGCTCGTGAGCTTAGCTTAGATGAAATTGTTGATTTAAAAGAAAATGCTGAAGTGGAACTTGAAGTGCAAATTCACGGTATGACTTGTATGTTCCAATCGAAGCGTTCGTTAGTAGGAAACTACTTTGAGTATCAAGGACGTAATCTTGACATTGAAAAGAAAAAATATGAAGAGAATATGTTCTTGTATGACCCAGAGCGTAACAATAAATATCCAATTTATGAAGATGAAAATGGTACTCACATTATGAGTCCGAATGATATTTGTTTCATCGATGAATTAGAGGAACTAATTGAGGCTGAAGTTGATAGCTTAAAAATCGATGGTGTACTAAAAAGCTCTGAATACATTATTGAAGTAACGAAGAAATATCGTCAAGCGATTGATTTGTGTGTGGAAGATCGTGATGCGTATTATGACGTGAAAGATGATCTATATAAAGAAATAGAAGAAATGCAACCAGTAAATCGTCCATTAGATACAGGATTCTTCTTTAAAGAAACGGTTTACTAAACGAGGAGGGTGTAGGAAATGACTGTACAAGAAATTTCACGAGTGATCGATGGCAAGCGCGTTATTGTGAAGAAACCTGAACTGTTAATCCCTGCGGGTAACTTAGAAAAATTAAAAGTAGCTATCCATTATGGGGCAGATGCTGTATATTTAGGTGGACAAGAATTTGGTCTTCGTTCTAATGCAGGTAACTTTACGCTAGAAGATATGGCAGAAGGCGTTGAATTTGCAAAGAAATATGGAGCGAAAATATACGTAACAACAAATATTTTCGCACATAATGAAAATATGGACGGGCTAGAGGAATATTTAAAAGGGATTGAAAAAGCTGGTGTAACGGGAATTATCGTTGCAGATCCGCTTATTATTGAGACGTGTAAACGTGTAGCGCCTTCTGTTGAGGTGCATTTAAGTACACAACAATCGCTATCCAACTGGAAAGCAGCACAGTATTGGAAAGAAGAAGGTTTACATCGTCTTGTATTAGCTCGTGAAGCAAGCTATGAAGAAATGAAAGAAATTAAAGACAAAGTGGACATTGAAATTGAAGCATTCGTCCATGGTGCAATGTGTATCGCATATTCAGGAAGATGTACATTAAGTAACCATATGACAGCGCGTGATTCTAACCGTGGTGGTTGTTGTCAATCTTGTCGCTGGGACTATGACTTAGTTCAAACGGTATCACAACATAAAGATGCAAAAGAGCTTCCTTTATTCCAAGAAGAAGATGCTCACTTTGCGATGAGTCCAAAAGATTTAAATTTAATCTTGTCAATTCCGAAAATGATTGAAATTGGAATTGATAGCTTAAAAGTTGAAGGACGTATGAAATCTATCCATTACGTAGCGACTGTAGCAACTGTATATCGCAAAGTAATTGATGCGTATTGTGCGGATCCGGATAACTTTGAGTTTAAACAACAATGGTTAGATGAGCTTGATAAATGTGCAAATCGTGATACAGCTCCTGCATTCTTTGAAGGGGTTCCAGGACATCAAGAGCAAATGTTTGGAAATCATAGTAAGAAAACAACGTATGATTTTGCTGGTTTAGTGTTAGATTATAATGAAGAAACGGGCATCGTAACGCTTGAGCAACGTAATCACTTCAAACCAGGACATGAAGTGGAGTTCTTTGGACCAGAAATAGAAAACTTTACGCAGACGGTGGAGAAAATTTGGGATGAGGATGGAAACGAATTAGATGCAGCGAGACATCCGTTGCAAATCGTGAAATTCAAAGTGGATCAACCAGTGTATGTGAATAATATGATGCGCAAAAACATACTTCAATAAGAAAGAGTGGTAGTCGAATGGGGACGAATAAGCCTGTTGTAATTGGAATCGCTGGTGGTTCAGGATCAGGAAAAACAAGTGTAACGAAAGCGATTTTTGACCATTTTAAAGGTCATTCCATTTTAATCTTGGAGCAAGATTATTATTACAAAGATCAAAGCCATTTACCGATGGAAGAGCGTTTAAAAACAAATTATGATCATCCGCTTGCGTTTGATAATGATCTGTTAATTGAACATTTGCAGCAGTTGCTTGCATATGAGCAAATTGATAAGCCTGTATATGACTATACATTGCATACGCGTTCAGAAGAAATTATTCCAGTTGAGCCGAAAGATGTAATCATTTTAGAAGGAATTCTTATTTTAGAAGACCCACGTCTTTGTGAGTTGATGGACATTAAGTTATTCGTTGATACAGATGCAGATCTTCGTATCCTGCGCCGCATGCAGCGTGATATTAAAGAGCGCGGTCGTACGATGGATTCAGTTATTGATCAATACGTAACTGTTGTGCGTCCAATGCACAATCAATTTATTGAGCCTTCTAAGAAATTTGCGGATATTATTATCCCTGAAGGTGGACAAAACCATGTTGCAATTGATATTATGGTGACAAAAATTGCAACAATTCTTGAACAAAAAGTAAATTTGTAATAGCATAGTAAAAGATATACGATAGGAAGGGATTTTTTCCCTTCCTATCGAATACAATGAAGCATGCAACCTCATCTATATATAGGTGAGGGCATATTTATATCAACTTTCCATACATATCTTCTTTAAAAGAAGAATTGGAAATACGGGGTTGTATGTGACAACTCCGCTAGTGCAAGGGTACTAGAAACCTCCGCTAACAATGGAAGCGGAGGAGTTTTCATATGGAACTCCTCTTTTTTCGGGGGATTGGTATATAAAAGGAGTGGAAAATATGTCAACAGAAAAAACATACCCTATGACGCAAGAGGGTAAGCAAAAATTAGAGAACGAAGTTGAGCAATTAAAAACAGTAAGACGTAAAGAAGTAGTAGAGCGTATTAAAATCGCGCGTAGCTTCGGCGATCTTTCTGAGAACTCTGAGTACGATGCAGCGAAAGATGAGCAAGCGTTCGTAGAAGGACGTATTACACAATTAGAAAACATGATTCGTAACGCAGTTATCATCGAAGATAATGGCGAAGAATCTACTGTCGTTACATTAGGTAAAACAGTAACATTTAAAGAATTACCAAATGGAGATGAAGAAGCTTACACAATCGTAGGTAGCGCGGAAGCTGACCCATTCGAAGGAAGAATTTCTAACGATTCTCCAATCGCAAAGAGCTTATTAGGTAAGCAAATTGGTGAGAAGGTAGCAATTCAAACACCAGGCGGAGAAATGCAAGTAGAGATTATCTCTGTTAAATAATAAAAATCACTCGTGTAAAAACGAGTGGTTTTTTTATTTGTATAAAAGGTTAAACACCTCGTCCAAACTATAATAGGCGAGGTGTTTTTTTATGAAAATAAGACGGAGAATTACAGTTGTTTTAATTTGTTTTATATGTGTGATGTTTTTATTACTTTGTCGTTTACTCCAAATACAGATTATAGATACTGAATCTTTTACTGATCGAAATATTAATTTAATCGAAAGAAGCGTTACGCAACGAACACAATCACTTACAGTAGATAATGGAAGAGGACATTTTACAGATCGGAATGATAAAGAAATTGGTGAAGAGAAATACCCAGTTTTAATTATTTTTCCTTTTTTACAAATAAAAAATGACATGTTAAAGAAAATTGCGCATATCATTGGTGTGTCGAGACAAGAGATCAAAATACAAATGAAAGATAAAAAAAATGCATTTATACTCCAAAGAGGAAATGAGCCATTTCCTTTAGTACGAGAGCAGATGGAGAAGATTAATCAATTAAATGTATTGGGCATTGTAGCGGCTGAAGTTCGATTAAAACAAACTGGAGGGACAAATCATTTAGTGGGTGAAGTGGGGGAGAATGAACGAGAATTCCAAAAGCGATATGGAGAAGTAGAAAAAATTTCAAAACAAACGCCAATTGGTATTTCTGGATTACAGCAATCTTTTGATGAATTTTTATTAACTGATGGAGAGGCAAAAGTATTGTATCAAGTGGACCGGCAAGGAGAACCGATTTTTGGAAAACAGGCGAAATACACTTCGCCAGGAAATCCATTTTATCCAGTTACAATTCAAACTACTTTACATAAAGAGTTGCAGCAAAAAGCTGAAGAGACAATTGAAAAAAGTGAAATAAAGAAGGGGGGATTAGTATTACTTGATGTAAAAACAAATGAAATACTAGCGATGGTTAGCAAACCATCTTTACAGGTTAAAAACGAAAGATTATATAAAGCTACACTTGAAAATCAAATGTTAACACCGCATTTTCCTGGTTCTGTTTTTAAAACAGTAGTTGCAACGGCAGCGATTGATCAAAATATAAATGTATTGAATCGCACATTTAATTGTAATAAAGATTTATATGGTGAAAACGACCCACAAGTTTTGATGGGAACACTTAGTTTTAAAGGGAGCTTTGCTAGAAGCTGTAACAGGGCATTCTCACAGTTAGGTAACGAGCTAATACAAAAGGATAAGATGGTGTTAGAAACGTACGTAGCGGCTTTAGGAGCAGTTGGAAAGGTTGGTTGGAACGGTTCGGTATTTCATACATCGCGTTTCGAGCAAATGCCAGAGGAGAAGAGTGCTATTATCTGGGGGAGTGAGGAAAATAAGACTAGTAAAAAAGCGGTAGCGCAAACAGCAATTGGACAGAAAGATGTACGTATATCACCTCTAGCAATCGCTAATATGATGGCGACGATTGCTAGGAATGGAGAAAAAATGGAAGTGAAAGCTGTTAAAAAAATAGTGTATAAAAATGGAAGTGACTTTTTTACATTTGAAAACCATAAATTAAATGGAAAACAGCTTTCTTATGAAACAGTAAAAACATTACAAGAGTTATTAAGAGGCGTTGTAACAACAGAGAAAGGAACAGGAGCAGCATTCAGGTCGTTGCCACTAAGTGTCGCTGGAAAATCTGGGACAGCACAAACAGGGAAAGGGATGAAGGTCAATCGCTGGTTTGCAGGTTATTTTCCATATGAAAATCCAAGATATGCTTTAGTTGTCGTTGATATAGAAACGGACAGCAGTGTAAATAAAGTCACATCCATTTTCAAAGATATCGTAGAAGAAATCCATCGATTAGAGAATGAAAAGTAATCTTGCAATTCATAGTGAAATGTTTTCATTTCATGAAAATATTATTGTAAATGTTCAACCTTTCTAGATTTAATGTTACAATAGCAAGTATGAAAAACTGCATGGAGGTTTGAAGAATGGCAGGAGGATCTAGATTCCAACAGAAACAACAAAAACGTCGTCAAAACGGTGTTTTAAATATTGCAATCGCTATTGTATTAGTGGCAGTAGCTATTGTAGCATATCAATTGTTCGTTCCTGACACAAAAGAGCAAGCGTCTTCTAATGATAAAAAGGTAGCTCAGCAAACAACAAAAGAAAATAAAGCTGAGAAAGCTAAAGGTAAAGAAGAGACGAAGAAGGACGAACAAGAGAAGGCAGAGGCTAAGAAGAAGGAAGAAGAAGAGAAGCAAAAGGCTGAAGAAGAAAAGCAAAAAGCTGAAGAAGAAGCGAAAGCTAATGAGAAAGTGGCAGCTGAAAAAACACAGCCAAAGGCAACAGATGCTTATACGAAACCTTCTTGGAAGCCAGTAGGTACAGAGCAAGGTGCAACACCTGCGATGACGTTTAACAAAGGTACAGCAGATTGGAATGAGATGAATCAAGCGATTTCCGCTGCAATCGACGTTCCGGTAGAGCAATTAGTTATTCATAGAATCGGAAATAACGGTAAGAATAAAGCTTACGGCAACGTACAAGATAAGCAATCAGGTAAAAAATATTATGTAAATATTGATTGGGTAGAAAATGAGGGCTGGAAACCAGTGCTTGTTCAAACTCTAAACTAAAAAAGAGAAGCTCCTAGGAGCTTCTCTTTTTTAGTTAGCATAATTTCTTTAATTTAAAATGAACAACCGCGCTGTAATACGGTCTTTTGCTTTCGGGATCCATAACCATTTGATGCGAGATGTGATGAACTTCAAGCATAAGTGCTTTATTATTATCAATTTGTTCACTAATTTTTCTTTCTAAGGAAGCTAAGTCTCCCGCTTCAAAAAATTCTATTTTATCTTCTAACATTTCAAAGGTAAATGACATGAAGATGCCCCCTCTCCTATGTAATCAACTACAGTGTAACAAAGAAAAGAAGGAAATACCACGTGCATTTCAATTGACATTTTTAGAAAGAGGGAATATCATACTGATAAAACCGATAAGAAAAAGGGGAATTTTTATGGGCACAGAATTTAATGGTTTATTTGATGAGTGGGCTCATACGTACGACTCATTCGTACAAGGCGAAGATATACAATATAAAGAAGTTTTCGCCCATTATGAGGACATTTTAGAGGATGTAGTTAACAAGTCATTTGGTAACGTATTAGAATTTGGTGTTGGTACTGGCAATTTAACAAATAAATTATTACTTGCCGGTCGTACAGTTTACGGTATAGAACCGTCGCGTGAAATGCGCATGATTGCAAAAGAGAAATTGCCAAAGGAATTTTCTATTACAGAAGGTGATTTTCTTTCGTTTGAAGTTCCGAATTCAGTTGATACCATTGTAAGCACCTATGCATTTCATCATTTAACAGATGATGAAAAAAATGTAGCTGTTGCGAAGTATAGTCAATTGCTAAACAAAGGTGGTAAAATAGTGTTTGCTGATACGATATTTGCAGATCAAGATGCATATGATAAAACTGTTGAAACAGCAAAACAAAGAGGTTTTCACCAGTTAGCAAACGATTTGCAAACGGAATACTATACACGTATTCCAATCATGCAGACTATATTTGAAAACAATGGCTTCCATGTAACGTTTACGAGATTAAATCATTTCGTTTGGGTAATGGAGGCAACTAAGCAATAGAAAGAGGGATTAGATTGAGAATTGCTGTAATTGGAGCAATGGAAGAAGAAGTACGTATTTTACGTGACAAATTAGAACAAGCAAAAACAGAAACGGTTGCGGGTTGTGAATTTACGAAAGGACTATTAGCAGGACATGAAGTAATCTTGTTAAAGTCTGGTATTGGTAAAGTAAATGCAGCGATGTCAACGACAATTTTATTAGAAAAATATAAGCCTGAAAAAGTAATTAATACTGGTTCAGCTGGTGGATTCCATCATTCTCTAAATGTTGGAGATGTAGTTATTTCAACAGAAGTTCGTCACCATGACGTAGATGTAACAGCATTTAACTATGAATATGGTCAAGTACCAGGAATGCCACCTGGATTTAAAGCTGATGAGGCATTAGTTGCATTAGCTGAGAAATGTATGCAAGCTGAAGAGAATATTCAAGTTGTAAAAGGTATGATTGCAACAGGTGATTCATTTATGAGTGATCCGAACCGCGTTGCAGCAATTCGTGATAAATTTGAAAATCTTTATGCAGTAGAAATGGAAGCGGCAGCTGTTGCACAAGTGTGCCACCAATACGAAGTTCCGTTTGTTATCATCCGCGCACTTTCCGATATTGCTGGTAAAGAATCAAATGTTTCATTTGATCAATTTTTAGATCAAGCAGCCCTTCATTCTACAAACTTTATCGTAAAAGTACTAGAAGAGTTAAAGTAATGTAACAAAAAGGCAACTGTCTCATATAAAGAAAATACATACAGTTGCCTTTTCTTTATTGGCAAATAAGGGGGAGAACACGATGAATGTATATCGTGGAGTTCATGAGTTAATTGGTCATACACCAATTGTAGAAATTACTCGGTTTTCACTTCCAGAAGGGGTCCGTTTATTTGCGAAGCTTGAATTTTATAACCCAGGCGGAAGCGTTAAGGATCGTTTAGGAAGAGAATTAATCGAAGACGCGCTAGAAAAAGGGCTTGTCACGCAGGGTGGAACAATTATTGAACCGACTGCTGGAAATACTGGTATTGGACTGGCACTTGCAGCGTTAGAACATGATTTACGCGTTATTGTTTGTGTACCAGAGAAATTTAGTATTGAGAAACAAGAATTAATGAAAGCGCTAGGCGCAACAGTCGTGCATACACCGACTGAACAAGGAATGACCGGAGCAATTGCAAAAGCAAAAGAGTTAGTAAATGAAATACCGAATTCATACTCTCCAAGTCAGTTTGCGAATGAAGCAAACCCACGTGCTTATTTCAAAACATTAGGTCCTGAACTTTGGAATGCATTGAATGGAGAGATTAACATATTTGTTGCTGGAGCAGGAACCGGCGGTACATTCATGGGAACTGCATCTTATTTGAAAGAAAAAAATATAGATATTAAAACAGTTATTGTAGAACCAGAAGGATCTATTTTAAATGGTGGTAAAGCTGGTTCACATGAAACAGAAGGAATTGGTCTTGAATTTATTCCACCATTTTTGAAAACATCTTATTTTGATGAAATTCATACGATTTCTGATCGAAATGCATTTTTACGAGTAAAAGAATTAGCGCAAAAAGAAGGACTTTTAGTTGGGAGCTCTTCAGGAGCAGCATTTCATGCAAGTTTACTGGAGGCAGAGAAAGCAACACCAGGTACAAATATTGTAACGATTTTTCCTGATAGTAGTGAGCGCTATTTAAGTAAAGACATATACAAAGGATGGGAATAAAAAATGAGAGCAAAGACAAAGTTAATTCATGGTATTCGCATAGGAGAACCTTCAACTGGATCTGTAAACGTACCGATTTATCAAACAAGTACGTATAAACAAGAAGCAGTTGGTAAGCATCAAGGATATGAATATTCACGTACAGGCAACCCAACACGAGCAGCTTTAGAAGAAATGATTGCCGTATTAGAAAACGGTCATGCTGGATTTGCATTTGGTTCGGGAATGGCTGCTATTACAGCAACAATTATGTTGTTCTCAAAAGGTGATCACGTTATTTTAACAGATGATGTTTATGGGGGAACGTATCGTGTTATTACGAAAGTATTAAACCGCTTCGGTATTGAGCATACATTTGTAGATACAACAAACTTAGAGGAAGTTGTAGAAGCAATTCGTCCAAATACGAAAGCGATCTATGTGGAAACACCAACGAATCCACTACTAAAAATTACTGATATTAAGAAAATATCTACTCTTGCTAAAGAGAAAGATTTATTAACAATTATTGATAATACATTCATGACGCCATATTGGCAGTCGCCGATTTCTTTAGGAGCAGACATTGTACTTCATAGTGCAACGAAATATTTAGGAGGTCATAGTGACGTAGTTGCAGGTCTAGTAGTGGTAAATAGCCCACAACTAGCAGAAGACCTTCACTTTGTACAAAACTCAACGGGAGGTATTCTTGGACCACAAGATAGCTTCTTACTACTTCGCGGTTTAAAAACGTTAGGAATTCGTATGGAAGAACATGAAACGAATTCACGCGCAATTGCTGAATTCTTAAATAATCATCCAAAAGTAAATAAAGTATATTATCCAGGCCTTGAATCACATCAAAACCATGAATTAGCAACAGAACAAGCAAACGGATTTGGTGCTATCATCTCATTTGATGTAGATAGTGAGGAAACATTGAATAAAGTACTTGAGAAACTGCAATACTTTACACTTGCTGAAAGCCTAGGAGCAGTCGAAAGTTTAATTTCTATCCCATCTCAAATGACACATGCATCAATTCCAGCAGATCGTCGTAAAGAATTAGGAATTACAGATACATTAATTCGTATCTCTGTCGGAATTGAAGATGGTGAAGATTTAATTGAAGATTTAGCACAAGCGCTAGCATAATAAAAATGCACTGCTAATGTGGAGCAGTGCATTTTTATTATGTTTATTTGTGAAATATTTCACAAATTAGACATACACAAATGAAATGATTTCATGTATATTGAATTCATGAAATGTTATTCACGAATAAATTTGTGAAATATTTCACAAACAATGGGATTCATGTAGGACGGTAACTCTATTTTTTTTCGCTAATCGGGACTTCTTATGACCTATAGGGACTTATAAAGACCGTGATAACAGAATAGGAGGAAATTTACATGGTAGTCAAAGAGAAAGTTGTAAATGAAATGCAAGAGGTAAAAGAGATGATTGATACGTTAGTAAATAATGGTCAAGAAGCTTTACAAGCATTAGAAAGTTTTACACAAGAACAGATTGACAACATTGTTCATGAAATGGCACTAGCAGGTGTTGATCAACATATGTCGCTTGCAAAATTGGCTGTTGAAGAAACAGGCCGTGGTGTCTATGAAGACAAATGCATAAAAAATATTTTTGCCACTGAATATATTTGGCATAGTATAAAGCAAGATAAAACGGTAGGAGTTATTCATGAAGATCCTCATGAAGAAATAATAGAAATTGCGGAACCAGTCGGTGTAGTAGCTGGAGTAACGCCAGTAACGAATCCAACGTCAACAACAATGTTTAAAGCATTAATCGCGATAAAAACGAGAAATCCAATTATTTTCGCATTTCATCCTTCTGCACAAAATTGTTCCGTTGCAGCGGCCAAAACAGTATATGATGCAGCGGTGAAGGCGGGTGCGCCAAAGCATTGTATTCAATGGATTGAAAGACCATCTGTCGAAGCAACGAAACAATTAATGAACCATGATGGTGTCGCACTCGTTCTAGCAACTGGAGGCGCTGGTATGGTGAAATCGGCTTATTCTACTGGTAAACCAGCACTAGGTGTAGGTCCTGGTAATGTACCGTGTTATATAGAGAAATCAGCACATGTAAAACGAGCTGCTAATGATTTAATTTTATCGAAAACATTTGATAACGGTATGATTTGTGCATCGGAACAGGCAATCATTATCGATAAAGAAATTTATGATGATGTCAAAACAGAAATGATTGCAAATAATTGTTACTTTGTAACAGAGGAGGAGAGAAAGAAATTAGAAAAGCTCGTTATAAATGAAAATACATGTGCAGTAAATAGTGATATTGTAGGGAAATCTGCACAGTATATTGCCGAATTAGTTGGGATTACTGTGCCTGAACATACAAAAATACTTGTAGCTGAAATTAAAGGAATTGGGGCAGCGTATCCACTATCTCGTGAGAAACTGAGCCCAGTATTAGCTTGTGTAAAAGCGAATTCATTAGAAGAAGGATTTACATATTGCGAAGAAATGTTGAATCTTGGAGGTTTAGGGCATTCAGCAGTCATTCATTCTACAAATAAAGAAGTACAAAAACAATTTGGTTTACGTATGAAAGCTTGCCGTCTTATTGTAAATGCACCTTCATCACAAGGCGGAATAGGTGACATATATAATGGGTTTATTCCATCGCTTACACTTGGTTGTGGTTCATATGGGAAAAACTCAGTTTCTCAAAACGTAACAGCGACTCATTTATTAAATATAAAAAGGCTGGCAAATAGAAAAAAGAATATGCAGTGGTTCAAGTTGCCACCAAAAATTTATTTTGAAAAACATGCTACGGCGTATTTAGCAAATATGCCTAATATTTCACGCGCATTTATTGTAACGGATCCAGGAATGGTTGAGCACGGCTATGTAGACACAGTTACGCACTATTTACGTAAGCATGCAAATGATGTGAAAGTTGAAGTGTTCTTTGAGGTCGAGCCAGATCCGTCAGATGAAACTGTTTTTAAAGGTGCGGAAATGATGAGAAGCTTTAAGCCTGATGTAATTATTGCACTTGGTGGCGGTTCAGCTATGGATGCGGCAAAAGGGATGTGGTTATTCTATGAGCATCCAGAAACATCATTCTATGGCATTAAACAGAAATTTTTAGATATAAGAAAACGTACATGTAAATATCCGGAATTAGGAAATAAAGCGCAGTTTGTTGCCATTCCAACAACATCAGGAACAGGGTCAGAAGTGACACCATTTGCGGTTATTACAGATAAGAAAAATAATATAAAGTATCCGCTTGCAGATTATGAATTAACACCAGATGTAGCGATTGTTGATCCGCAATTTGTAATGACAGTACCACCACATGTAACAGCAGATACTGGTATGGATGTTTTAACACATGCAATTGAGGCGTATGTGTCTGTTATGGCAAATGACTATACAGATGGATTAGCATTAAAAGCTATTGATCTCGTATTCAAATATTTACCGAGAGCATATAAAGATGGAAATGATGAAGAAGCAAGAGAAAAAATGCATAACGCTTCTGCAATTGCAGGGATGGCATTTGCAAATGCTTTCCTCGGTATTAATCACAGCTTAGCACATAAGATTGGACCAGAATTCCATATTCCGCACGGACGCGCAAATGCCATTCTAATGCCGCACGTAGTCCGCTATAATGCTATTAAGCCAAGAAAACACGCATTGTTCCCAAAATATGAGTACTTTGTGGCAGATGAAAGATATGCACATATAGCGAGAATGCTCGGGCTTCCAGCAAGTTCGGCAGCAGAAGGGGTGGAATCACTTGTCCAAGCAATTATTGAGCTTGGAAAAAGCTTGAATATTAATATGAGTATTATGGGGCAAGGAGTCGATAAAGAGAAATTTGAAGAGGTTGTTGGAGTATTAGCAGAACGGGCTTTTGAAGACCAATGTACAACAGCTAATCCGAAATTACCGCTCATTTCAGAGTTGAAAGAAATTTATATGGAAGCATATAAAGGTGTGGAATAGATAGGAAAGAGTCGCAATTAAGCGGCTCTTTTTCTTTTGGAAAACATCTCCCCGAATGGCTGCATTTACTTGTCTTTCAGTTTCATAGAATATGATACAGTGAAATGGAGGAGTGAGAATATGATGAAAGAATTACAAGGGAAAATAGAAGATTATACTCGGTTCGGACAGATCCTTCTCGCTGTAAGCACATTGTTAATGGTTGGCTTATTGATTCCGAATGGAGCAAAAGAAACGATACAATTTTTTGTTATGATGGGGAGCATCGTTATATTTTTAAGTTTATCGTTCTTTTTCTTTCAGCGTGTAAAAGTGATGCGTGACCAGTTGGAGGAAAATGAATGTGAGTAATAGTATTAAATAAAGCACTACAAAAAGAAAGGATCTTTTTATAGCGCTTTTTGTTTTTTTGAAGAAAATGTATGCGTTTTTGTTGACGATGATAATCTTTATCAATTAAAGTAGAATAGTAGTTAATGATTATCATTATCAATTAGAGGTGGAAGAATGAAAAAGTCTATTACGCTATTTACAGCGATTTTATCTGTTTTTTTCTTATTAATAGGTTGCAATGCAAAGGGAAACGACAAAGCATCTGCAACCAAAACAGAAAAAGGAAAAGAAAAAATCGAAATTACCGACCTATCGGGAAGAAAGATAACATTCGATAAAACACCAGAGAGCTTTGCAACATTAAGTATGGGTGATATGGATATTATTCATGCTTTAGGCGGAAAGATTATAGGTCGTCCAGATACGAAATTAACTCTTCCGGAGGAGTTAAAGAAAGCGCAAGTAATTGGGAATGCACATCAGCCGAATTTTGAGCAAATTGCTAGCTTAAAGCCAGATGTACTTGTTGCTAACAATGGATTCCAAAAGAATGTTCCAACGGTTGAAGGTCAAGGGACGAAAGTAGTCATTTCTACTGCAAATTCTGTACAAGATATTCAAAAGAATATTGAAATATACGGAGCAGTAATGAAGAAAGAAGATAAAGCAAAAGAACTGAATCAAAAAATGAATGATCAAATGAAGAAATATGAGAAAAAGAGTGATGTGAAAGCATTGCTAGTGTATGGAGCACCAGGAACTTATTTAGCAGCATTACCAACATCTCTGTCAGGTGACATTTTAGAGAAAACGGGCGGAAAAAATATTGCAGCTGGTTTTCCAGAAATGAAAGAATATCCGCAATATGCACAGCTAAGTGTAGAACGTATTATTGAGGCGAATCCAGATGTAATTTATTTAATTACACATGGAGACCCGAATAGCGTGAAAAAAGCATTTGAAGGCGAAATGATGAAAAATGAAGCGTGGAAAAATTTAGATGCAGTAAAACAAAATCGTGTAGTTATTTTACCACCAGACTTATTTGGATCAAATCCTGGAACAAAAGTAACAGAAGCTATGGACTTTATGTATAAAAGTATACAAGATGTAAGGAAATGATAAGTATGGAGAGTAATGAAGTAGTAAGAGAAAAGGAACATCCTTTTGCGAAAAAAAGATGGGGAATAGCAGTTATTTTAGTCGTATTAACGATTCTAGGTCTTTTTTACGGTCTTTTCGCGGGAAGTTTATCCTTTTCTTTACGAGACATCCTAACAGGGATGCAAGATGAAGGTTCGATAGTTCATCGAATTGTATGGGATCTTCGTATACCAAGGGTGCTCGTTGGATTTATAGTAGGAACGTGTTTAGCGGCATCAGGTGCATTATTGCAAGGGGTTATGAGAAACCCTCTTGCAGACCCTGGTATTATCGGGGTTTCATCTGGAGCGGGTCTTGTAGCAATTATAATTATGATTTTATTTCCTCAGCACATGGCTTTTTTACCGCTAGGGGCGTTTTTAGGAGCTTTCATCACAGCAATGGTCATCTATGCTTTATCATGGCAAAAAGGGGCACCACCTTCAAGAATTGTCTTAGTAGGTGTGTCGATTAATGCATTGATTGGTGCAGCAACGTCAGCATTAATGTTATTACATAGTGACAAAGTACAATCTGTTTTACCGTGGTTAGCTGGTGGCATTGGTGGTGTAAGCTGGGCACATTTAAATATGATTATTTATTATGCGATATTTGCTATTATATTAGCCTTCTTTGGTATTAAGCATATTCGAGTATTAATGCTTGGAGATGAAATGGCAAAGTTATTAGGACATAACGTGGAAAAAAGTCGTTTTTATTTAATCGTAGTAAGTACATTATTAGCTGGAATAGCAGTTAGTGTTTCTGGACTTATTGGGTTTGTCGGTCTTGTTGTACCGCATATGCTACGTTTATTAGTTGGAAATGATTATAAATATTTGCTGCCTCTATCATGTCTTGGCGGCGGGGTATTACTTGTTTTTGCGGATGCGATAGCTCGAAGTTGGTTCGATCCAATCGAATTGCCTGTTGGTATTTTATTATCCTTCTTAGGTGGTCCGTTCTTCTTATATTTAATTCATAGAGGAGGAAAACAACGTGATTTCCGTTGAAAAAGTGTTTTACGCACATTCTGAAAGATTTCAAATGCAAAATATGAATGTACATATTAAAGCTGGAGAAGTTGTTAGTTTAATTGGACCGAATGGATCGGGGAAATCTACTTTGCTTCGTTTAATGGCAAGGCTACTTAAACAAAGCGAAGGGGAAATCATTTTAGATGGGAAAAATATTCATACGATGAAGAGTGCCGATGTAGCGAAGCAATTAGCGATGTTACCACAAATGCATGATCATCAATTAGATTTAACAGTGAAAGAATTAATTGAATTTGGAAGAGGCCCCCATAAATCATGGAGTGTTCGCTTAAATAAAGAAGATGAAGAAATTGTTAATTGGGCATTGTCTGTTACAAATCTTGAAGGGTATGAATATCGTCTTTTACAATCTTTATCAGGAGGAGAAAGGCAGCGTGCTTGGATTGCAATGACGCTAGCACAACGCACGAATGTTTTATTATTAGATGAGCCAACAACTTTTTTAGATATCGTTCATCAGTTGGAAGTAATGGAACTTGTGAAACGATTAAATGAGGAGTTTGGTATGACAATTGTAATGGTTTTACATGACATTAACCAAGCTACTCAATATAGTGATCGTTTACTCGTATTAAAGCGAGGGGAGATTCAGTATGACGGTGTACCAGAAGAAGTATTATGTCATGAAATGTTTCAATATGTATTTGGTATAGAAGTGGATATTTTTCAAGGAAGTGACAAACCATTTTTTACACCGAAACGAATTTCTAAAAAAGGAGAAGAGCGATGCATACAGAAGAGCGTATTACCACTGAGTTAGTAAGAGAATTTGTTATGGCAGCTCACGGAAATTTAGAAAAAGTACAGGAACTGTTGGTTGAATCGCCCAGCTTACTTCATGCCTCTTACAATTGGGGCGGATCAGATTGGGAAAGTGCCTTAGGAGCATCGGCACATGTAGGTCGTAAAGATATTGCTCTTTATTTACTGGAAAAGGGTGCTCGCATGGATATTTTTGCTGCAGCTATGCTTGGAGAGTTAGAAGTTGTACAAGCTATTTTAGTAGCACAACCAGAAGCATTACGTGCATCTGGCCCACATGGTATTTCCCTTCTTCAACATGCGCGAATGGGTGGAGAAAAAGCACAGCGTGTGTTTGATTACTTAACAGTGCTCTCTTAATGACCGCAAAAGTTCTTATGTGCGGTAAACTTTTCACTTTCAAATAATTGAAAAGTTTACCGCCCGTTAGAACGGGATAAGTATCTAGTATATTTGAAAATCCTACACCCCCCTCAATTGTAGTTTTCTTTGTGCTAGTTATGATATGGATGCAGTAGACAATATTTGTCTACTGCTTTTTTTATCGGGTAAAAGAATGAACATTCTGCATTTTTTGTTTCGTTCATTTATAATAGGTAGTAATACTTATTATACATGTAAAATATGGTCGTGAAATAAAGAACACATTAGTGGGAAGGAGTGCAGAAATGTTTCATACAGATCGTTTACAAGTTCGCAAATATACAATGGATGATTTACAGTTCTACGCTTCACTATGGGGAAACGAGAAGGTAATGCGCTATATTGGAAATGGGACGTTAAAAACATATATGCAATGCAAAAAAAGCTTGGAGGAGTGGGTAATTCCTAATTATAAAAATGGTCTCGGTTTATTTGTAATGATTGAAAGGGAAACGGGAATACGAATTGGTCATGCGGGACTAGTAAAGCAGAAGATAGATGGAAAAGAGGAAATTGAAATTGGTTATTGGTTACTTCCTCAGTATTGGGGAAAAGGGTATGCGAAAGAAGCAGCTGCGGCATTTCGAGACTACGGTTTCCAAGCATTACAAATGAATAAATTAATTTCTCTTATTAATCCGAACCATCCCGCCTCAATATTTGTTGCTAGAAAAACAGGGCTTAGTTATGAGAAAACAACTTCATTTCAGGGGATGGATGTTCTTGTTTATTCGATTAAGCGAGTTGGATGAAAAAAGGTAAATTGCATCTTTTGAAGAATGGTATATAAAAATAAAGGGGGGATTACATGTATATTTACCATAATGGGCTTATTATCCGTGAAGGAACGAATGGAGTACCAGCATATGCAATTAAAACTTTATTTGAAGATGCCGGTTGGAGTAATGATAATATCCCTTCTTGGCAAATTGAAAAATTTACGCTTGCATTTGAAAATTCAACATGGGCTTTCACAATTTGGGATGAAGAAGAAATGGTTGCGATGGTTAGAGTGATTTCTGATCAAATGATGGTTGCTAACATAGTAAATTTGGTTGTGAAGTGTGAGTATAGGGGGAAAGGATTGGGTAAGAAACTTGTAGCTCTTTGTTTACAAAAGCTTCCCCATGGTGATTGGTTTGCACATACATCTGCGAACAATTTTGATTTTTATAGAAGTTGTGGATTTGAAGTTAGAGAGTTATCCAGAAATGGTACATGTGCGTATTATGGATACCAAATCGCAAAAAGAGATGGTCATCGGTAAATGGGTGAAAAGTAAAGAAATACAGTTATAAGTATTTCTAATTATTTTTTGTAATAGAAAATGAATTAAGACTCATTTCATGATAAAATGAAAGAAAATTCAGTTTATTATTAGGGGGATAAAAATGAGTATAAAAGTTGGGGAAGTATTTAAATATGAAAGAAGATTTACTGAGGAAGAAGTTTTCGAATTTGCAAATATTACAGGTGATAAAGGGAGACATCATATGGAATATGATGAGAATGGCCGATTAATGGTTCATGGTTTATTGACTGCTAGCATTGGAACGAAAGTAGGCGAAGAGTTACATTACATAGCAAGAGAATTAGTAAGTGAGTTTATTAGACCAGTTTTTACAGGGGATACGATTACTTGTGAATTAACTTTAACAAATATAGAGCAAATGGAAGGGTATAAAAAAGTTTCAATCGAATCAGTTTATCGCAATCAACATGAAAAGACGGTGCTAGTTGGGACAAGTTACGGGATTATACGAGAATAAAAAAGAAGCCTGTTTGAAGCAGGCTTCTTTTTTATTGATTAGTAAACGCGTTTTCGATTCTCCGCATGACTAGAGATAAGTAATAGTGCGGATTCTTTTCCTACATTACGAACAATATGTGGAACGCATGCATTCCAAGAGAAAGAATCACCTTCTTCTACAATTGCAATATCTTCACCATGTTGAACTTCTAGCTTTCCGCGTAATACAAGATGACACTCTTCACCTTCATGGGCATTTGGTGAGTTTTCTTTCGGAAACCCGGCAGGAATTTCTACGAGATTCAGGCGAAGGCCACCTTGCTCCGCAACATGTTCAATTCTTTGCTCATCTTTGCCGTATACACTGTATTTTCGTTCTTCTTTTTTAACAATTTTCAATCGATCTTTTTGTTCTAACAATAAATAGGGAAGGGGAACGTTTAAAAAATTTGAGATCGTTTCTAACGTTGAGATAGATGGTGATGTTTTATTATTTTCAACCTGACTCATAAAGCCTTTAGAAAGGCCTGTTCCTTCACAAATTTGTGCAATTGTTATGCCTCTACGTTGACGAATTTCACGTATTGCAGAACCAATATTCATAAAATCAAGCTCCTTTTTGTAAACAACTATTTGTATCATAGCAAAAAAAATATATTTTTTCCCAATGAAAATGAATTGACGAATAAAAAAAATTAGTGTATTTTTTGTAATGTAAATAAAAGTTTTGTATAAGAAAACTATAAAGGAGAGAAAGAAATGAATCAACATATTGGTAACTTAATTATTCGTATCGTGTTAGGGGTAACGTTCTTTATGCACGGTTTAACAAAATTCCAATCAGGAATTGACAATATTGCAGGGTGGTTTACAAGCATTGGTTTACCAGGAGGACTGGCATACGGTGTAGCAACATTTGAATTAGTTGGAGGCCTATTATTAATTCTAGGTTTAGGTGTAAGATATATTGGATTATTATTTGCACTTGTTATGGTTGGGGCAATCGTAAAAGTGAAATGGTCAGCTGGTTTATTGGGAGATGGAAAAAATCCTGGTTTCGAATTAGAACTTGCATTATTAGCAATGGGTGCATACTTATTTGTTGCAAAAGCTGATGGTTTTGTAGATAATTTCTTAAAAGAAAAAATGTCAAAGAAGAACTAATTTAAATGGGGGGGCTAACAAGATGAGTTTTCAACTTCATCCCGATACAACACTTGATGTTGTTCATTTATACGTATCTAATGTAAAGAAATCACTAGAGTTTTATACGGAAGTACTAAGTATGAAGGTGCTAAAAGAAGAGGAAGCAGTCGTTACATTTGGGAATGAAAATGATGAACCACTTCTTATCATTGAAGAAAAGAAAGAAGCTTTTCCGAAGCAAAGAGCAAGAACAGGGTTATATCATTACGCAATTTTATTACCAAGTAGGCAGGATTTAGCGAATGTTCTTCGTCATCTTGTAGAGATGGTATATCCACTACATGGCGGAGCCGATCATTACTTTAGTGAAGCTCTTTATTTAGCTGATCCAGATGGAAACGGGATTGAAATTTATCATGATCGACAAAAAGAAGTTTGGCGTGATGAGAATGGAGAACTCCCATTTGTTAGTAACCCGTTAGCTGGTGAAGAATTATTACAGCAAGGAAGTACATGGAATGGATTTCCAGCTGGTACTGTGATGGGGCATATTCATTTCCATGTAGCTGATTTAGAGGAAGCGAAACGTTTCTATGTTGATGGTCTTGGTTTTGAAGTAACGATCCCAGCTCGTAATGGAGCGTTGTTCGTATCAGCAGGTGGTTATCATCATCATATCGGTTTAAATACGTGGCAAGGTGAAGGGGTACCACCGCAAATGCCGGGTTCTGTTGGTTTGAAATATTTCACAATTGTACTAGCGGATGAAAAACAAAAAGAGCAAGTATGTGAAAGCTTAAAAAATATTGGCAAAATTGCTACGTACAAAGATGGAATATTACAAGTCGAGGATCCATTTGGACATTGTATCCATTTCAAAATAAAAGGAGAAGCCTAAAAAGGCTTCTCTTTTTTTATTTTCTTATAATTGCATTTTCGTTTTGTAAAAATAGTTCATCAAATTGTTTTGCAAGCTCAAAATCTAGTTTCGTTAAACCTTTTGCATTCCAAGATGACAAAGTAATAATAACTGCTTTATACTGGATAAGGATAAATGGATGGTGATTATGTTCTTCTGATAGTTTGGCGGCTTCAGAGACAAATTCGACTCCTTTTAAGTAGTCGGAAAACATATATTTTCGTTCAATCCATTTCTCATCTTTTACCATCCATTTATCTACCTTCAATAACTCCTCGCGAACTTCTTCTTCAGTTAATCTTAGCATCATTTTTCACATCCTTTACCTGCAGTAACGCAAGACCATTGTTAATAAGGCGTGTTACAGCTTCGTCAGTTGTGAAAGTAGAAAGTTGATGTAGTAATGCTGCAGATGTTTCATGCCCTTTGTTATGCTCTAAAAGTAATTCTAATATTTCAAGGCGAAGCAGCCATTCTTTCGCATAAAATGTATTTAATACTTCTTGAATTGCTACTAATTGATCGATATGGACGTCGTGTAAAATACCTTCGCTTCGAATATCTCGAACTGTTTGATACATACGTTCAAGTTCATTCAGTACAAGTGGAGCAGGGATTTCTTGTACTTCTTCATCCAATGGGAAAAATGCTGCGGCATCTGCGGCACCTGGGAATACGGAAGTAATTGTTGAACCAACAGCCATATCAAATGCGCCCCATGAAGCATCAAATAGTAAACGATCTTTATAGGTAACTGTACAATCTATAAATGAGATAAGGGCAATTTTATTATCATTCTTTACAATATCAGTTACTGTTCCTTTTACATGAATGTCACTTGCAAAAGTAAAATCTGCACCGTTTCCAATTGTAATGCCTAATGACTGTAACTTTTCTTCTGTACAATCTTCTAGTGCGATATTACCATTTAGTAATCCGACTGGTGTCCCGAATCCATCACTGTGTACAGAAGTAGAATGATTTGCCAACTGCTTATTATGAATTGCTAATGCAGTTGGAGAGCTTGTTCGCATGTAAATGACTTCGCCGGCATCATTTTTAATTGTTTCTGTAAATGTACCTGTAATTTGTAATCCGCTACTTAACTCAGTTGTGGCATGATTTTCGGAGTGAATTGCTTTTTCTAATCCTTCTGTGCCACCTGTTTTGAATGCCATCGTTTCAGAGAACGTCTCAAGCGCCTCAGTTAACTCTTCAAATGATTGACAAACAAATAGCTGTGGTTGCATTTTTGTCACATCATAAGTTGTCCCTGTGCAAGCTTCAATTGAGAAAGGAACTTTTTCTACAGCATCTGTTAAGCAATGTTTGCTTTCGCCGACAGAGGAAAGAAGGCCAGCACCATAGATTTTTGGATCGTCAATATTACCAATTAATCCGTACTCCACTGTCCACCAGAAAAGACGTGAAATTTGTTCAGCTTCTGATAAACCAGAAACTAAGTTTTGTTTTGCAATTACAGCATTTTCAGCAGCCTTAACTTCATCAGGAGTAGAAGTAGGGCTTTCTTTGACAATCGTTAATGTACGAACAGCTTCAAATGCATCATGTTCTTCTTTTGTAGAGAAAGCTTTTGCACCAATTTGCCCAAAACGTTTCACATATTTTGCATATGTAGGATCAAGTAAAATCGGTGCGTGTCCTGCCGCTTCGTGTACAATATCTGGAGCTGGTGTGTACTCGATATTTTCTACTTTACGAATATCTGTTGCAATTGGTAGTAATCCGTGCCCCTGAAAATCGAAAAATGCGACGCCAGGAATAAGGCCATCAATTGTTACAGCTCCCCAGCCGCTTGGTGCTAAGCATTCATTCATTTCTTCTACCTTTGGAATTGCATCTATATTAATACCAGATGATTGTAGTCCATTCACATAGGCTGGATGGGCAACGTCTTTTAAGAAGCTATGATTTTGTCTCATAATGTAACGCCACACAGCGTGATTCACCGGTGTGTATTGATCATAATGTTGTGTGGATACGAATGGTTTTAAATGCGATGGGATTTCTGTTTTCTTTGTCATTTAGACATCCTCCTTGTTTTCTATAAAATTGAATATGAGTTTCGTATAGCTTATATCACCCCCTTTCAAATTGTAAGCGCTTATAAAATTTTATCATAAGATTCGGAATTATTTAACATTTGTTTCTTTGAGAAATAGAAAAAGCCCCTATCGGAACATCCGATAGGGGCGAAAGAATCGCGGTACCACCCTATTTGTAAGTGAAAATACACTTACATCTCAATTCATGATAACGGAAAAACTCCGTCTTTTCCTTCATGCATAAAAGCACTACGAAAAAGAAGCTCCAGAATTGTAATTCGTACTTATATATGTGCTAATTTCCACCGACCACTAGCTCTCTGTAACAGGGATATAATATACTACTGCGATTCTTTCAATGCGTATATATGAAGTTGTATAAAAGGGAAGGACGCAAAAAAGCCCCTATCGGAAAATCCGATAGGGACGATAAAAATCGCGGTACCACCCTAATTGTAAACATAAAAATTGTTTACCACTCACTTTAAGATAACGGAAAGATCCGTCTTCCTCTTCATGCACTATGTGCACTACGGGAAAGAAGCTCCAGAATTGTAATTCACGCTTGTATATGTACTGATTTACACCAACCATCAGTTCTCTGAGACAGGGATATAAGTCGCTACTAGTATTCCTTCAAAGCCGATATATAATTCGTTCAACTAAACTATGTTTCGTATTATAAAACTATTTTTAAAAGATTGTCAACAATAATTTAATTATTTCACTTCTAAATCAACATTCAAATTAGATGTATTTCCAGCGGCATCAGTTGCTACAATGTGAATGGTATTCTTTCCTTGCTGTAATTGACTACGATCGAAATAAATTTCGTAGTTTTTCTCCCAATGGTTCAGGAATGCATTTTCCCATGTGCCATTCCCGTTAATTTCATACTGTATCGTGACAGGATGCCCTGGAGCAATCCATCCGGATTCTGTCATCCAATCTAACAGTATATCAGTTACTTTCCCTCTAATTATGAGATTTTCTTGATCAACTTCGTGTGTTAATTTAGGTGCAGTGCGGTCGACAAACACAGCCCCTGTTTGTTTCGTTTCTCCACCAGAATTAGAAGCAACAGCTTCAATTTGGTATAAGCCGTCAGGCAGAGGTGATCCACCAACTTTTGTACCATTCCATTTGAAAGATTTATAACCTGGTGTTTCATTTTTACCTTGATAAACGATACCTTGATAGGTTACTCGGTCTTTCGTAATTAAATTAGCGTGAAACGTTACATCCTCAACGGGTGTAACTAAATAGTAATTGATAAGGTTGTCATCTAGTATTTGGTCATTATTTGGACTGAAAGTAGAATTAACAATTTCAAGGCCATCAATACGTTTGTATTCTTTTGGATCAATGCTAAATGTAAATGGAATACGTATTTCTTCTGTCTTACCTTGTTCTTTTACATATACATTCCCTGTATATACACCTTGTGGCAAAGAACTATCCACAGTAATGGTAAAAGGTTTTTCTATGTTACTATTCGGTTTTACGCTCACAGAAGAAGCGAAAGAAGTTTGAACTTTCGTTTTTGTATCTAATAGTTCAATGCGAGTTGAAAAGTTTTTCTTTTTGCTAGAAAGATTTTGTAATGTAATATTTTGTGTTAATTTTACTTTTCCGCTATTTGGTTTAATTAGACCGAAACTTACATTGTTTGGTGTAACTAATGCGTCCGCTTTTACTGCTTTTGGAATATTAATTAAGCCCGATCCTTGTGTCATAACAGGATATGTGTTTTCATTTACGTCTTTTAATGTTTCGGCTGTATTGGCAAGAGATGATTTTAATTGTTCTGTCGTCCAATCAGGATGCATTTGACGTAATAGAGCAACGGCTCCAGCTACTTGCGGCGCAGCCATACTTGTCCCATTGTGAGATTCATAGCCACCTCTTGGTACTGTACTTGTAATTTGTACGCCAGGTGCAACAACATCAGGCTTTATAAGCCAACTTCCTTGTGATGGTCCCCTTGAACTAAAATTACCAATAAGTTCTGTTTGTTTTGGTTGTCCAATTTTTATATTTTTCTTTCGTTTTGTAATTAAATTTTTCAACTCTTCGCCATTCGTATTGGATAGCTGCATAACAGGAAGAGCTACTTCTTCACGACCAAAATATTCTGGCATAATATTAATTTCTTTTTCGTTAGAAATTAGTAGCACGCCGAGAGCGCCAGCTTGTTTTGCTTGTTCTGCTTTTACTAACGTGCTCGAAGTCCCTTGTAAGACAAGCGCGAACTTACCTTTTACATCTTGTTTAGAGTAATCACCTGGATTACCGTATCCAACATATACAAGCTGGGCATCGTTTCCTACTTGGAAATCCGATTTTGATAACGGTAATCCTTGGTAAGTTTTATTGGAACCAGCTACTTGGAATGTTGGAAATGGAATAGAAACTGTAGATGCTCCAACAGAGATGACACTACTTGCATTCCCAGGTGCATCTACAGACCAAGGTTTGGGTCCATCATTTCCATTTGATACGACCGCAGTAACACCAAGTTTCGCCGCACGTTCTAGCGTCATTGTTACAGGTTGATCGGGTACATTTAAATCTTGACCAAGAGATAGATTTAAAACATCGGCACCATCTTGAATAGCATGCTCAATACCTTGAATAATATCTTCGGTTGTACCAGTACCCCCATCATTCATGACACGGTAAGCAAGTATAGAGGCATTTGGAGCAATCCCTTTTATTTTTCCATTACCAGCGATAATTCCAGCAACATGAGTACCGTGTACGTTTCCGTCCATCGGATCATTATCTTCATCGACTGTATCATAGCCGCCGATATAATTTGCTTTTAAATCAGGGTGTGTATAGTCTACACCTGAATCGATAATAGCGACTTTCATTCCTTTTCCATCAAGTGGTTTGCCAGTCGGATCTTTTAAATTCCAAGCTTCAGGCGCACTAACTGTCGGTCCTCCAATATTTGGTGTTTCTTGATTAGCCAGACTTTTTGACGTTTCATGTAATTTGTATGTTAAGTTTGGATAAATTGCTTTTACTTCAGGTAAAGAAGCTAGAGCGGTAATTTGATCCCCTGGGATAGAGATAGAAAACCCAGAAAATAAGGTACTATACGTTTCTTTTATCGTTGCTTTCGGTGCTTTTTCTTTTATTTTCTTAGTAGTATCTTCTTGTGCTTTTTTTAGTTGCGCATGATAAGACTGGGCATTATTATTTTGTAAATCTGGAGCATGTTGAATGTTACTTTGTGAAGCGAGTGGAGCATGTTGCAATTCTACAATGACAGATATTTCTTTTGATGTTTTTGTTTCAACATTTTGCGCAATTTTATTTTCTCCCCATTGTGTAATGTTTGCTTTTAACTGTGGACTAAATTGCTTCTCTTTTTGCAGTGATTCAGCATGGGCGCTTAAAGCTCCAAAACTGGAAAAGACGAGCGCCATACTCAGTAGTGTAGATGTAGTTTTTTTCATAGAAACTCCCCCTGATAAAAAGTGTCAATATTCCGAAAATTAATCTTACAAATTTATCTCGAATTACATAATCGGATGTTAGATAAACTATATTTTCGGCATAATTCATACCAATCCTCTATGAATTTAAAATTTCTTGGGAAATTTTTTCTGATTATGTCGAATAGGTATTTTTTACATATTGTAGGTGGACATTGAGGAATGCTATGAGGGAAATGGAGGGGTATTATGAAACGGTTCATAGTAAGCGTTGGTACAATGTTAGTCTTATTTTTATGTTCAATCATTAATAGTAGCGCAGAAAATAATGAAGCGAAAATTGCTTTTATTCGTCATCATGACCTCTGGATTAAAGTTGAGGGGAAAGAGAAACAACTTACAAAAGGAGAGTATATAACAGGGCCAAAGTGGTCTCATGATGGAGAGTGGCTGGCATATGTAAAAGGAAAGAAAGAAGGTAGTCTTGAGTTATATCGGCTGAAAGATGGAAAGAAAGTTACGCCGTTTCACTCAGAAGCATCGAATTATCAATGGTCACCAACAGAAAATATAATTGCATTTATATTTACAGGTACATTAAATACATTTGATGTAGAAAAAAAGAATACAGATTTTGAAAATGTATCGGCAGGTGTAGGAGATTATGCATGGTATCCTGATGGAAAGAAGTTTTTTGTATCATCTGAAGCACATTTACTTCCAACAGGGTGGACAGGAGCCCAGCTATATGAAGTACAAAAAGATGCACATATGAATCCTCATAAAATGAAGCATTTGTATGCATTACCAAATGAACATGATGATTTCCTAGCATTAGTTGCAAGTGGCTTTCAGTGGTCGCCAGATCAAAAGTGGATTTCATTTTTAGCAGTACCGACAGCTTCATGGTCAGCTGATAGCAATACGCTTTGCTTAGTTCGTGCAGATGGTAGTCGTTTTGAAAAGGTAGATCAAATGTTATTAAACACACAATGGTTCAAATGGGCGCCAGCCAACAATATATTGGCCTATATTGAAGGAAGCGGGAGAGTTGCGTTAGAGAATAAACATTTAAAAGTAAAAGAATTGCCAGCACTTCAACAGAACACATTTACACCGAAAGGATATGTCGATTGGGATTTTACATGGAAGAATGATAACGTAATTATCGTTTCACGAGTAAAAGAGGCGGGGATAGAAACTCCACCAGAAAAAAGACCACTACCATCTTTATATGAAATCGATAGTACAAGCGACGAACAACATCGAATCACAAAGCCACCTCATAGGCAAGGAGATTATCATCCGCTCTTCATGAATAAGAGTAATCAATTAATATGGATACGTTCAGACCGTAAGAAAGCGGATGTATGGCTTGCTCATAAAGATGGAAAGCATGAAATGAAGTGGATTGAAAATATAGATGTACCAGAGTGGTATTATGAGAAATGGAATTGGGAAAATGTTATCTCGGTGAAAGAAGAATAAAAAACCTGCCTAAAAGATAATTTTAGGCAGGTTTTTTATTGTTATTTATGTGTTTTATTTGGCTTCTTTTTCGCTGGGTTTCCGTTCCCCTGACGTTTTTTATTTTGTTCATCTTTTGCTTGTTTTTCATGCAGTGTATCTAAAAAATCATTCGAGTTACTCATTTTTCTATCGCTCCTTTCATTTCGTCCTAATTACTATAACCATTTAGGAGGATAATCATGAGATAAAAAGTTAAGCGCTTAATTTTCTTCGGTAGTATATGTAAAAGATGCCATACGTAATAAATAGCATAAATAAAATTTGTAACTCTATATTTTCTTTTAAAATAGTTGCGATAGGAGATGGTAAGTAAGGTGATGTATTGTTTGTTTCTACACCTAACCATTTGTTTAAGAGGTTAATGGTACAAAACATAAAAACACCGGACCAGCTTGCAATAATTGCTTTCTGTTTAATTTTTGTTTCTCGTTCATCATCTGTAATCCAAGGATTAGCAGTTTTATCACTACTAAAAAATCCGTTTATATATCCCCATATAATCATTCCAATTAAGATGGTTATCCATTTCATATTTATAATTCCCCTCTTCCTTGTAAAAAGTATTTTACATATGCAATTGTAATATTTTCCTGTTATTTATGTCAAATACTTTTTACATATTGTTTTTTTATAGCAGGAATAATGAATGAGATAGGGAAGAAATTATGTTGAAGGATTTCATGGAGAGAGGAGGATGGGTATGAAACTCGTCTTTGTTCGGCACGGTGAAGGAGAACATACAAAGGATTTGCCGGCAAGTTTACAAATGTTGAATCCATCATTAACGGATGAGGGAAGGAATCAGGCTGGATTCATTCAATTCAATGTACCATTACAGAAAACAGATATATTAATCGCTAGCCCTACACTTAGAACTTTACAAACGGCGGCGATATGGAGTGAGAAAGTAGCTTGTCAAAAAATCGTTCATCCATATGCATCCCCACGTATTTTTCCTTATCGAGAAGGAGCGAAAACATTACCATGTGATCACATAGTAGATCAAGGAATAATAACAAATTTATTTCCACATTTTTCGATTGCGAAAAGTACAAATAAGCAGTTATGGACGGAAGGTATAAATACTATTTCAGAGAATCGTTTTCAGCAAATAGTAGATGAATTTCTTCTTTGGTGTTATGAGCTGGGGGCGGAAAGAATTTGCATTGTATCTCACGACGGGACAATTACAGCGTATCGGCAATATTTACAGAAAGTCGTTTTAACTAGATCTGATTTTTTGAAAGAAACGGGTATATATAAAATGGATGTATCCCTTAATAGTTTGATTGAGGAGATCTAATTATAGGATGGAGGGTGTATGTTGAATGTTGCACTAGTAGTTGGCTTTAATTCTGATTTAGAGGCACAATCAATCCGAGCATCGCTTGAATATTTTGGGGCAAGAGTTGTGACATATTGGATTGGTAGGCCGAATGATTTCGTGGAAATTCTTTCTGGAAAGAACTTATATAACGATATCAATTATGTTGTTTTTTGCTTTCATGGTGAGGAAGGAAAGTTTGTCATGGAAGAGTTAGGTGAAGATATTTACGAACAAGATGAACCGAGAGGGAACTTTGGAGCGAAAGAAATTTATAAATATGCAAAATTGCATAATACACATATTGTAAATAGTGGGTGCACGTTAGGGGAGGGGAAATTAGCAGAATCATTTTTATATAGTGGCGCAAAATCGTATATTGGGTCGATAGATTACGTAGATGGGAATGCAGCGCTTATGTTTACAATACGCTTATTTTACAGTGTTATTAACCATGACAAAACGTTAGAAGAAGCCTTTCAAGAAGCGAGATTAATTGATGAAGAGACCGATACTTTTCGATTATATAAGTAGTGCGAGACGTGTTTATTTAAATATAGAATAAACACGTTTCACATTTAGCACACATTTTTTTTACAATTTTTTCAATGAAAATGATTATCACCTGTGGTATGATATGTTCAAGTTTTTATAGGTAATAAAAGTTACTATATAAACGTTAGTTTTTAATGTTTAATATGTATGACACAAATTATTCATAATTAACGTTTGAAAAATAAGTAACTAATGTTATTATATTACCTGTAACTGACTTAATTACACCTTTAGGAGGAAGATATGGTTATTCAATTTTTAAGAGAAAACAAAGCAGTTTCTTTTGTATTAGCAGTAATTCGAGTATATCTTGGTTACACATGGTTAATGGCTGGAATTGGTAAACTACAAGGAAAAGGATTCGATGCAACGGGTTATTTACAAGGTGCAATTGAAAAATCTAAAGGAGCACAACCGGCTGTTCAATCTTGGTGGGCATCATTTTTACAAGAATTTGCAATTCCAAATGTAGATTTGTTTAATACACTTGTAACATGGGGAGAAATTTTAGTTGGAATTGGTTTAATTGTAGGCTGTTTAACAAAAACAGCGGTCTTTTTTGGCCTTGTAATGAACTTTTCCTATATGTTTAGTGGGTCAATCGGTGTGAACCCTGAGATGGTTATCTTATCTATGTTTGTTCTTGTTTCCGGTATGAACGCTGGGAAATTTGGAATGGATGGTTTCATTATCCCGAAAGTATTGGGATCAAAAACTCAAAAACGTCAAAAGCAAGCTGCTTAATATATGAAAACGGGTATCTCAAAATGAGATACCCGTTTATGTTATTTTTCAAATTGGATCGTATTATTGTTAAAGAAGTCTTTTACATACCCTACAAATTCTTGTGGTTCTTGGCGAAATGGTGCGTGATAACCTTTTTCAATAATATGTAAAGTGCTGTTTGTTAAGAATTGGTGATACGTTTCTCCTTCTTTCCAAGAAACGCTACTATCATTTCTTCCCCATATAATTAAAGTTGGTTGTTTCATTTCATTTGCATTGATTTTAAGTCGTCTAGGCCATAACTTCATTTTATTATAATGCTCTTCATCATTACGCTTGAATTTCACTTTGCTCTCATCATAATCTGCAATTGAAGAAACGGCACTTAAATCAGTCGACAACTGTGGCTTTGGTGATCCTTGTTTATGAACGAATGTATGAGGGCCACCTGTAGCGTCAGTTAAAATAAGGTGGGTAACCGCTTCAGGGTATAAATATGTTAAATTAAGAGAAATTTCTCCACCCATCGAATGCCCTAATATTGCGAATGAATCATACCCTAGTTTTTTCATTAACTTATAATACAAATTTGCATGAGTTGGGAAAGAATAATAAAAATCCATCGGCTTAGATGAACGCCCGAATCCTAAAGCATCTACAGAAATAATCGTATGATCTTTTGCTAAATCGGAATAAATCTTTTGGAAACCATCTGATGATCCTCCAAATCCATGGATCATAAGTAAAGGTGGTTTTTCATTACCGATTTTTTTAAAGTAAATCGTTTGACCGTCTATTTCTACCATTTTTTCCTCGGTAGCTAGTTTTGCTGTAATTGTATTTTTAACTTGTTTTACTTGTTCTACTGGCTTTTCTGCTGCACTACATCCTACTAATAGTGTAAGAGTAAGACAACCTACCATAAAATAGCTAAACTGCTTCAATTAGTTGTCTCCTTTCTAACATAATGCTGTATCTATCACAGCAAATAGCATATTACGATTTCCAGGAAGTTGGCTACCATTTTTTATCATAAGAGGTGAAAGGAGCGTTTCTTGGAAATTGTCTGTTTGAAGAAAGTTACGAAATGTAAATTGTGAATGCGGGACATCAATTCGTACGATACCATGCCAACACTCACAAATCTTTTTTAATAATCGAATAGCATCTTCCTCTTGTTTTGCGATAAGTGGATTGATACATAAAATATTCCCTTTCTGTATACAGAAGGAAAAAGCTTCTATACAGTTATTTCTCTCAATTTTAAAAGAGTGTACAGCTCTTGGTAATAATAATGAGTAGAGTAGAGAGCGATTGGCACCAGTTACAATTTCATCGAGAGAGGTAATAGAGATAAGGTCTTTTTCTTTCACTTGTTGTGTTTGAACGGTATTCGTCTTAGTAGTTTGTTTTTCAAAACGATGTATCGTCGTTACTGTTTGAAATCCGCATGATGTGTATAAGGGCTCGCCAGCTTTTGTTGCAATAAGTGCAATTGGTTGTTTTGAGTGAGCGTGTTTCAAACAGCTATCTAGTAACATACGTCCAATTCCTCGTCCTTGAAAATGAGGATGAACGATTAACATGCCAATGGAAGAAAAGCTACTTGTAAAGGGAAATACACCTCCAGTTGCAATGAGTTTATTTTCATGAATATAACCTACAAGTGTGCCAATAGAGAGGTACATTTTGAATTGTTTTTTCATAAAGATTTCATCTTGTAACCATCCAACAGATTTGCAAAGATTGAGTAATTCAACAATGAAAGATTCATTTAGCTTTACTATTTTCATAAAAGTACACCACATTTCTATTTGTTTTCATAAAAATAGATTCGAAATGTAAAATAAGAGGTTTACGTTAAAGGAAATCCAACTTGTTTATATTTAGATTGTAAAGGGAACGATGCTTGATATGAAAAGACAAACTTATACAAATTATAACTTATATTTACATAAGTTAACAAAAAATTTACATATAACTAATTTTCCCTTAACAGTCTTCTATTAAATTTGATAGTGGGAAATGAATAACCTAATTAGGGGGACAAGACAGTGAAAAAGTTTGTAAAAAAAGCATGGCCATTTGCAGTTGTGGCGTCGTTAGCAGTTACTTCGGTAGCAACATGGAATTTTACACGTTCTAGTGAGGTTAATGCAGATGAGAGCGGAAACAATGCAAAGATTAAAAATGTTATTGTGTTAATTGGAGATGGCATGGGTCCTTCATATATGACGGCTCATCGTTATATGAAGGATAATCCAAAAACATTCGAGATGGAATCTACAGAATTTGATAAGCATCTTGTAGGAACACAAAAAACATATCCGGAAGATGAACATGAAAATATTACAGACTCTGCATCAGCGGCAACAGCTATGTCAGCAGGGATTAAAACATATAATGCGGCAATTGCGGTTGATAATGATAAAGCAGAAGTGAAAACTGTTCTTGAACAAGCGAAAGAAAAAGGGAAATCAACGGGACTTGTTGCGACTTCTGAAATTACACATGCAACACCAGCTGCTTTCGGTGCTCATGATATTAGCCGTAAAAATATGGACGTAATTGCAAATGATTATTTTGATGAAAAAATTAAAGGGAAGCATAAAGTTGATGTTATGCTTGGCGGCGGTGTAAAGAACTTTGTTAGAAAAGATCGTAATCTTACAGAAGAGTTTAAGAAATCTGGTTATAGCTACGTAACAGATCGAGATCAATTGTTAAATGATAAAAATGATCAAATCCTTGGTTTATTTGCACCAGGCGGTTTAGATAAAATGATTGATCGCAATGAGAAAACACCTTCACTAGAAGAAATGACGAATGCAGCAATTGAACGTTTAAACAAAAACAAAGATGGTTTCTTCTTAATGGTTGAAGGAAGTCAAATCGACTGGGCTGGGCATGATAATGATATTGTCGGTGCAATGAGTGAAATGGAGGACTTTGAAAAAGCATTTAAAGCAGCGATTGAGTTTGCGAAAAAAGATAAAAATACGTTAGTCGTTGCAACCGCAGACCACGCTACAGGTGGATTATCTCTAGGTGCGAATGGTGAGTACAACTTTAAAGTAGATCCAATTAAAGCTGCAAAACGTACACCAGACTTTATGGCAAATGAGATTGCAAAAGGTGCAAATGTAGAAGAAACATTGAAAAAATATATCGATTTACAATTAACACCAGAAGAAATTAAAGCTGTAAATGATATAGCTCCATCAAAAGATGTAACGAAGATTGATAATGCGATTGAAGATATCTTCAATAAGCGTTCGGTTACAGGGTGGACAACAGGTGGACATACAGGTGAAGATGTAAACGTATATGCATTTGGACCAGGTAAATACTTATTCTCCGGTGTTCAAGAGAATACAAATATAGCGAAACGTGTCTTTGATATTGTTGGTGGTGGCGACCCGAATAAAGGAAGACGCTAATTATGAACGAAAGTGAGGCAAAATGCCTCACTTTTCTTTTTAGGAGATGGACAGATGAGATTTTTTTTACGGAATTTAAGTTTTCTTCTATTCTTTGTATTATTGCTAGTTGGATGTCAACCTCAAGAGAATAATATAGAACAAAAACCTACTACGAAAAAAACTGAAGAAAAAGTACAGATAACGAAAGAGGAAGAACAGTCTATTCAAGATGTTATTGAGGCATTTGTACGGACGACGAATGAACGAAAATTTGCTGAACATATGGAGTTATTTTCAAAGAAGCTACCTAGTGCCGAAGACTTAAAAACACAAAAAGAAGCAGCTTTTCAAAAAGGAAATAAAAAAATTGAATTGGAACATATAGATATGAAAGCTAGTAAAGCAGGATATATCATTGTTGAAACAAAGGAAAAAGAATTAGATGGGGAAATTGCTATTCAAAAGAAAGTACAGTATGCGCTTGGAAAAGAAGATGAGACCTGGAAGATCGAAGAGGTCCGCACGATAGAGAAGAAATAAAAAAGGTTCTCCTTGAAGAGAACCTTTTTTATAGTGGTAACAGAATTTGATTTGAGCATGCTTCAATGTCATCAATATCTTGGCGAATGGTTGCCATTTTATTATCAAGATCTTCAGCTTTCATTGCTGCATCATGTAGTTCATCTTTTAAATATTCAGGTATATTTCCTTCATATTTATAATAAAGTTTATGTTCTAAACTTGCCCAAAAGTCCATTGCAAGTGTACGTAACTGAATTTCTGCAAATACATCTTTTGTACCAGAATTTAGTGATAAGGGATACTTAATAATCATGTGTAAACTTTTATATCCGTTTCCTTTTGGGTTAGCGATATAATCTTTTACTTCTATGACTTCCATATCCTCACGCTTTTGAATTACTTCTTTTAAATGATAGATGTCTTCTACGAAGCAACATGTAATACGAATACCAATGATATCTTGCAAATTTGTTTGAGCATTTTCAATTGTTGGCAATAAGTTTTTTCGCTCTAGCTTTTTTATAATACTTTCAGGTTGTTTTAGTCTAGTTTTTATATGTTCAAACGGGTTGTAATCCTCTAAAAATTGAGCTTCCCGGTTCATAATTTCAAATTTTGTTTTTAACTCTTCTAAAGCAAATGTATACGGTAATACAAAAGCTTTCCAGTAGTTAACTGTTGATTGATTATATTCCATTTATATACACACCTTTTCCTATTTACAAGTGAGGTTGTTATTTATACTAAATACCAAATCATATAAGCGCAAGCAGCAAATGATGAGATCATAAAACGATATTTAGTTTTCATACTTTCAACTCCTTTCGAGTGAGATTCTATATGAGTAAACGTGATTGTTAATAAATTCACTATGTACAACTTCTATAGTAATAGATTCATGTGAATTTCGTATGAACTAATTGTTTCAGCTTTTTGTCTTTTTTTGTAAATCATAATTATTATCTGTAATTTAAAGTGTTTTAATTTGATTTATTCATTTGTATAAATTAATGTATATTTAAATTTATAGTTATTAAGGAGGATATATGGTGAACTTTGAAGAATTGGCAACTGCTAGGCGTTCCGCAATGAAATTTATACAAGGCATAGAAATCCCTGATGAGGATTTTAAAAAAATATTTGAGTTAACAAAGCTTTCCCCCTCTTGTTATAATTTGCAACATGCACATTATGTCGTAATTCGTGATCAAGAGCGAAAAGGAAAATTAAAAGAATTAGCTTTCGGACAATATAAAGTAGCGAGTGCATCTGCTGTAGTGCTTGTTTGTGGTGATAAGAGAGCGTATCAAAATGTTGAAAATATTTATTTTGGTATGAAGGTTTTAAAAATGATTGATGAATGTGAATATGAAGATACAATTAGGCAAACGAAAGGGTTATATGAAAGAAAAGGAGAGCGCTTCATGGAAGAGGAAGCGATTAGAAATGCTTCGTTAAGCGCAATGACTTTTATGTACGCTGCTAAATATTACGGCTATGATACGTGTCCAATGATTGGTTTTGATGAAAAAGCAGTACAAAATGAGTTGAATATGCCAGGGCATATAGTACCTGTTTTAATGGTTACGATAGGGAAAAGTGATACCACTAAAATTCGTCCTAGAGGATATCGAAAGCCAATTAGCGAGTTCGTTACATACGAATCGTTTTAATCAAAATGATAGATTACTAAAAACAAAAGGGTTCTATTTAGAATCCTTTTGTTGTGTGATTGACAAATAGAATGAAGTTATATAATATATAAATCGTAATCATTACGTTTTAGTTGCAATCTTTGAAAGAGAGGAGAATTACATATGCGTGTAAATATTACATTAGCTTGTACGGAGTGCGGTGATCGTAATTACATTTCTAAAAAAAATAAACGAAACAATCCCGAGCGCATCGAACTAAAAAAATATTGTCCACGATTAAAGCGAGTAACGTTACATCGTGAAACGAAGTAAAAGACTAGAGATTTTGAACTGAACCCAAAAAATTAGACAAATATATTAAGCAGCTACTAAGGATTGAACTCTGTATTGCACAGGGGA
>NZ_JAAMNK010000021.1:0-91087 GCF_011066025.1 Bacillus sp. EKM202B | reverse complement strand
ATTGTCCCCTGTGCAATACAGAGTTCAATCCTTAGTAGCTGCTTAATATATTTGTCTAATTTTTTGGGTTCAGTTCAGTTTAATAGGAGTCTTTTTGTATACATCATTTTTTCTTTTTCTTCAAACTCTTCTCATACGCATAAAGCTTATGAACCTCTTCTTTAAATTCATTCAGAAGTACAATGTTTTCACCATTTGAATAACGTACTGCATTATACGCATCTATAATAATATGCCTCTGAATATGTATACCTTCATCATCATGAATTCTTTCTAACCATACTTCAACTGTTTCTCCTCGTTCCCGGTTTAAAGGAGGGGATAATTTACTTTCCAGTTTGAAAATTTCTTTTCGAATTTCATTATGTGGTGGTTTATTTCGCTTCATTCGTTTTTGGCTCATACCTTCTTTATCAGTAATGATTGTAGATTCGAAGACTGGTATATTTGGTAAACTTAAATGTTTTCGATGTTTTATTATTTTCCAAACGATATAAATGGCGATGGTGGTACAGACTATTATGGTTATGCTATTTATAAGAGTTGGATCAAAAGGAAGTGGCTCCAGATCATCTTTAATAGTAGGATCTTTTAGATTCCCTTTATTCGACCAAAAATCATCTGTTTCTTTTAATGCAGCTGCCGAAAACAACGGATTGATAGCGTATCCGAATCCTAACGCAACTACTTGAACGATATAAGAAAAAACAAGACGAATATAAGGGAATACCGGAATAAGTAAAGCACTAATTGTTCCAATAGCAATAATAGAAGTGAAACGTAATAGCTGTTGATTACGATTTGAACCTGTTTGCCAAAATGTAATCATAATGTGTAAAACTAATAATAACAATTTCCATAACGGTGGAAAAGGGGCATGAAATATAGCTGAAAATACAAACCATAAAATACCGCTTAACGACTTTTGCACCGGATACCCAGGTCCAATTGCATGTACGATAAAGAAGAAAAGCGGTAACATAATTGTGCCAAAAAGAGAAAAAGGTAGGATGAAAGAACAACCGACTATTTGAGCAACTAACAGTATTACAAATCCTGTTGTTTTTTTCTTCATTAATTTATTAATAAGAAGTACTCCTACATAACCGGTCGCTAAAAATATAGCAATACCAACTATTTCGTCTCTTTCCGTTAATAACGAAAGGAGAAGCAGCAGAATAAAGTCATTAACGTGATAGAGCCAAGTTTTCAACTGCTTCCACCATCCCTTCAATATTTATGAGAAATGTAGGTTGCGTTAGAAGAGGGAGCTCATTCTTCTGTATACCGATGTAAATCATCGTAGACGAGCGTTCTCTTTTTCTCGTTACATAGTGAAGAAATCCTTGTTTTGGAAGAAGTGTACTATCATCTGAAATACGTGCCAATTCCTCTAATGCCTTCCCATAATGCATTTGTCCTTCGTTTAATGGTAAGTGCAGAGGGCCACCTTCTGCTAATACACTAATAAACAATTCAAACGGAATTTGCTGCTTCGTTGCGTACTGGCAAATATATGTTGCATATGAAATAAGTTCTTCTACATCATCTCTCCAACCAAACCCGCGATTAGCAGCTAAAGAAAGACAAATCGTCCAGCTATAATTTTTTACTGGTTCATATTGTTTTGCTTGTAATTCCTGCATTTTAGCAGATGCTTTCCAATGAATAGAGCGGAATGATTCACGTTCATATCGTTTCACACCGATAATAGATGTTTCATCATTGTAAAAAGAAAAATTCGTTCGATATGAACCATTTAATAGTTGCTGAAGTTCTTGCAAACCTGCTACTTCTTTAGGAGAAGGATACACAATAATTTCGGTCTTTAATTTATCAAAAACAGGTAAATGTACATTCAATTGATGAAATGGATCTTTTAATACACATTCGAACTGTTCAATTTGAAACACACCACGCTTCGTCGCAGTTAATGTTAAATCCCATTTTTGCGCTGAATGTGCAGGTTGTGAAAATGGAAAGGAGAATAATGTCTTTGAAATTTGTTCAATTCCTTGATCTTTATGCGGTATAAGAGATGAATGTAAATGAAAATAACAAACCCCATTCACGAGTGGTATGCTTGCTCCATTTTTTAAATGAATAAAAAATTGTCCAGTTTCATCAGGAAATAGCCGAGTCGTCTGTTTCTCATTTATAACTTGAAACTTTTTCTCTATGAAAGCGACGTATTTATAAATGAAAATCGCAAATAAATAATAGAAGAAAAAGAGAAACATAAACATTCGTTGCGGGAAAAAGAATGTGAAAAGTAACGCGACTGGCACAGTTAATTGAATAATATGAAGCTGGAAAAATAAAGGTACAGTTACAACGCGTTGACCATTCATGCTTGTTCAATCTCCACAGGTACATCAACTTCTTTTAAAATCCTTTGCATAATTTCATTTTTTGTCGTGCGTAATGCACCTTCCATTGATAAGACGATACGGTGATTCCAAACAGAAGGAACTAAAAATTGAATATCTTCAGGCGTACAATATTCTCTGCCACGTAAAAAGGCTAATGCTTGAACTGCGCGCACTAAAGCTAAAGTGGCACGTGGGCTTACACCGTTAGCAATGTAATCGTGATTTCGAGTAGCTTGCGCAAGTTTAATTATGTAATGTTCTAACGGTTCTGATACGAAAATTTCTTTTACTTGTTTCTGCGCTTCTAAAATGTCTTCTAAAGAGATAACAGATGTAACACTTTCTAATGGTGTATCGTTACGAAAACGTCGCATCATTTGTAACTCATCTTCTGGGGCCGGATAACCAATTGCAATTGTCATTAAAAAGCGATCGAGCTGTGCATCAGGAAGAGGGAAAGTTCCTTGTGATTCAATCGGATTTTGCGTCGCAATAACAAAGAACGGTTTCGGAAGAGGAGTAGACTGTTTTTCAAGCGTTACTTGTCGTTCTTCCATTGATTCTAACAAACTAGACTGTGTTCTCGGCATTGCACGGTTAATTTCATCTGCTAGTAAAATGTTCGTCATAACTGGTCCGAGTCTTAATTCGAATTCGCTTGTTTTTGGATTGAAATATTCAATACCTGTTACATCACTCGGAAGTACATCAGGGGTAAATTGAACACGAGAGAAATTACCACCAATACTTTTTGAAAGTGTTTTCGCCAGCAACGTTTTCCCGGTACCAGGCACGTCTTCAAGTAGTACATGTCCATCAGCAAGTAGAGAAACGAGTAGTAGATCAATAACATTTTCTTTACCAACAAACACACACCCTATATTTTCTTTTAATGTATGAATCATATGTATCATTCCTTTCATTATAAAAGAGTTAATGTTTCTATATTTTAACAAATTATTCTGAAAATAGGTATGATTTTTCAATTTAAAGAAATGGATATTTAATTATTAAATTATACTTGTATATTTTGGAATATGATTATACAATATCGTCTTACGATATATCGTTAATCGATATATCGTAAGACGATGTATCGGAGGTAGATATAATGAATGCAAAAGCACAAAAATATATTCCGTTAACAGAGGCGACGTATTACATACTTTTGTCATTAGTGAAACCAATGCACGGATATGGAATTATGCAAATGGTGGAAGAGATGACAAAAGGGGAAGTAAGGCTCGGTCCTGGTACTTTATATGGGAATACGACGAAGTTACTAAAAGAGAAGTTAATTGTTGAAGTGGCCTCTACAGATAGAAAGAAGTGCTATGAGTTAACGCCGTTTGGAAGAGAAGTGGTAGAGCTAGAATATACGAGGCTGCAGAGATCTGTAAGGAATGGACATAGTATATTAGGGGAGTGAATGAATGTTGGAGACAAGGAAAGTATTTAAATTTTTTGCTGGATGGAGTTTAGAAAAAGAGGAAGCCTTTTTAAGAAAAATGCATCAACAAGGTTGGGCATTACAAAAATACAATATAATGTATACGTTTAAGGAAACAGAACCGAAAGATGTAATATATAAAGCAGATTTTAGGTTAGATTATAAAGATACAAAAGAAAAGCAAAAAGAATATATTGAAATATATGAAATGTGTGGATGGAAACATGTAACGAGTTTTGCAAAATGGAATTATTTTTGTAAAGAAGTAGAAGAAGAAAATGAGTTGCCTGATATATATTCAGAAAAGGATACGAGGATACAAAAACTAAATGAGTTATTACTATTCTTTGTAATTGTGTTTGTAACGATAATGCCAACGTTTTACTTATGTTTTCTTGGACCATCAGAATCTAGAATTCCTTATATATTTAAAGGTATGGTAGGGTTTATAGGTTGTATGTATTTATATATATTTATTAATATAACTTGGAAGATTAAACAGTTGAAAAAGGAAATATTGTAACAAAGAGTGGAATTATTAAAGAAGGGGGATATGGGAATTATCTTCTTTAATTCTTATATATTTTTATTTTTGTTCGCTATTTTTTACACAATAAAAATATGTGTATTCAAGGTATAGAACGAACAATTGTAGATGGAGATATCCCGTAACAATACCTAAAAAATCATAAATAAGGAACTACTGATTAACAATATTTTATCCCGCATTAACGGGCAGTAAGACCCCCAACTCAAAATTCAGCGAAAGCAAAAAAGTTAGGTGGGGGATCAACTACCCGTAAAATCCCGATTGGTGAAGGCTAATAATCAGTGGGGGATGAACAAAACCTCCACTGATTTAAAGTTTCACTTTATGAGAAAGACTGATTTTGAGCAGGTTTAATAAATTGTTCAGGGTTTTCAACAAGTCCGCATACAGCGCATTGGACTCGGTATGTAGGTCCTTGATAAGCCATATGAAAAGCATTCATCGTTTCATTAGTATACTCTTCTTCTACTTGACCAGTTTGAGGATTTAACTTTACTGGTTTTACTTGTTGCTCAAGAATGTTAAAGCGAGTACGATTTGTTTTACAGCTTGGACAAAGCATTGGTTCCATATGTATACACCTCCATTTGTAGCATTTCTTAAACAGTATAATTTTATGCAAGTAAAAAAACTTTCTCAATATAAATAGGTGTTTAAAGTATTTAAAATTCAGAAAAAATAAAATATAATAAAAGTACGAACTGGTTATGTCCAAACCAAATCTCCTGTTTTATGCCAATAAGCTGGGAGGCCGAGAAATCGGCCTCATTTTTTTATGTTCATTTGTAGGAAGAACAAGGTTTTTTTGTAGTTTTTGTCGAATTTTTAGGGATGAATACAAAAGGGGGATGTAACATGAATTTAAAAATGAAATACATCATTTTATATGTAGAAAAGTTTGAAGAATGTTTAAGATTCTATAAAGATACTTTACAGTTACCTATAAAAGCTGAGCATGGTACATATATTGAATTTAATACTGGATCTACAATATTAGCGATGAATACACGAGAAGACGTGAAAGAATTAACAGGACTACCGCTTACAGAAGGTGAATTACAATCTTCTCACTTCGAATTAGGATTCGTAGTTGAGAATGTACAAGAAACAATTGAGCAATTCAGAGAGCAAGGTATTAAAGTTTTAGTAGAACCAATTGTGAAACCATGGGGACAAACAATTGCCTACATTGCTGATCCAGATGGAAATTATATTGAAATTTGCAGTTCATTAGAATAGAGGGAGAAAAAGAGATGGAATTTCCGAAACTAGAAACAGAACGTTTACTTTTAAGAGAACTTACACTATTAGATGCAGAAATGATGTTCCAATATTTTTCGAAAGAATCTGTTATACGATATTTCGGAATGGATTCTTTCGAAAATATTGAGCAAGCGAAAACAACGATTCAAACGTTTAAAAATCGTTATGAAGAAGGCAATGTGTTTCGCTGGGGAATAGAGAAAAAAGGGACGGACCAATTAATCGGAACGTGCGGATTTCATTTAATTAACAATCATCATAAACGAGCTGAAATTGGTTATGAATTAGATGATATATATTGGGGAAAGGGATATGCATCCGAAGCATTACAAGCCATCTTAACTTACGGATTTGAAAAGCTGCAACTTATAAGAATCGCAGCTGTCGTATATGTAGAAAATAAGGCATCTCAAAAATTGCTAAAAAAAGCAGGGTTTCAAGAAGAGGGATTACTTCGAAAACATATGATTCAAAATGGAGTTGCTCATGATACCATTTTATTTTCTTTATTAAAAGAAGAGTGGAAGAAGCAATGAGTACGAGTGAAATTATAAGTATAATGAAGAAACATAAAGAAAACCGATTCATTATCGGAATAGATGGTTTAAGTCGTTCAGGAAAAACAACATTCGCAACAAAATTAAAAGAAAATATGAAACAAGAAGGCATTCCGTTTCATATTTTCCATATTGATGATCATATAGTGGAGCGTAATAAACGATATCAAACAGGATATGAAGAATGGTATGAGTACTATCATTTACAGTGGGATATTGCATACTTGCGGCAGAAATTTTTTCAAAAGTTACAACATGAAACGAAATTGAAATTGCCTTTCTATTATGATGATACAGATTCATGTGAAATGAAAAAAGTCCAGATCCCTATTGTAGGTGTAATTGTAATTGAAGGAGTTTTTCTACAGCGAAAAGAATGGAGAGATTTCTTTCATTATATGGTGTATTTGGACTGTCCAAGGGAAACAAGGTTTCAGCGTGAAAGCGAAGAGACACAAAAGAAACTTTCAAAGTTTCAAAACAGGTATTGGAAAGCAGAGGAGTATTATTTAGAAATGGAATTGCCGAAGGATAGGGCGGATTTAGTCATACAATGATTCGAAAATAGAAGGGTGAATACAATGAATATTTTGTGGGATTTTGATGGGACGTTATTTGATACGTATCCTGCATATACGAAGATGCTTTCTGAAATATTAGGTGATACAGTAGATGAACAAGAAATATACAAAAACTTGAAAATATCATATTCTCACGCAATTCATTATTATAATATTTCATGTGAGCAGGAAGAAAAGATTAAAATTTTGAAGAAGAAATTTACTCCAAAAGATATGAAGCCTTTTGCTGGTGTCGAAAAGGTTTTGAAATTTGCAGATAAAAATGTAATCATGACCCATAAACATAAAGCAGGGGTTATGGAAATTTTAAAATATTACGGATGGGATAAATACTTCGTCGATATGGTTACAATTGACGATGGTTTCCCTCGAAAACCGAATTCTTTAGCGTATGATCATTTACATAGGAAGTACAATATTGATTTAGCTATTGGAGATAGAGAGTTAGATTTATTACCTGCAAAGGAATTAGGTATTTCAACATGCATGTTTCAAGGGATTTGTGATGTAGCGGATTATTCTTTGGCACATTACTCGGAATTTTTTAAGGTAGTGGTTGATAGAGAGGTTTCTTTATAAATGGTTTGAAAATAACCTTTACTTTTCATACAAAAAGTAGAGGTTATTTTATATGTAGTAGGTTAATTATTTTAGGAAGCTTTTTCAAGAGCTTTATTAGTTTCTTTAAAAGGATTGGCTTTACAGGTTATACATGGTACACCTGCATATATATTAGTAGAAGAAAATTTACTTTCGTTAGTTTCAAATTAAAATAAGATTTTTAATAATGGAGAGGGGTTAAGATATGGACTTTCAAAAAATGTTTAAAAAATATCGAGACGACCATCAACATCCAATGAATAAATTTTTTCACTTTATTGGTATTCCTACAATTATCATTTCTATATTCATTTTATTCGTGAATTGGAAATTAGGGCTATCATTATTTATATTAGGATGGATTTTTCAATTTGTAGGTCATGCAATTGAAGGTAAGAAGCCGACTTTCTTATCAAACCCAGCATATTTGGTAGTAGGTCCAATATATTTTTTAAAAAAAGTATTAAAAAGAAATTAACTCAATAAAAGTGCTATAGGCGGTAAAATAAAACCAAATTATAGTTATTCGTGCTAGTATGAAATCATAGCTATACAGAAGGGGTGGGTTATGATGAAAACCGAAATAGTCCTCAAAAAGAAGTACAGTATAATAAGCTATATATCTTTACTTATTGGAATTTTGTGTTTTTTATTCGTTTTTATAACTCCAACGAGGATAGCGAATGCGGGTAATATAGTGGGAGATTATATTACTATTGCTCTTACAGGCGTAGGTATCATACTTTCAATAATTATAATGACGAAAAAAACAGAGAAGAAGGGGATAGGTATTCTTTCATTCATACTGTCCTCATCATTTTTTATATTTTGGATTATCACGATTATCTTATTGTTTACTGGTCAAATTAATTTCGCACCGTAATGTGCAATAAAAAGAGTCCTTCATGTGAGAAGGACTCTTTTTATTCGGTATCTTCAGGTTGATATTCTAAAATATCTCCTGGTTGACATTCTAATGCTTTACAAATTGCTTCTAAAGTTGAAAATCGAATCGCTTTTGCTTTTCCGTTTTTCAAAATAGAAAGGTTAGCCATTGTAATTCCAACCTTCTCCGAAAGCTCTGTTACACTCATTTTTCTTTTCGCTAACATTACATCAATATTAATTATTATTGCCATATTATTCACCTCAGACCGTTAAATCATTTTCTGATTTTATATTAATAGCATCTTTTAATAGTCTTTGGAGAACGGCAGCAAAGACAGCGATAACCAATGAAGCAAAAATCATAATCATTCCAATAATAATAATGCCCGGGGCGTCATCTCTCTCTGCCACGAGATAGAAAAGCGGCATGCCTAATACATATAATACACTAATTGTTAATGCACTGTTCTTAATATTTTTCAACGATTTTACAGACAATTTTGAGAATGCGTTGTTTTTGTCAATATAGTTTAACAGCTTAAACGTTTGGTACAGTGCGAAATAGTAAGGTATTGCTGTTGCGTATAAGTTGATAAATACAAGATATTTAATATATGCAATATCAGGATATAATTCTGCAGCGAAATTCCCTATTTTAGGAACTAAAAAAATGCACATAGCAAGAACAGGAATTCCCATAAGAATAACAGCCGTCTTTAAAAAGAGTGTTGATCCTTGTTTCATAAAAAGCACCTCATTTAATTATTATCTATATAATTTAACATGTAATTTATTGTTTAACAATAAACTTTTATTTAATTTAATCGTGTTTTTATTGATAAACAAATTTTTATATGATGAAGAGAATAATGACACTTTAATAGTAGAGAATATAGGGCTGTGACATATAACATTATTTAATTAATGAACGAAAGTGACGGTAATTGTTGTTAGCTTTATGACAATAGGGAACTAATAAAAAAGAACATATATAAGTTTGTATAAACGTAATGGAAAATTGGATCTTGTATATAAAAGAATGTGAAGTTTATGGAGGAACAAAAATGATGAAATTGAGTAAAAAAGTGAAGGGGATATTATTAGTATCAACTGTAACATTAAGTGTATTAAGTACTGAAAGCATGATGAATTATCAGGCGGCCGAAGCTAAGGTGAAACAAGTAGAACATCAACCAAAAAATATAATTATGATGGTTATGGATGGAACGAGCTCTTCAGCAACAACGTTAGCTCGCTTGTATAAAGGGGCACCGCTTGCATTAGATGAAATCATAACGGGAGGTGTTCGCACATATTCAGCAGAATCCGCTATTACAGACTCAGCCCCAGCAGCTACAGCTTTAGCAACAGGGAATAAATCAAATTCAGGATATGTAGGTGTATTGCCATCTATTGTGAATTCACCTAGCTTAAAACCAATTAAAGAAGAGGAGAAGCTGCGGCCAGTTGCGAACGTTCTAGAAGGTGCAAAGCGCTCTGGTCGCGCAACTGGAATTGTTGCTACATCTGAAATTCAACATGCTACTCCTGCTGGGTTCTCTGCCCATCATGCTAACCGCAAGCATTTTGACATAATTGCGAAGCAGCAAGTGTATCAAAATATAGATGTCGTATTAGGCGGGGGAAAAGCAGCACTACAGCCTGTGAAAAGAAATGGAATCCGTAAAGATGGTGAAGATTTAGTTAAAGTGATTCAAGATAAAGGATACGACTTAGTTGAAACAAAAGATGCATTATTGAACTCTAAATCTGATAAAATTTGGGGCTCTTTCTCACATAATGCCCTTGCGTTCGATATGGATCGTGAAGTAACAAATCCAGAGCAACCAACACTTTCTCAAATGACGGAAAAAGCAATTCAAACATTATCAAAAGATAAAGATGGCTTCTTTTTATTTGTAGAAGGAAGTAAGCCAGATTGGGCAGCCCATGCGAATGATCCAATTGGGATTATTAGTGATGTATTGGCATTTGATAATGCGGTTGCAGAAGCATTAAAATTTGCGAAGAAAGACGGTAATACGATGCTCATTGCTGTAGCTGACCATGGCAACAGTGGTATCTCTATTGGCAATATGAATACGACAAAGGGATATAATACTACACCTGTATCTGCATACATTGCCCCATTGAAAAAGGCGAAAATGACACTTGAAGGGACTACAAATAAACTGAAATCTGATTTATCAAATGTAGAAGGTGTAGCTAAACTATACGGTTTGGACAATCTAACTCATGATGAAAAAGAAAAGTTAAAAGCGGCAAAAAAGAAAATGGATGTAGGTCGAATCCTTACTACGTTATTGGCTAATCGCGCAAATATTGGCTTTACGACAGGAGGACATACAGGTGAGGATGTATTCTTATACTCTTATGGACCACAAAAACCAGAAGGCTTAATCCAAAATATAGACATTGCGAAGACGATGGCGAAAGCAATGGGCTTTAACTTAGAAGAAGTAACAAATAAAATATTTTTAGAGAGTGAACAAGCCTTTAAGAGAATTGGTGCCACTGTATCAATCGACAAAACCGATGTAGCAAACCCAGTGCTCGTAGTAAATCATAATAAAGTGGAAGCTCAATTAAGTGTTAATAAAAATATAATTCGTATTAATGATAAAGAGTATGAATTAGAAAGTATTATTGTAGAGAGTAATGGGAAGTTCTATGTACCGGAAGAAGCAATTCAATTATTTGTAAAGCATTCTCGTTAAAAAATTGCCAACTAGTTAACCTTGCTAAGCTAACTGGTTGGCAATTTTTTGTGTTTTGTCCTGTAAATAGTGATGTTTGGATTCTGCCGCAAAGTTTTCCAGAAGAGACTTATATAAATGCAAAAGGGAAATTTTATTTTTTTCTTAAAATAAAGAATTTCGTTTGTAGAACAGTCTCTCCGCAACTTTATCAATATGAAGTTTATGAAAAAGAACACGCCATTCAGCCTGCATACTGGGGTGGTTATATACGACATAATGTGATTCAACGCAGAGTATATAATCAACAGAAGCAGTTTATAGAAGATCAATATGTAACGGAGAATCACGCTATAATGATGTACGAACCACTTTTAGCTTGTAATAATGAAAATATTGAGTAATATGGTAAACCCATAGATTATATAGTATAGAATGTATGTAATTGTTATTTTTATCAAAAAAGTATAAATCCTAAAGTTACTTGGTTTTCATTGGAATGAAAATAAGAAACACAGATGTGAAAAAGCACTGTGTTTTTTTTATGTATTTATTGGAAAAAAAACTCGAATTATCGGCACAAATGCTCCTTCTTTATTATTATAGAAGCTATTTTGGACGTAAGTAATTTGTAAGAAATGAGTAAGAAAAAAGAGATTTTCATTGTATAAAATATTTATTATATCTACACATAACACCTGATACTAATAGTATGCTATAATATGAATTAGCAACATACAGGAAAGGAATTAGAAAAATGACCTTACAAAATACTAAAAATTTAAAAAAACAAGTTGCTCCTTTTGAAAAATCAACGATTAAAAAAAGTGTTTGGCAACTTATCAACACAATAGTTCCATTTATTATTTTATGGTACCTTGCTTATAAAAGTTTGTCAGTTTCTTATTGGTTAACATTAGTTCCATCTCTGTTAGCCGCTGGATTTATGACACGAATTTTCATTATTTTTCATGATTGCACCCATTATTCCTTTTTTAAAAGTCGACGTGCAAATAGAATAGTTGGAACATGTATGGGTGTTTTAACTTTATTCCCATTTGATCAATGGGGGCATGAGCATTCTATTCACCACGCTACGAGTGGTAATTTGGATAAGAGGGGTACAGGGGATATTTGGACGCTTACAGTTGATGAATATGTAGCTGCACCATTTAGACTTCGTTTAGCATATCGTTTATATCGCAATCCATTCGTTATGTTTGGATTAGGTCCGATTTATGTTTTCTTGCTTAAAAATAGATTTAACCGAAAAGGTGCAAGACAGAAAGAACGTATGAATACTTATTTGACGAATATATTAATCGTTGCTTTAATAGGGGTACTTTGCTGGGCAATCGGATGGCAATCGTTCCTTTTCGTACATGGTACTATATTCTTAATAGCAGGCTCAATAGGTATTTGGCTGTTTTACGTACAGCACACATTTGAGGATTCTTATTTTGAAGAGGATAAAGATTGGGAATATGTGAAAGCGGCAGTGGAAGGAAGTTCTTTTTATAAGCTTCCAAAAATTTTGCAATTCTTAACTGGTAATATTGGATTCCATCATGTTCACCATTTAAGCCCAAGAGTACCTAACTATAAACTAGAAGAGGCACACAATAATACGCTTCCGTTAAAAAATGTACCAACGATTACGCTTGCTACAAGCTTACAATCACTACGTTTCCGTCTTTGGGATGAGAAAAGTAACAATTTTGTTAGCTTTAAAGATGTCAAAAATATAATTAAAAATAATGTTTCTGTTCGAGTGAAATCTGAACTATAACTTCATCGCATATGAAAAACTCCCCTTAATCATTTTTGATTTAAGGGGAGTTTTTGTTTAAATAGTAGATGATTGATGAGGAGGGGATTTCAAATTGTAATTACGAAGGATTAGGAAATGTCGTTAAGGATAATTGATTCTCGTTTAAATGAAAATGATGAAGTGAAAATAGAGCCTGCTACAAATTTGCAACAGGAATCTATTATGGATAGCCGAAGACATCGGCTGAACGAAATTATCCGTTATCTTAATAGCGAATGATTACAATCGACTATTTCTCCCAAAGCTCGATGAGTCGTCCTTCAGGATCTTTAATCCAAATAAACTTTCCAAATTCACTAACCTCTTCTTTCTTTTCAAGAGGTATACCAATTTGTTCAAGATGCTGAATAGTCTCATGTAGATTATGTACTTGGAAATTTAACATCACTTGTTGTTCTGTTGGAAAATAATTGTCATCTTCGTTGAAGAAAGAAAAGATAGTCTCAGTTCCTGATTCGGGTTTAATCACAGTCCCATTCCAATTTTCTATTTCAATCTTCAATACTTCGCTGTACCATTTTTTTATAACATCAATATTTTTAGTTCTCCAAAATATTCCTCCGAATCCTTTGATCATCTTATATAACTCCTGTCTATTTTTAAATTTTTAATGTGACGTAGTATAAATTTAATATATCAAAACAAAGTGGTAATAGTAAGGAAAAGCATCAACTTATGAACAATAAAAAAATAATAATTGCTAACAGCATTTCCTACATTAATTATACCGACATCATCTTTGAAACCAAAGTAAAGGAATGTAGCAATACTGACCCGTTTGAGTATAACACTTGAACGCAAAAACCTCCTGAACAATTCAAAACACGAAGTGCTATAAATAATCATTTCAATAGTATAGAAGAAATAGGGGAATTGTTCCTGAGAAAATGAATGAAGGAATGATAAAAGACCGCACATGAAGTGAAATCCATGCGCGGTCTTCTCTGTATCGTACAGTACTACAAAGGTTCGCTAATTTTAGCTTCTTTATGAGTGCTACTGGTGATTTTTTTCTTAATCTTAAAGTGATAGTAAGTGTAGCAAAAGATGATAAATGGTACAGTACAGTAGATTCCTAGTCTTTGATCGGGGATAAAGATAAGACTTACTAATATAATGCCATACAATCCAAAACCAAGAATGGGTACAAGTGGATAAAGTGGTGTTTTGAATTTTAAGTCTTCTAATTTTCCACCTTCAGCTAAATAGCGTTTATGGAAAAAGAATTGAGAAACACAAATTGACATCCAAACAATGATTGTAATGACTCCAGAAATCGAAATAAGCCATAAATAAACCGTTTCAGCAGCTACCACGCTTGTCAAAAGAGAAAAAGCAGAAATAGCTATCGTCAAGATTAAAGCGTTTAGTGGTATTCCTCGTGATGATAATTTCTTTAAAAAGGCTGGCGCCATTTCATTTTTTGATAATGACCAAAGCATGCGAGTTGCGGCGTACAGTCCTGAGTTTGCGACAGAAAGAACAGCAGTAAGAATAACAAAGTTCATAATATCAGCTGCATACGGAATACCGATATTATCAAAAACAGCAACGAATGGGCTCTTTGTTAATCCTGCTTCTTCCCAAGGAATTAAAGCTACGAGAACAAAAATTGCTAAAACGAAGAAAAACATCGTGCGCCATATAATATTTCTAATAGAACGAGGCAAAGTCTTTGCTGGATCTTCACTTTCACCAGCTGCGATTCCGACAAGTTCTGTACCTTGGAAGGAATAATTGACCGTAACCATTGTTAATAGAATAGCGGCAAGTCCATTCGGGAATAAACCACCGTGATTTACGAAATTTGAAAGAAGCGGAGCTGGTTCGTCTCCTTTTAAGTCAATAAAACCGAACATAGCGGCGCCACCAAGAATAATGAAAGCGATAATGGCAGATACTTTAATGCTTGAAAACCAAAATTCTGTTTCTGCATAACTACGAGCAGATAATGCGTTTATAGTGAATATGGTAACGCCAAATATTAAACACCAAACCCAGACGGGAATATCAGGAAACCAGCGCTGCATCGTAATACCGGCAGTTGTAAATTCAAGACCGGTCGTATTCGCCCAGCTTAACCAATACAACCAGCCGATTGTAAACCCAGTTGCAGGGCTAATAAACTTGGTTGCATATTCCTGGAAAGAACCTGAGACAGGCATGGCTACAGCAAGCTCACCAAGACATAGCATAACGAGATACATTAATAATCCACCGGCCATAAAGGCAAGTACGGATCCGCCAGGTCCAGCTTTACTTATAATAAAACCAGATCCGTTAAATAACCCCGTTCCAACCACACCACCGAGTGCAATCATAAATAAATGTCTACTTTTCATTGTGCGCTTTAATTCATTGTTTGTATTGTTTACTTGCGTCATTGTTTTCCTCACTTTCAAAATTGGTAGTATGAAAATTGATGTTTTTCCGTATTATGGAATGTATTCCGTGATGTGAAATCTTGTTATAATTTTCAGATAATTGAAAAGAAAAGTCAATATTTTTTTGTTTGCGTTTTCAAAATGTTGATAGCGTATCTTTTGTTTATTTTGAAAATTAAATAAATTGATTGATTTCAGTTTGAATTTTTGATAAATTGATAGTTAATTAGGCTAAACATACTACAAGTAAAGTTGAGGCGAATTATGGTACAGTCCATTGATCGAGCGATAAGTATTATTAAGCTATTAAATTCTACAAATGAAAAAGAGTATTGGGCTATTTCTGATATAGCTGATGGAACACATCTTCCGGTTAGTACAGTACATAGATTACTTAATTCTCTAATGGAGCATGGGTTAGTTACACAAATTTCAGAAACAAAGCAGTACAAGATTGGGCCAATGTGGATGGAAATAGGATTACGTCAATTGGAGAAGGTAGACTATAGATCTGTTGCAAGGGAAGTGATGAAGCGATTGGCCGCTGAAGTGGAAGAAAGTGTCTATTTGAACATTCCAAATGGAACTCATTCTATTATTATTGAAAGAATTGATAGCCCTTTAAAAATTCGGGTTATCGATAACTTAGGGGAACAGATTCCACTTTCGATTGGCGCCGCAAATAAAACGATGCTTGCCAATATGAAAACGAATGAAATGGAATACATTGTAGAACAATTGCTTTCTTCTTTACCAGAACAAAAGCAAATTCTTCTTAATCAAATAAAACAAATAGAAAATGAAGGATATGCTGTAAGTTATGGTGAAAAAACAGAAGGGACAGCTTCAGTAGCTGCACCTATTATCGGATTCAATCATAAAGTAGTAGGAGCATTAAGTGTTGGGTTAATTAGTCATCGTATTAATGATGATCGACTATCTTTTCTTATTAGTAAGGTAAAAGAAGCAGCTCATGAAATTTCAATAAAAATCGGCAGTACATCAGAATTATAATTTTGATAACTGTCGTCAGTTTTTTATTCATATATTGGAATTGGTTTTCATAATGCGGAAAAATAGGAGGATTACTATGTCAAAGTGGCAATCAAAAGAACAATTGATTCAGTTATTAAGCAATCTTGTTGAAATTCCTAGTATTACAGGTTCAGAAGCTGAAGTTATATTACCAGACTTTGTTGTAGAACAATTATCTGACTTACAGTATTTCAAACAAAATCCGCATCATTTGCAAAAAAATCCGACAGGGGATGGACGATATTTTGTTACCGCTCTAGTAAAGAAAAGTGATAGTACGAAAAATACTGTAATTCTTGTTAGTCATTTTGATGTTGTAGATGTACAAGATTATGGAGTGTGGAAAGAAGAGGCATTTCATCCTAAAAAGTTAACATCTATGTTTTACTCCCATAAAGATGAACTACCAGATCATGTACGTGAAGATATAGAACAGGGAGATTGGCTATTTGGTAGAGGGACAATGGATATGAAATGTGGTCTAGCTTTACAAATGGCAATGGTTGAGCAAGCTTGTGAAGGAAGATTTGATGGGAATGTTCTTTTATTAGCTGTTCCAGATGAAGAAGTGAACTCCGTAGGGATGAGAGCAGCTGTTCCGAGATTATTAGATTTAGCAAGAGAACATGATTTAGAATTTAAAACGGTTCTAAATTCAGAGCCTATGTTTTCAAGGCATCCTGGGGACCAAAATAAGTATATTTATACTGGTTCTATTGGGAAGGTGTTACCTGGTTTCCTTTGCTATGGAAAAGAGACACATGTAGGCGAACCTTTTGCAGGCTTAAATGGGAGTTATATGGCTGCATTATTAACAGCAGAATTAGAGTTGAATACGGACCTTTGTGATATTGTAGATGGTGAAGCGAGTCCTCCACCAACTAACTTGCTTCAAAGAGACTTAAAAGAGGACTATTCTGTACAAATTCCGCATCGTGCAGTCACACTATTTAATTTGTTTTTACTAGAAAAATCGATGACAGATGTCGTTTCGTTGCTGCGTCAAAAAGTAACGAAAGTAGCAGAGAAAATCGAAGAGTCTTACGAGAAGCAAGCGTATCGTTTTTCTAAATATAATCCGTTCATACCTCCTAATCTTAAAGTAAATGTATTAACGTATGAAGAGCTTATCGCGTATGCAATTGAACAACATGGAAAAGAGACAATAAATGATATTCAATCTAATATTATAACAAATAGAGAAGATAAAGATGATCGTGCAGTAACAATCGATTTAGTTGATAAATTAGCTATATTATGTAAAGAAAAAGCGCCGATGATTGTACTTTTCTTCGCTCCGCCGTACTATCCAGCTGTGAGTTCACGCAACAATCCTTTCATTAAAGAGGTAGTTGTAGAAATGGAAAAGTATGCCCAATACAATCATAGCATTACATTTGAAAATCAAAATTATTTTGGCGGAATTTCAGATTTAAGCTATGTGGGCTTACAGAACCCATTGGATTCAATGAGTTCTCTTGTAGACAATATGCCATTATGGGATAAAGGCTATTCAATTCCACTTCAGGAATTAGAAGAGTTTGACGTTCCGGTATTAAATATGGGGCCGGTAGGAAAAGATGCACATCAATGGACAGAGCGTCTAGACGTAAATTACGCATTTGAAACGCTATTCGATATGTTACCGATATGTATTGAAAAATTACTTGTATCTAATAAAATTACACAGTCATAGTTAGGTGTGTATAAAAGTGAATGAATGGAAAACATAACATTCTTAGAGAAGGTATAGAAATAGAAGCCAAAAAGAGGATTTGAATATAATTATTTTAATATAATAAAAACAAAACGGGCAAACTCAATCATTTATGAATTTGTCCGTTTATCTTTTGGCGAAAATAGGGGTATGTAAACTACATGTGTATATAGTCAAAAACAGTTTGTAATTAGTGTTTACTTTTTAGTTTGATTAGATAATTCAATAGACTTTTGCGTGCAACGTTGCATAGCTGAAATGATGGCTGTTCGTAAGCCTTTTTCTTCTAATGTTGCTACAGCCTCTATTGTCGTTCCGCCTGGGGAACAAACCATATCTTTCAATGCACCTGGATGTATTCCTGTTTCCAATACCATTTTTGCAGAACCTAACACAGCTTGAGCTGCGAATTTATATGCTTGATTTCTTGGCATACCATCTAGTACAGCAGCATCTGCCATCGCTTCTATAATCATATATACGTATGCTGGCGAAGAACCACTTACAGATGTTACAACATCCATTAATTTTTCGCTTACGATCTCTGTTTGACCAAAACTATTGAAAATGTTTAGTACATCTTCTAAATCTTTTTCTATAACCATTTCGTTAGGGCATAAAGCAGACATTCCTTCTCCAACAAGAGCAGGAGTATTAGGCATTACTCTCACAACCTTTAATTTTTTATCAAAGGCATCTTCAGTACTATTAATGCTTTTCCCTGCAGCGATTGTTACGATGATAACGTCGTTTTTAATCACTTCTTTTATTTCATTAATTACGGAGGAGTATAAGTCTGGTTTTATTGATAAAATTAAAATATCAGCCTTTTTAGCTACTTCATTGTTGTCAGTAGTTGTAGTTATCCCGTATTTTTCACTAGCATTTTTTAAATTCATAGTGTTCAAATCTGAACACATGATTTTATTTGAAGATACTATATTATTGTTTATCATACCGCCAATTATAGCCATCCCCATATTTCCGCATCCGATGAATCCAATTTGTTTGTTCATAATAACTCGATCTTGCTCCTTTTATAATAAATTATATCGGTTTGATATTATTATCTTAGAATAAGAATAACATCCCTGTGCAATATAAAGAAACATTCTAAGAGAATATATTCCTTTTTGCAACACTAAAAGATAAAAATTAACTATATTCGACATTATGTAAATATATACACTATAATTTAAGGTTTTATGCTTATGAATATGAGTTAAACTTATATCAATTTTTATTTTCATTCAGTAGGGCGATAATTTCATAACAGTAACTTGCGGCTCTATTTATTTTTAAAAATACCTCTTGACACCGAATCGAACTATATCGCATAATATAAAAAAATCAGATCGAAAATCGTTGAAGGGAATTAGTACATATGTCTTCTTACGAAAGAGAGTGGAATTCACCGGCTGAAAGATTCCTCGTATAGAATGTATCGAACCTATCCCTGAGTCTTAAATGAAAGTTTAGGCGTTCGCCTGCGTTATAGGCGTCAAGTGGATATCTATGTATATCAATCAAGGTGGTACCGCGGAACAATGACCGTTTCGTCCTTATTATTTTATTAAGGGCGAAGCGGTCATTTTTATTTTGCTCTTTCATACTACAGGGCAGCATGGATGAGAATAAATATAGCTGCAAACTGAATGAATAGAAATGTAATGTATAAAAACTTTGATTTTAGACTTGGGGGTTACAAAAGTGAAAAAACAACGAATTGTTGTAAAGATAGGGAGTAGTTCCTTGGCAGATAGTCATGGAGGCATTTCTAAAGAACAACTTTCAGATCACGTTGCCGCATTGGCACGACTGAAACAGGAAGGGCATGAAGTTTTGTTAATTACATCTGGAGCCGTCGCAGCAGGTTTTTCTGCTCTTGGGTATCCTAGCAGACCAGTGACAACTAAAGGGAAACAGGCTGCAGCAGCTGTCGGACAAAGTTTATTAATGCAGGCGTACACAGAGGAGTTCCGTAAATATGATATTGTTACTGCACAACTTTTATTAACGAGAAGTGATTTTTCTAGAAAAGAACAATACAGTAACGCGTACGCTACTTTAGGAGAGCTACTAAACCGTTCCGCTCTTCCTATCATCAATGAAAATGATTCCATTTCTTTAGAGGAGCTGACGTTCGGTGATAATGATATGCTGTCAGCTTTAGTAAGCGGACTTGTGTCGGCAGATATGCTTATGATTTTTACGGATGTGAACGGTTTATATGACAAAAATCCTCAAAAAAATACGGATGCGAAAAAATATTATTTTCTTCCTGAAGTTACGGAAGAAATCGCTTCTCTTGCTGGAGATGCTGGTTCAAAACTTGGAACTGGCGGTATGAAATCAAAAATCGATGCTGCAAAGACGGCACTATCTCTTGGAGTGAGTGTATTTATCGGAACAGGACGTGGACAGGAAAAGTTTTTAGATGTTTTGAAGGGCAAAGGTGATGGAACGTATATCGGTAATGCTCCTCAAAAAGTAATTAAAATGAACAAGCAATGGATCGCCTTGCATTCGCTTGTTAGCGGTCAAATTGAAGTAGATGCCGGGGCAGCTACTGCTATCATTCAACATGGAAAGAGCCTTCTTCCTGCTGGTGTTACAAATGTGTCAGGATTTTTCCAAGTGGGTGAAGTCGTGGAAGTAATTACGCAACAAGGGCGCGTAATAGGAAAAGGACAATGCACATATAGCGCGGAGGAACTAAGGAATTTAAAAGGTATGCAAAGCCAAGATATTCAAGCAAGAGGCGAAAGGCATAATTATGAAGTCATCCATAGAGATCATTGGGTTTCATTTTAAGAAAAGAGAGCACGCAAATTTGAATGGGCAGGTAAGTTTTAGATACTCGTGTTAAATGGTTCTCAAATAATATACTGATTAACCTTTAAAAAGGAGGAAATAAAAATGAATGAAGTGTTGGCAAAGGGGAAAAAAGCGAAAGAGGTTGCTAGAGAACTTGTGCTTACATCTACAAATCAAAAAAATGAAGCACTTACCGCAATTGCTGATCAGTTGATAGTAGAAACAGCTTATATTGTAGAGGAAAACAAACGGGATATTGAAGAAGGTAAGGCAAAAGGATTTTCTGAGTCACTCCTTGATCGTCTTATGCTGAATGAACAACGTATCATTGATATGACTGAGGGAATTAAGCAGCTAATTGATTTACGTGATCCTGTTGGGGAATGTGTAAGTGCATGGGAAAGACCAAATGGACTATCTATTCAGGAGATGCGAGTACCACTTGGTGTTGTCGGGATGATTTACGAGGCAAGGCCGAATGTGACAGTAGATGCTGCTACAATTTGTTTGAAAACAGGAAATGCAGTCATATTGCGTGGTAGTTCTTCCGCTATCCATTCTAATAAAGCGATAGTTGCTGTAATTCACCGAGCGCTCAAACAAACGAGCTTGCCTCAAGAAAGTGTACAGCTCATAGAAGATACGACGCGGGATAGCGCGAAGCAGTTATTTACATTAAATGACTACTTGGATGTTCTTATCCCAAGAGGTGGCAAGCAATTAATCGATACTGTAGTAAGAGAAGCGTCTGTTCCAGTACTTGAAACAGGTGCGGGAAATTGTCATATTTTCATTGATGAAACAGCGGATAAACAAATGGCATTTAATATTATTATAAATGCAAAAACGCAGCGTCCATCTGTATGTAATGCAATTGAAACGATTATACTTCATGAAAAGTGGGCGCAGCAATTTGGTAGCGAACTGTTTTCTTTATTGAAGGAAAGAGGCGTGGAGCTACGTGGTGAGAAGAAAGCATTGGCAATTGATTCTTCTATTGCATTAGCTTCAGAAGAGGATTGGGAAACTGAGTTTTTATCTCTCACGCTAGCAGTTAAAGTCGTTTCTACAGTAGAAGAAGCGATTCATCACATAAATACGTATGGATCCATGCATTCCGAAGCGATTATTACAGAGAACGAGGAAAACGTCAGCAAGTTTTTCACATCCGTTGATGCCGCAGCACTTTATCATAATGCATCGACTCGTTTTACGGATGGATCTGAATTCGGATTTGGCGCAGAAATTGGCATCAGTACGCAAAAGCTACACGTAAGGGGACCAATGGGACTTCCTGCATTAACTTCTACAAAATATGTGATTCGTGGGAATGGACAGATTCGGGGATAAAAATTATAAAGGAAAAAGTGAAATAATAACGAAAGACACCCAATTTCATTTAGGTGTCTTTCGTTATTATAAGTATTGATTTACCACACAAAAAGCCCCACGAGCATAGCGCTTAACAAGGAAACAGCCATTCCGCTAACAAGAAGCTTCCAAACATTTTTACCGATTATTGATGATTTTTCTCCGCCAAATAATGAATTGTAAGTTCCGTATATCATACCTACTGTACTAAAGTTAGCAAAAGAGGCTAGAAATGTAGTTGCAACAGCAATCGTATGCGGTTGTAAAGACTTTAAGTTTGATTTTAAATCCATCATGGCAACAAATTCATTCGTTGTGATTTTGATTCCCATTAATTCAGCTACATACATAGCATCTTTACCTGTTAAACCGAGTAAAAAAGCAAAGGGGCTAAAGATAATGGAGAAGATTTTTTGAATTGTTAAACCTGCTACAAAAAAGCTTAAAATACCATTTAAACATGCTGTTAAAGCTACATATCCAATTACCATAGCTAAAATAACGATTACCATATTCATTCCGACTAACATACTGTTTGAAATAGTAGAAAAGAAATCTTTTTTTTCATTTTTTGAAGGTTTATAAACAACATCTTCTTCTTTCGTAACTTCAATAGGATTTAAAACATTAGCTAAAATTAATGCGTTAATACAGTTTAAAGGAATAGCGCTGAAAATATATGTTGCTGGAACCATTGATAGATAAGCACCAAGAATGGATCCGCTGACACTACTCATACTCATAATTCCAAAAGTCAACAAACGATTTTCTTTTAAAACAGATAATTGATCACGAACAACCGCAAGTGCTTCCGTATTTCCTAAAAACATCATTTGAATGGAAAAGAAACTTTCTAACTTTGGTAAACGAGAAATCTTAGAAATAAGTGCACCAACTTTATCAATGATCCAAGTTAAGACTCCAAAGTAGGAAAGGATATCAAAAAAAGTGATAACAAAAATGATAGGAAGTAAGGCGCTAAAGAAGAAATCAACTGTTTGATTTTCCATAGCTGAAGGAAATGCAAAACGAATACCTTCATTCGCGCACGATAGTAGCCAACTGAAAAATGACGCAATTTTATTAATAATAATACTGCCCAATTTGGTGCCTAACATAAACCACGTAATAAAAAGCTCCAATATGATTAGAATAACGATTGGTCTCCATTTTATTTTTCTTTTATTAGGCGAACAAAGGAAGACGATTAATATTACAACAAAAATCCCTAACATATTTAATATGAAATGCATGTCAACAACTCCTTGAGGCTTATTATTTGTATATAAAAAAGCCTCTATTCTTCCAAATTTGGATTATAATCAGGAGTTATGAAGAATGTGAATTATGTTTAGCATTCATCTATTTCAATTAATGTACTAACAATTAATGTTTTCGCTTTATAAAGTATATGTATTAGGAATGTAAAGCAACAAATTAAATCTATTGACGGAACGGAGGATAACTAATAACTGCATCCATTTTTAAATTGTTTAGGCGAAATACCAGTATGTTTTTTAAATACCTTTGTAAAATGACTTTGGTCGTGAAAATTTAGTACTGTAGAAATTTCGGATATAGAATGTCTCGTATATGTCATTAACTTTTTTGACTCATCGACTTTCGCACGCTGAATATATTCATTTAAAGAAATTCCAACTTCTTTTTTGAAAAGGGAAGATAAATAAATAGGGTTTAATGTGACTATTTCTGCAAGGATATTTAGTGTAATATCACCATAAAGATGAGTGAATATATAATTCTGACATACGTTTATATGTTTTGAATGTTGCTGCACTGTACTATTTTTGACACGTTCTGCAAACTCAAGTAACGCATTCTCTAAAAAAGGGGGAATTGCTTCATTTTTATGTATTTCTTCGAGTTTTTGTATAAATAAATCACTAATAGTATATGCGATTTCAGGGAAAACTCCACCTTCAATAGCAGATCTAGTTGCAAGTGTAATAGCTGCAATGGCAGAATTCTTTTGGCTTCGCAGGTGACTTGTCTTTGATAACACCCCAAGTTCTCCTGATTCAGGTAATCTCCTTAGATTTTTAATTAACTCCTCCTTTTTCCCTTGCTTAATACATTCAAATATTTTCCTCTCGGCTAGTGGATCGATATGAGTTAATGTACTTTGTCGTTGCTCTGATATATGTACATCAGGCTGTTCAATTTCGAATTCCGCCTTTTTTATTAGCATGTTTTTTTGCAGTATATCAGCTATGTCCAACTGTTTCTGATATAGCATGTAATAAAGCACTAAACTTACATTTAAAAAACTCATATTATTTAATACGGGTAGAGAACGATAATATCGAATCATTTCTTCTTTGTTTATTTTTAGTTGAAGATCATTAACAATGCCATTAATTGATGTTTCTGATAGCCTGGAATAAAGGACTGGTCCAACAATTATATTCCCACTAATTTGGTCGTTCAAACGCAGATGAATTGCGAAAAAGTTTTCGAGAAAGGCGGTCTCTACTAGTGACGGAAAAGTATAGGAAGGCTGTTCCTTATATAGTTCATTCAGTATTGCCTCTTTGGAAGAATACATAGGGTTATGCAGAATATTGGACGAGATTTCAAATACTAAATCTCCTTTGTTAGTAAGAAAATAGATAGGTGTTTTATGTAGATCAAAGACTAGCTTACAAATATAATATAGATCTTCTCGTTTGGAGCAATTCATTATTTTAACCTCTATTCTTTAAAAAACAGCTAAAATTTTTACAAGTAGTCTAAAAAATATACCATAATATCTGAAAGATAATAACTATAATATCATTAAGAAAGCGTTTACTTATATGTTTTTTAGGAGGGCTATCATGAAAAGAGATATTAAGAAAATCATTTCTGAAATGACGCTAGAAGAAAAGGCAAGTCTATGTTCTGGATTAGACTTTTGGAATACAAAAGGGATTGAACGATTAGGGATTCCATCAATTATGGTAACTGATGGACCACATGGTCTAAGAAAACAGGCAGAGGGAGCAGATCACTTAGGGATTTATAACAGTATTCCATCGACTTGTTTCCCTTCAGCAGTAGGGCTAGCAAGTACATGGAATAAAGACTTAATACATGAAGTAGGAGTTGCATTAGGAGAAGAATGTCAGGCTGAACATGTAGGTGTTCTCCTTGGACCAGGTGCAAATATTAAACGTTCACCGCTATGCGGAAGAAATTTTGAATATTTTTCAGAGGACCCGTATTTATCATCGCAAATGGCTATAAATCATGTTAAAGGCGTCCAAAGTCAAGGCATTGGAACGTCATTAAAGCATTTCGCAGCTAATAATCAAGAGCATCGCAGAATGTCTGTAGATGCAATTGTTGATGAAAGAACTTTACGTGAAATTTACCTTGCAAGCTTTGAAGATGTTATTAAGGAAGCACAGCCTTGGACAGTAATGAGTGCTTACAATAAAGTAAATGGTGAATACGCTTCGGAAAATAACTATTTGTTACATGATATTTTAAAAGATGAATGGGGATTTGAAGGCTTTGTCGTATCTGATTGGGGCGCAGTGAATGAACGTGTTGCAAGTTTAGCGAACGGTTTAGAGTTAGAAATGCCTTCAAGCTTTGGAATTGGTGAGAAGAAAATTATTGATGCAATTCATTGTGGTGAGCTAAGTGTAGAAAAGCTTGATCAAGCAGTTGAGCGTCTTCTTTACATTATTTTTAAAGCTTATGATAATCAATTAGAAAACGCTACGTATAGTAAGGACATGCATCATCAGCTTGCAAGGGAAGTTGCAAGTGAAAGTATGGTTATGTTACAAAATGAAGATTCCATTCTTCCGCTAAAAAAAGAGGGGACGGTAGCGATAATTGGAGAATTTGCAAAGCAACCACGTTATCAAGGCGGCGGAAGCTCTCATATTAATCCAACAAAGCTTGCAAGTATTTTTGAAGAACTTGAAATGGTATCAGGTGAAAAAACGAACATTTTATTTGCACAAGGCTATGATCTTGCAAGCGATGACGTAGATGAAAACTTGATTAATGAAGCAAAAAAAATAGCTGAGAGCGCAGATACAGCTGTCCTTTTCGTTGGGCTTCCAGATCGTTATGAATCAGAAGGCTTTGATCGAAAACATTTACAAATGCCAGAAAATCACGTGCAATTAATTGAGGCTATTGCTGAAGTTCAAAGTAATATCGTTGTAGTTTTAAGTAATGGTGCGCCAATTGAAATGCCATGGATAGGTAAAGTAAAAGGAATACTTGAAGGCTATTTAGGTGGCCAAGCATTAGGCGGAGCAATTGCTGATTTATTATTTGGTGATGCGAATCCAAGTGGGAAGCTAGCAGAAACATTCCCGGAAGTTTTAAGCGATAATCCTTCTTACTTAAACTTCCCGGGTGAAGGTGATAAAGTAGAATATAAGGAAGGTGTGTTCGTTGGATACCGTTATTATGATGCAAAAAATATTGAACCATTGTTCCCATTTGGCTTTGGGTTAAGTTATACAAACTTTGAGTATAGTAAACTTTCAATAAGTAAAAACGAGATAAAGGATACGGATACTGTTTCTGTTCTTGTAAACGTGAAAAATGCTGGTAGTATAGCTGGGAAAGAAATTGTTCAGCTGTATATAAAAGATGTTGAAAGTAGTATGATTCGTCCTGAAAAAGAATTAAAAGGATTTGAAAAAGTAGAGTTGCAACCGGGAGAAGAAAAAACGGTTAGTTTTACTTTAAATAACAGGTCATTTGCTTATTATAATGTTGAATTGAAGGACTGGCATGTTGAAACAGGTGAATTCGAAATTTTAGTAGGAAAGTCTTCAAGAGAGATTGTTTTACAAGATAACATATTCGTTCAATCAACGACTATAATTAAAAAAACAGTGCATCGGAATACGTTACTAGGGGACATATTTGCGGACCGAATGTTAGCACCAATTGCAAAAGAGCTTATGGAAAAAGCATTAAAAGACAGCCCGTTTGCAAGTATGGCTGAAGGGGATAGTGATGCCTCTGAAATGATGGATGCTATGCTAAATTACATGCCGTTACGAGCGTTAGTAAACTTTAGTGCAGGCGCATTTACAGAAGAAATGTTAAGTGAAATAATTGAGCTATTGAACGATGCGCAAATGAATCAATAAGCGGCGCATGTGAAGAAGTTAGATGGGGGATTACGGTCTGGAAATACCCGATTGGTTTGGGCTAATATTTTATACTATTAATAAACATAGATTTACAAAAAAGCAAATGAGAGCGAGCATCTCATTTGCTTTTTTTGAATTTATTCAGCTAATGTAAAATCAAATAATTGTCCATTATCTACAGCAGGCCCATTTAGTTCTTTGTAATGTGGGACATTGATATAAAAAGGTCCTTCGGTAGATTCCCACTTATTATCTGTAGCAATAAAAGTAATTTTATAAAATCTAACGTTTTCACTTCTTTCGGTTCGTATCTAGACTACCTCTGTTACGATGCTATTTTTCTTATTACTTTATCTTGGGTAATAGTAGTAATTACGGGAGAGAAATTGATGTAACAGTTAACTGCGTTCAATTGTTTGGTGGCATGTTAAACTTAAGCAATTTTAATCATTATTTATAAATAAGAACGATGAGTTGGCCATGAACCTTGGAGTTTCCGAAGTTGTATAATTTGTCCTGTATGATAAGCATCGTGCAAAAAGATATTCATATATTGTTGCCAAACAGGTAGAGAAGGAATCGGTTGATCCAGTTCTGCTTCTTGAAGAGATGTTAATGAAGATTGTAAGGCATCATGTACTTGAAGCGTTCGCTTTACTGTTTGTTGCCAAGTATACTTTTTTAATTCTTTTTTAATAAACATCTTTTGTACTCTTAACTTTAGTAATTGCAAAAATAAACATACGCTTTCTACATTATTTTTCTCCATGTAATACATTCTCCTTTCTCTTCAATATGCCTACCCTATAGTAGAACAAGAATATGAACTGCAACGTATAAAAGAGCTAAAAAAAGGAACCTCCATTATTAATAAGGTATTTAACAATCGGCGTTTTAATGGAGTAAGGATTAAAAAGATTATCATAGTCTTTAGTTTTCGGTAATTGTAATATAATTCTAAAAATATAGAAGGTATTATTCGATAATTGTAGAATTAAATATATAGCAAATAAGGAGGGGATCAAATGGAAGTCTTTCATGTAACGAGTAGAAAGAGGGAAACGTACCATATTCAAATGAAGTATTCGATACTTTTCGAATGTGCACTTGGCATTGCGGCAATTACTCATAAAAGGTTAATAGACACACTTGAAAAATCCCAAAGCGAATGGGAAGAAATTAGACAATCATTAACAGAAGAAATGAGGGAGCACTTACAGTTTGTAGAAGAGCATAATACGTGGAAAGCGCTGCTTCAGTTGTTGTATGAAGGAGATTTTCAAAATCTATCACAGTTTATTGCGAATATCGATTCGCTTTCAGAAGAAGATTTAAAGTATATATGTTTACCCTTTATAGGAGAGAAGTATGAAGAAAAAAGACGTTTAGCAGGAAATGGAGACGTAACTGCAATACAAAAATTAAAGGAACTGACAAAGGATCATCAGTTTTTCTCTACGTATATTAGCTTTATATGTAATAGTGATATACAAGAACTAAAGGACCATTTTATCGCTGTTATGACAGGATGGTATGAGAGTGTTATTAAAAAAGAGGAAGAGCAATTACTTTCTATATTAGAGCGAGACTATGAAGCAAAGAATGAAATGAATAAAAAGATGAAACCGGAAGAGTTTGTCGAGTGGGCGACTGGTGGCGTTAACTATATGCCAGAGCCAAGTGTTCATTACGTACTTCTTATCCCGCAACTGACGTACAGGCCGTGGAATATAGAAGCTGATATTGAAGATACGAAAGTGTTTCATTATCCTGTCGCAAATGAAAGTATACATCCAGAAGATCCGTATGAGCCGAATTATTTTTTAGTTCAAAAACATAAAGCACTTGGGGATGAAGCGAGATTACGAATTGTAAAAATGTTGTTTGAAAAAGAACGTACATTGCAGGAAATTACGGAAAGACTGCAACTTGGTAAATCGACAGTGCATCATCATTTAAAATTATTACGTTCGGCTAAGTTAGTTGATATACATGACGGAAAATATGTATTGAGAAAAAAAGCAGTGCAGTCGTTAGCGAAAGAATTAGATGTATTTTTAAATAGATAATATACAACGAGAATGTACATAAAGGGAGGAATTAAATAGAAAAGTTGGTGAGCTATAGTGAAGAGTGTATTGAAAAATCGTTCATTCTTTTTTATGTGGATTGGTAGCGCAATTTCGGAATTAGGCGGAGCTTTCGGGACGTTGTGTAATTCAATTCTTGTTTATGAGTTAGCGGGATCAAAAACAGCATTAAGTAGTATGTGGTTATTATATTTTATCCCATCTCTCATACTGCAACTAATAAGCGGACCATTTATTGATAAATGGAGCCGAAAGTGGATTATGATTTTTTCGCAATGGATGCGGGCATCTGTTTTCTTACTACCTTTAGTCATGGTAGTTACTAGTAATATAGAAGTTTGGCACGTGTATGTCGTTCAAATTATAATTGGGCTCATTACACCGCTTTATACACCTGCAAGTCAAGCAATTACACCGAGCATTGTAAGTAAAGAACAGCTTCAAGATGCAAATGCGTATATTGATGGAATGACTCGTCTTATGATGTTTCTTGCGCCACTATTAGGTGGTATCGTTATTACATTCATTGGAATCAAATTAACAATGTTGTTCGTTTGTGTTTGTCTATTCATTAGTGGGGGATTGTTACTTTTCATAAAAGAAAAAAGAGTAAAACAAGAATTGAGAAAAACGTGGCTAGAACAGTTTCTTCACGGTTTTACATACTTTTTCACAAAACCAATTATCGTTTGGCTCGGTGTATTTTTTACTTTCGTACAGTTTGGAGTAGGGGTAACGATGGTTACAAATCTTCCTTATATAAAAGACGAGTTGTCCGCAGGATATGCGGAGTTTGGTTATTTTATGGCTGGTTTCCCGCTTGGCTATGTAGTTGGATCTATACTAGTCGGAAAAGTAACATATAAAAGCCGGCGTATACTTATGCTTGGTGGATTGTTTATAGGAGGGCTCACATACATTTCGCTAGGGTTCAATCATAGTATAATAATTGCGGTAATAACTGAAGTGATTGCAGGTGTTTGCATCGCATTTTTCAATGTTCATAACACGACAATATGCCAACAAACTGTCCCGAACAATATGATAGGAAAAGTATTTTCAGTTCGACTATTTTTCATACGATCCGCTATGCCGTTAGGTGTGTTAGTAGGAGGCATACTAAGTGAAATGTGGGGAGTTAGAGCACTATACTTTATCATCGGTGCGATTATATGTGTCACTTCTTTAATAGGAATATTACTCCCATATTTTAAATTTTTAGATGAGGCAGTTGAAGAGAAAACAGCATAATTCAAAAGATTTAAAACTTTATAATTGAAAATAATTATCATAATCAACTATAATAGAAGAATACTAGTATTCGAATTACAAAGAGGGAGTGGGATATATGTTTATCGAAACGAAAACATTTACTGTAAAAGAAGGTACATCAAATATAGTTGTAGAACGTTTCACTGGAGAAGGTATAATTGAAAAATTTGAAGGCTTCATTGACTTAAGTGTTCTTGTGAAAAAAGTAAGACGCGGCGATGAAGAAGTTGTCGTTATGATTCGCTGGGAATCTGAAGAGGCATGGAAAAACTGGGAAACGAGTGAAGAACATTTAGCTGGACATAGAGCGGGCCGTGGTAAACCAAAACCAGATCATATCATTAACGTTGAACACGGTGTTTATTATGTGAAATCATCGAAAGCGGCTTATCAGCAGTCGTAAAATATAAGCAGAGGATACATGTTGTAGAAATTAACATGTATCCTCTTTTTTAGTACTGGAGGGATGTAAGTGATAGAAAACCTTTCATTTATTACATATGAAAAACATAAAGAAATAGTGGAAATAATTTTAAACGAATGTTTATCTATAGAAAAAGTAACCGGATTTATGCTCATCGGTTCTGTCGCAAGAGGTGATGCATATCCTGATTCGGATTTAGACTTATATATTCTTTTAGAAGACGGACAAAAGAAGCGATTTTATTCTGAAATGAGAGAAGATATTTTAGTTGAATATAAGTATGCTGATTTTAATCAAATACAAGTAAACTTTAAAAATAATCAGATGGAACTATATTCATTTTTAGAAGGGAAAATTTTGTTTGATAAAAGCGGTGAATTGAAAGAATTAAAGGCAATAGCAAAACAAAAATTTGAAAACTATCGAGTTGCTAGTGATAAAGTAAAGGGCATTTCTCATTGGTTACATAGTTCGCTAATTAAAATTAAGACTGCTCTGAAAGCAAAAGATGAGTTAAAAGCATCATATATAGTTCAAACATCAACTTGGACATTGTTAGAGGGAATATGGGCTATTAATAACAAGCCAGTACCTTCAGCTGGATCTGTTTTGAAGTATATTGAAACATTATCCAAAGTACCAACTCACTTTGAAGATTTTATAAATAAACTGTTTTTAGGTGACACGACAGAGCGAATCTCTTCAGCAGTTTTCTTGATTGAGTGGATTTTAATTCATTTGGAGAATAAACAATAGAATACGATTGTTAAATTTTATTGGTAAATAGATATTCCGTTTCGAATCGTTCGTATAATTTCATTCACTGTATCTTAAAAGTTGCATTGAAAAAACGTTCTAGACGATAGAAAAAAGTATTAAACTATTAAAAAATGAACACTTGAATACAACCTTAAACATTCGGGTGTTATTAATATGGGTCAATATACTTCTGTATAGCCCCTGTTTAAAAGGAGATGTGTGAATGAAGTTGAATCATTTGAATTTATGTGTTGATGATTTATTAGAAGCGAGACATTTCTTTGAAACTTTTTTTGATTTTCAATTTTTGGAGCAAAAAGGAAAGGCACTTGTAGTGATGAGCGATGAGAGTGGATTTATACTTGTATTAAGTGATCCAAAAGCATTCAAGGGGAATAAGGACGTTACGTATCCAGAAGCTTTTTATATTGGTTTTTTAGTGGAAACTACAAATGAAGTTGATAAATCATATAATCGTTTAGTAGCTGGGGGCATTGAAATAGACAAGGCACCTTATGTGATGAGAGGTAGTAGTTATGGTTTTTATTTTACAATGTTTAATGGATTGTTAATTGAAGTATCGTGCCTTGACTATAAAGATGGTAAGAAAGTTCGATAGCAATAAGAGAAATTGTTTTGAAGATGTGAATATAGCCCCTTATCCAGTTTGGAAAGGGGCTTGAGCATTTTATTTATATGATAAGTGAACATCAAAATGTTTATAAACTAGAGGGTATTCCTCTTAAACTAAATATTATAGATTTGAAATAAAGTTTCATAACAAAGTCTATTTTGCAAAGGAATTGCTTATGCATAAAATACCAATAATGTATACTGATACAAGAAAATTTAGAGAATTAAGCAGGTTTCCCATATGGTGCAGTACGAAACTATTATAAGTAGTACAGTGAAATAAATAGGAGGTTTTCATTATGACAGCTTCATTTAAAGCTATGGCGTTCCAGTTGAAAACGGAACGACTTGACCTGAATATGTGGGAGGAATCCGATGCAGTCTGGCTTAGAGAACTAATTGGTGAACGTGGAGTGGAAATGCCAACCGTTGAATCTGTTCGTAACGATCTTATTGAGAAGCGCAAGAAAGCAACCGAAAATGGCATATCCCTTCTCACGATTCGTAGACGAGACGAAGACGATTTCATCGGATACTGTGGCTTAATTATCGGTCGTTCCACGCTTGAAGAGCCGGAGATTGCATATGAGTTGTTCCGCAGTGCTCATCGCATGGGTTATGCGACAGAGGCGGCATCAGCAGTACTGGAGGCTGCGATTGCTACGGGTCGCAAAAGACTTTGGTCAACTGTAGGTGCTTGGAATACGGCGTCCTTCCGGGTATTAGAAAAGATAGGATTTAAGCGGCATCACAGTACGTTTGGTGAACGAGGTGAGATTGTTTGGAACGTACGCGATCTGTAGAAATCGGATTAGATTCGGAACAATTAAAAATGTAAAAGAAAGCCCATATGTTAGATATGGGCTTTTCCTTATAGTAAATATTAATTTTGTATATATTTAAGTGTAATAGTCTATCTTTTACCTTAGTTTTTTACATCATCATATAATTCCAGCGCCTCTTTCACATTCAATCCGTTCTTCACAATACCATGAATCGCTTGAATCATTGCAGCTGAATGTTCAGATTGCCATATGTTTCGGCCCATATCTACGCCAATTGCACCTTCTTGCAGTGCATTGTACGTAATGTTTAATGCGTCCTCGATTGAATCTAGTTTCGGTCCACCGGCGATGACGACTGGGGCAGGGCATGTGCTCGTTATTTTTTCGAATCCTTCGCAGTAGTACGTTTTAATAATGTCAGCACCCATTTCAACACATACGCGGGAAGCGAGTGCGAGGAAGCGTGCCTCTCGTTTTTGTAGTTCTTTTGCGACCGCGGTAATGCCGAGAACTGGTAATCCGTAATCATGAGCTTCTGAAACTACGTTTGCGAGATTTGAAACCGTTTGTGTTTCATAGTCTGATCCAACAAAGACAGAAACGCCGACGCCAATTGCGTTTTGTTTTACTGCTTCTTTCACAGGTGTAACAATAGTTTCGTTCGCTAAATCTTTACCGACGACAGTAGCTCCGCCAGATACACGCATAACCATCGGTGTGCTGCAGTTTTCAGGAATACAAGAGCTAAGTACACCTCGCGTTAAAAAAAGGGAATCTGTATAAGGAAGTAAGTTTTTAACTGTTTCTAATGGTTGTTCTAGTCCGTGAATCGGTCCTAAAAAATAGCCATGGTCGATCGCTAACATAACCGCTCTTCCATCAGGTAAAATTGTATTTAATCGATTTTTAAATCCCCAAGTCATTCGAAATCACTCCTTCGTTAAAGTTGGATTTTCCGTTTGTACAGTATCTTTATTTGGTAAATGTGGTGACTTTATAAAAACAGCTTTAAAAGGTTTGTCAGAATGGTTAATAAGATAATGAGATTCATGAGGACGAACTTGTAAGACATCACCTTGTTTAATTGGAACTCTTTCATTATTTACATAGAAGTCTATTTCTCCTTCTAATGCATAAAAGACTTCCTCGCATGTTGTATGGTAATGATTTTGAAACTCTTGCCCAGGCTGAATGACAACAAGGCCAAGATCAATATTTGGACCTTGTATTAAATATTTCGGCCCGTTATCACCGAAGCGATAGGAGAAATCATTTTCATTCGCTTTTCGCATACATTTCACTCCTTTATGTAATGTGTTACAGTGCACCTGGTGCGATCCACATATGTGATGTAAGTCCTATATCAGCTAAAGTGAGCTGACTGTCATACACAGTTTTCCAAGTTTCATAGAACGCCTTATATAGTTCGTGATTTTCAGTAACTGGTTCGAATGTGTTTTCCCACTGTACAAACTGTTCGGCAGTCTCTCCTATAGATGAATATATGCCAACACCAACACCAGCAGCAATCGCAGTTCCTAAAGCAGCTGCTTCTTTCACAACAGGTACTTTAACAGGAATTCCGAGTACGTCTGAAAGAATTTGTGGCCAAAGTTTTCCTTTAGCGGCGCCGCCAGCAAAAATAACTTCAGAAGGGAACGTACCAGTTAGATTTTCTATTAATTTTAAGTTACCAAGTGTAACGAAGGCGGCATTTTCTTCGATAGCGCGGAACATTTCTTTTTTTCCACATTTGTCAGCATCTAAGCTTAAATTTAAAAAAGAAGGTGCGGCATGACGCCAAGAAATGTAGTTCATGACGTTTGAAAAAGTAGGGATAATGCCATGTGAACCGACCGGTACGTCTTTCGCTTGTTCTTCTAACAATTCATAAGCATCTACACCGAGTTTTTCTGCAAGTTTCTTTTCTTCTTGGCAAAAGGCATCTCGAAACCAGCGCATAACGAGACCTGGGAAAAAGGCAATCGTTTCATATTGCCATAGGTTTGGAACGACGTGGCAATTTACGCGAATCGCAGCATGCGGATCTGTTATTGGTTTAGTAATATTCACTTCTTGTTGCCAAAAGCTGCCCCCGCATATTAATGTTTGATTAGGCTTCACGACTCCAGTTCCGAGTGATGCCATTTGAGCATCTCCGCCCCCGGCGATTACAGGAATTCCTTCGCGTAAACCAGTTAATGCTGCACACTCTTTTGTAACATTACCAATCACGGTGCCAGCTTCATTTACTTTTGGTGAAAACGGTAAAGTTATCCCGCACTCTTTAGCGACATCGTTATCCCAAGTTCTATTGTGTAAATCAAAAATTCCGGACGTACAACCGTTTGAAGGGTCGATTTGCAGTACGCCGCTTAATTTATATAAAATCCAATCATTTAACATCGTAAAAGAATGAATATTGCTATAGACTTCGGATTCATGTTTTTTAATCCAAAGTAGGCGAGGTAAAGCACCTAATGAAAAAGTTTGACCAGATTTTGTATATAAATCTTTTTCAAGATGTGACCGAATTTCTTTTAGTTCACTAACTTCAGCGGATGCGCGCCCATCAACATTTGCACAAGCCCATATTTCTTGCCCATCTTTATCATATAAAACAAAACCTTCTCGCATACTAGTAGCGCTAATAGCTTGAATAGAAGAAGGAGAGGTATTACTTTTTTGTAGAACTTCTTTCGTGCACTGTTGTACTAGCTCCCAGTTTTCAATTACATCAAAATTCATAGAGCCTGGGTAAAGAGGATCGGTTTTATGAACCCATTCTTTTTGACTGACCGCAATTTGATTACCGAGTAAATCAAAAAGTACAGCTCGAATACTTCCCGTACCAGCATCAAAAGCTAATAAAGTAGACATTAACAATCACCATCCTTTCGTAATAAGGAGAGGGCTGTTTCCTCATCTGTAATTAATGTATGAATGAACTTTCCTTTTAAGGCACCATAAATTGCATCTATCTTTTCTGTACCTCCAGCAACACCAATGACATGTTTCATATTGCGAAGAATAGAGAGCGGCGTACCAATAAGACGATTGTGATGTGGAAGCTCCAATAAATCGCCATTCGTATTATAAAACTGTCCTAAAATATCGCCAGTACCGTTTTGGCTACGAATATATGTCATTTCACGTAGTGTTAATTTTTCTTCTCTCACAATGGTAGCATCTTGAGATAACCCTCCAATACCGACAACTGCCGTTTGTGCAAGTGAAGCGACATGAAGCATATCTTTCACACTCGGTTCTGATAAAATACTTTTTGCCATTTCAGTAGTAGATGCAAGAAAAGGAGTGGGGATAATATGAAGATCACCTTGCATGTAATGTAAATAATTTTGTTTTCTTGGGAGGTAGTGGTTGACTCCGCCTGTTAGCGTTACGATTGAAAGATTAATAGAACTTTCAAAATGAATGTTTTCTAGCATTTTGCTAATCGTTTCTCCCCAGCCAATACCGAGTAAATCGCCTTGCTGGAGCTGAGTCTCTAAATATTGTGCAGCAGCTTTTCCGAGAGAAGTGGCATAATTGTCTATTGGAGTAGGGATAATGAAAGCATCTTTTAGGTTGAATTTTTTCATTAGGTCACGCTCAATGCTCAAACAGTGTAAACCAGTCCCTTTTACGTGAAAAGTAACGATTCCTTCACTGCGCGCCTTATCTAATAACCGAACCACTTTATTTCTTGAAATGTGAAGAAGTGAAGCGATTTCTTGTTGTGTTAATTGATCTTTATAATAGTACCAAGCGACTTTTGTTAACAAATTTTCTTCAAAGTTCAGCTGTGGCATACTCTTCATCCCTTTCAACAATTGACCAATGCTTAAACATATGTGCCACATATTTTGTTTATTCCAGTTGAAACGATGAAACGTCTGGTGAAAAAAGTGTTCTAGATATGAAAAAAGGAATATACAATGCTACAAAACAAGTAGAACAAATAATCATTTTCTCAAAAAATGTTCTGCATAAAGTGAAACTGTAATTAGTGGGGGGGGTTATTCATTCCACTGATTTTCAGCCCGCACCAATCGGGCATGAACGGGTAGTAAATAGCGGGATAAAGGCAGGTGACATCATGTGGAGAACATACCCTTATTACAAGTAAAGAAAATGAGGAAGGCGTTTTCAAATCAACTTGTGCTAAAAGAAGTGAACTTACAAGTAGAGCGTGGAGATATATACGCTTTAGTTGGGGGAAATGGTGCTGGAAAATCAACATTAATGAAAATATTAACGGGGTTATATTCGTATGATAGTGGAGAAATGTATGTAAAAGGAAAGAGGCAACAATTTTCAAATCCGTCAGAAGCACATCGAGAACGTATGTATTTAATACCACAAGAACCACTCATTTTTCCGCATATGACTATTGAAGAAAATATATGTATTGGGCTAAACAGAAAGAAAAAGGAACTGAAAGTAAAGATTCAGCAATTAATGGACAGTTTAGGTTGGGATATTGCCCTTTATGAGCTAGGAGCATCGTTATCCATTGCGCAGCAACAATTAGTAGAAATCGTTAGGGGATTAATACGAGAAGCCGAGATTCTTATTTTAGATGAGCCAACATCGACATTAACAACTCACGAAATGAAGAGTCTTTTTGTGTTGATGAAAAGTTTACAAGAAAAAGGAATTGGGATGATATACATTACGCATCGTTTTCCAGAAATCTTTGAAATTGCTAATAAAGTAGCGATATTACGTGATGGAATGATTATAAGCCAAGGGGATGTATGTGACTATACTTATGACATGCTGATGGAGGGACTATTGCCAAAAGGATATAAACAGGAAGAAAAAAGAGAAGTAGTTCAAGAGATAGAAAGGACGAAAAAAATATTAGAAGTAACGAATGTAACTGGCCACGCATTTTCAAATATATCATTCGCTGTACACGCTGGAGAAATTGTAGGTATTGCTGGCATCGTTGGATCAGGTAGAACTGAATTAGCAGAAGCGATATTTGGATTGAAATCTATAAAAACAGGGTCTATTTTATTAGAAGGAAAATCTATTGATACATTTTCTTTGCATAAAAGGCTAGGCGAAGGACTCGTTTATGTGCCAGAGGATAGAGCGAGGAATGGGATTTTCTCAATCGCATCTGTTACAGAAAATATTACAGCAGCATGTTTACAGCAAAATAATCGTTTTTTTATTAGCCGAGAAAAAGAAAGCGCTTTAGCGAAGTCGTATATAGACCAGTTTCGAATTGTTGTGCCAAACATGAATGAAGAACTGGCATCTTTATCAGGAGGTAATCAGCAAAAAGTCGTGCTTGCGAAATATTTAGCATGTAACCCAAAAATTATTATTCTCGATGAACCGACGCGCGGAATTGATGCAAAAGCAAGACTTGAAGTGTATGAGGCGATAGAAAAAATGAAAGGGGAAGGACTCGCCATATTAATGATCTCTTCAGATATTGAGGAAATTGTCCAATTTTCTAACCGTGTATATGTAATGCGAAATGGTCAATTTGTTTCTCATTTAGAGAAAGAACAAATGAGTGTAGGTGAAGTTACACGTCTTGCATATGGGGGTGTAACGGAATGAAACGCATGTATAAAATGCACGAAACGTCTATCATACTGTTACTACTTATGTATATAGCCATTGTCGGAATGATAAATCCTAGTTTTGTTCAGTTTAACTCGTTATCTTTAATGATGAAATCAAGCGTTATTTTAGTCGTTCTAGCAATTGGCCAATCTTTCGTCTTATTTACGAAAAATATAGACGTATCAGTTGGCTCGATTATGGGATTAAGCGCAGCGGTTTGCGGAATGTTGTTAACGAACGGGTATAGTGCATTCTTTTCAATTGTTGCTACTATGATACTTGGCACTATTATCGGTTTCTTAAACGGGATTGGCGTTGCGAAGTTTCGGGTACCAGCCATTATTATGACATTAGGCATGCTAGGAATTATTAGAGGTGCAATGTTAATCTTCACAGGCGGGAAGTGGATTGAAGATATTCCAAACGATTTTAAGCAGCTGTCATCTATCGTCATACTTGGTCTACCGATAACTGTATGGATTGTTCTTATTATTTTACTACTACTCTATTTCTTTTTAATGAAAGTGCCGTACGGAAGATACTTTTATGCGGTAGGTGATAATGAAAATGGTGCAAGACTCATTGGGATACCTGTTAATAAAGTGAAGATAAATGCGTTTATTATATCGAGCTTAAGTGCGGCACTTGCTGGTTGCATTTTTGTTATGAATATCGGGTTCGTTCCAAATCAAACAGGTACAGGAATAGAACTACAGGTTATCGCAGCTGCTGTGCTAGGAGGAATTCATTTAAAAGGGGGAACAGGTTCTATATTTGGGGCCGCATTAGGTGCATTATTTTTAGAAGCAATAAGCAGTTCACTCGTCTTTTTAAAAATACCAGCATTTTGGAATAATGCTATTTCAGGATTTTTACTATTACTTATTATTATATTAGATAGTGTAATGAAAAAGTGGAGAGCAGAAAGGAGGATGAATATATGAAGCATGTTTACAGATGGGAAGGTGTTCTAATCGTATTCCTTCTTATAGAATTCATTCTCTTTAGTTTTCTAAATAGTGATTTCTTCAACGTTAGTAATCTCCTTTTTAGTACAAATGATTTCCTATTTATCGCAATCGCGGCGATACCAATGACTTTCGTTATTGTAACAGGAGGAATTGATGTATCGGTCGGCTCAATAATGGGGCTCACTTCGATTTTGATTGGTGTACTTTGGATGAGCGGAATACCTATTTTGTTTGCTGTCATAATCGCCCTAATAATAAGTTGCTTAGCAGGCGCTTTAAACGGAATCATTATAAAAATGACAGGTGTAGAACCACTTGTCGTTACACTCGGAACGATGTTTTTATACGGAGGAATTGCACTCGTCATTTCAGGAGGTGCGGGCGCTTCTGGATACGAAGGAATAAGTGGTTTACCTGATGCGTATGTGCAACTGGCAAATGGTAGTTTAGTAGGAATACCTAATCTATTATGGATCCTAATCGTATTAACTGTTTTATGCACTGTATTGTTTCATCGTACCATATATGGGCGCCACGTAAAATTAACAGGCGCAAACGAAAATGCAGCGAAATACACCGGAATCAAAACGGAGAAAGTAGTCATCATCGCTTATATAATTTCTGGGTTAGGAGGTGGATTAGGGGGAGCTTTCTTAACTGCATATTTTGGTTCCGCACGTGCTGATATGGGAAGTGAAACAATTTTACCGATCATTACAGCAGTCGTATTAGGCGGGACACTTATTACAGGGGGAAAAGGAAGTATTATCGGTACTGTACTAGCGAGTGTATTTATAGGACTAATGCAGTATGGCTTGCAAATGACAGGCTTAACTAATGAACAATCCAATGTAGTGATTGGTATTATCCTTATTCTTTCAGTTATTATGAGACATTTCAAAGTACATCCATTCTTAGCGGGAAAAAGAAGAAATTTGCATAAGGGGGAAATGTCATGAAGAGAAAACTGGGGATTGTTATTATTGTATGTATTTGTTTAATCGGTTTAATTGCTTGCTCTAGTCAAACAGCAGATAAGAAAAAGGCTGATGATGTAAAATTTGCATTCATCCCGAAATTAACTGGAGTTGGTTTCTTCACATCAGGTGGTGAAGGCGCGAAAGAGATGGGGGATAAGCTAGGTGTACAAGTAAAATATGATGGACCGTCTGAAGCGAGTGTATCAGGACAAGTAAAATATATAAACAATTTTATTAACCAAAACTATGATGCACTAATGGTTTCTTCTACGTCGGTGGACGGCCTATCACAATCACTGCAACGTGCTAAGAAAAAAGGGATGACAGTGTTAACGTGGGATTCTGATGTGAATCCGAAAGATCGTTCTTTTTATATAAGTCAAGGAACACCAGATCAACTTGCTAATGTATTGATTGAAATGACTTCAAAGCAAATTGGAGATAAAGGAAAAGTAGCATTCTTTTATTCAAGTCCAACTGTAACGGATCAAAACCAATGGGTAACGAAGGCGAAAGAAATAATTAAAAAGAAATATCCGAACTGGGAAATTGTAACGACTCAGTATGGTGAAAATAATGCGCAAAAGTCTTTGTCAGTAGGGGAGAACATATTAAAAACGTATCCTGATATAAACGCAGTCATTTGTCCAGATGCAACAGCACTTCCAGCAATGGCACAAGCAGCAGAAAATTTTAAAATGGATAAAAAAGTAGTTGTAACTGGATTTTCTACGCCGAACGTTATGCGTGATTATGTAAAACGAGGAACAGTACAACAATTTGGATTATGGGATGTAAAACAGCAAGGGGCTCTCGCAACATATGTAGCAAATGAAATTGTTGTAAAAGGGAAGAAGTTAAAAGTAGGGGATAGCTTCGAAGTAAAAGGTATCGGAAAAGTGAAAGTAGAGCCTAACTCCATACAAGGATATGACTATGAGGCAGAAGGAAACGGAATTATCGTATTACCAGAGCGAGTTGTCTTTACGAAAGATAATATTGATAAGTATAATTTTTAATGAAGAAAAAACGTCCGAATATATCGGACGTTTTTATTATGTCATTTTGTGAATGTATTCATTAATTATGAACAGTTTCTTTTTCGTTTAATCCAAGTGTACGTCCAGTTGAAGTGTGTAAATCTTGGAATAGTCTTGGATTTTCAGTAAGAGAAATGCCATAAGAAGGAATCATTTCTTTTATTTTTTCTTCCCATTCTAATATACGATCAGGGAAACATTTTTCTAATACTTCAAGCATGACGTGAACGGCAGTAGAAGCACCTGGTGAAGCACCTAGTAATGCAGCGATTGATCCGTCAGCTGCACTTACAACTTCTGTACCGAATTGAAGTGTGCCTTTACCGCCAGCATCAGTATCTTTAATTACTTGTACACGTTGCCCAGCAACTACAATATCCCAATCTTCACTTTTTGCGTTCGGAATGAATTCGCGTAATTCTTCCATACGTTTTTCATGTGATAACATAACTTGTTGAATTAAGTATTTTGTTAGTCCCATTTCTTTTACACCAGCAGCTAACATCGTTAAGACGTTATTCGGTTTTACAGAACCGATTAAGTCAAGATTTGAACCAGTTTTTAAGAATTTAGGTGAGAACCCTGCGAACGGTCCGAACAGTAAAGCTTTTTTATTATCTATATATCTCGTATCTAGATGAGGTACAGACATTGGTGGAGCACCAACTTTAGCTTTACCGTATACTTTTGCATGATGTTGCTCAATTACTTTTTGATTTTTACATACCATAAATAGTCCACTTACTGGGAATCCACCGATATGTTTTGATTCAGGAATACCTGTCTTTTGTAGTAGAGGTAGGCTACCGCCACCGCCACCGATAAAGACAAATTTTGCAGTATGATGCTCAATTTTACCACTATTCATATCGTGTACTTTTACTTCCCACAAACCATTTTTCGTGCGTTTAATATTTTCGACACTATGTTTGTAGTTTAGCTCGACATTTTTCGTTTGTAAGTAATCAAACAACATACGTGTTAATGCACCGAAGTTAACATCTGTTCCAGAGTCAATCTTCGTTGCAGCCATCGGTTCATTAGATGTACGACCTTCCATAATGAGAGGAAGCCATTTTTTTAATGTTTCAGGAGCATCAGAAAACTCCATTCCTTGAAACAGTGGATTTTTTGAAAGCGCTTCAAAACGGTTTTTTAGAAACTCTACATTTTTTTCCCCTTCTACTAAACTCATATGAGGAAGTGGCATAATAAAATCTTGTGGATTACGAATTAATTTGCTTTTTACAAGATATGCCCAAAATTGTCTTGAAAGCTGGAATTGCTCATTCACTTTTACAGCCTTACTAATATCTATAGATCCGTCAGATTTTTCGGAAGTATAGTTCAGTTCGCATAGCGCAGAATGCCCTGTACCTGCATTATTCCATTCGTTAGAGCTTTCTTCCCCGGCACTTGCGAGTTTTTCAAAAACTTTAATTTCCCATTCAGGTGCTAATTCTTTTAGTAATGAGCCTAACGTTGCACTCATAATTCCTGCACCAATTAAGATAACGTCTGTTTTTTGCTGCATGTTGCTCATGATAATCTCTCCATCCCCTATATTGGCAAAAAAGAGTAGGTGTTTTCTATGTCTAAGCCGTAAAAGAGAAACACCGCCTAGGCCCCACCTAGGTGTATACCTTTTTTGTCTCAATTATATAACCATCTCATACTCTATTATAATAATTAATAGACTAAAATATCTAGTGTTATCTGATAATTTTAAACTATTTAACGTTTTATTTGCCAAAATTCTTATTTAACAAGCACTTTTCAGTTAATGAATAGAAAAAAATTACAGTTTGAAATTATCTCGAAAAAGCTTACGTATCCTTAAGTGACTAAATCGAGTACCTTTTTATGGGATTTTCTCTCGGTAATGGTAAGATTATTCTGAAAAAAGAAAAGGAGGGACTTTAATGCGTACAAAAGAGCAAATTTCAAACTTATTTCGAAACTTTTCAATAAAGGAATGTAAAGGGTCAAGTGATTTATATGAATATTTATCAATGAAAATTGCTGAAGATGAGGAAGTACTTACACTATCGTCCTATGCTCAGGTAGGTCAACCAGTCCCAAACTTATTATTAGGTGCAGTACATTATTTATTGCTTGCAGGGAAAGAACATCATTTAAAAACGTATTATAGTAGTTTAGTTGAAAATGCCGAAACAAATTTAGATAAAGCTTTTGATTATTTTAAAGGTTTCTGTAAAGAATACCGAGAAGAAATCATTACTTTGTTACAAACAAAACTCGTTCAAACAAATGAAGTAAGGAGGTGTGCATACTTATACCCAAGTTTCTGTTACATATTTAACAAAGTGAATAAACCAGTAGCATTAATTGAAATTGGGACAAGCTCTGGATTACAATTGTTCTGGGACCAATACCGTTATTCGTACGGAACGGATGAAATGTACGGAAATGTAAATTCAAATGTGCATGTAACTTCTGAAATAAGAGGGGAGAATGTGCCGCGTTTTCTAAAACAAAGTCCGCCTGTCGTAGAAAGAATCGGGCTTGATTTACATGTGAATGATTTACATAATGAGGAAAATTATTTATGGCTACGTGCACTCATTTGGCCAGAACATAAAGAAAGGCTTGAAATGTTTGACCAAGCAGCGACGCTTGTAAAAGAAAAATCAGTGCAATTAATTGAAGGGGACGGTGTAGCGCTTCTTCCGGCCATTGTAAATCAAATAAGGGAAGATGCTGTTATTTGTATTTTCCATACACATGTGGCAAACCAAATACCTGAAAATGTAAAACATACGCTAGAAAAACAAATGAAAGAAATTGGTGCAAAACGTGATGTATTCCACCTATATAACAACATGTGGGATCGTGATCTTCATATTGATTATTATATTAACGGAAACGAATATCGTGAAACTGTTGGGAAAACGGAAGGGCATGGGAGATGGTTTAGTTGGAAGCTTGGGGATGAGTCGCTTTGTTAATGTAATTCTATAGGAAGGGGACCTTTTGTTTTAGAATTTAAATTATCTGATTAATATGATAATACTTTATGATAAGTTGTATATAAAGATAAGATAAAAAGGATGATAAGCATGCAAAAGAGACCAGACGCAAATGAATATAATCCGTATTATTCAACGTACATAAATTTAATACCAAATGGAGATATCATACGTATTCTAGAGCAACAAATGAAGGAAACAAATCTTTTATTGAAAGATATTTCTGATAGTGAGGGACATTTTCGATATGCTCCTAATAAATGGAGTATAAAAGAAGTAATCGGTCATATTGTGGATACTGAACGTATTATGGCATATCGATTGCTTTCCATAGCAAGAGGTGAGACAGCAGAACTTCCTGGCTATAATGACGATATGTATGTTCTTAGAGCAGCTTTTGATAAGCAATCTATGCAAGATCTTCTTGAGAATTTAACAGTTGTTCGCCAATCTACTGTGCATTTGCTTAAAAGTTTAGATAAGGAAGCCTGGTTACAAAGGGGAATCGCGAACAATTCTGAAGTCACGGTTCTTGCATTAGCAAACATTATCGCTGGTCATGAGCTTCATCATCGTCAAATTATAAAAGAACGTTATTTGGGTTCTAATGCATATCCAGCATGTTAAAATAAAAAAATAGTAGTACCTGCAAAAGAAGGAAGAAATGCATACCAAGTGTATATAAACGATAGTATGTTGTCTAAAAAAGAGCTTGAGAAAGTTTTTACTTTCGGTGGTGGAATAGTGCGTGGTATGTAGAGACTAAATGAAAAACGGTGAAAGTAATAACTGATTCGTTTTTTATACTCATAATATTATTATGTAAACAAATTTAACGGATGTACATTTGTTAAATGATTCAATATTTTTGATTTTTCTATGGCTGTATCAGTATGATGTTCTTAGGGGGGATCATATGTGTAAACACAAAAGGGTCATAGCGATTTCAGGAAGTATTAGGGAAGGGTCATCCAACACAAACGTATTAAAAACTTTAGCAGCATTTATTCCAGAAGGTATAGATTACACTATTTATAATGGGATAGGGGAACTACCTCATTTTAATCCGGATGTAGATCGAGTTGGAGCACCGATTGTTGTTGAAAAATTTCGAAAGACATTAAGTGAGGCACATGCACTTATTATTTGTACACCAGAGTACGCAAAAAGTATTCCAGGAGTTTTGAAGAATGCATTAGAATGGCTTGTTTCATCAGCGGAACTTTATAAAAAGCCAGTTGCTATTATAACAGCTTCACCGTCGATTGCTGGAGGGGATAAAGCTCATGAATCATTATTACTTACGCTAGGTATGCTAGATACAATTGTCGTTCAAAATGGTTCGCTATTAATCCCATCAGTGCGCACTAAATTTAGTAATGATGCAAAGGTAACAGATGAGGATACAAAGGAAGCTCTTATCTCTTTAGTTCAAAGTGTAGTAGACGAGATAAAGAAATAATGATTTAGTTCGTATTAAAGTGAAAATGGACTTTTATAATAATAAAAGATAAAAGCAATGCTACGGTTAGTTCAAATGTAGCACTGCTTTTTTATATAGTTAAATATATGTACTCAAAATCTCCCCAGGCAATCCATCAATCTCGCAAACTTTTTCAGATGTAAAACCGAAGTTTAATAATATTTTACGAGAGGGGATATTATTCGGATCAATAATTGCTTTTAATACGTTTACTTCTGTTTGCTTCGCTATATGCATTAATTCCTTTGCAATCGCACTACCATATCTCTTCCCCCAGTATCCTGGCAAAATCATATAACCAATTTCAGCCTCTTTTTCATTTTCCTCACTGAGTGTAACGTGTCCAAGGCCGATATATTCATTTGTAATAGAGTCATACACTTTATAGGAGCCAAATAGCCGATGCTTTTCGTTGCGCTTTAACAATTTTTCAAAGTCATTTTGTGCCTCATCTAACGGAATGGCACGCTCGGTAATTTGCGCCATCACTTCTTCATTTGATACGAGTTGGAAATATTGATTGAAATCTGTTGCTCCATATTTAGTAAAATATAGCTTTTGCATAATATTCCTCCAAACCAATTTTTATTTGTTCTTCAGAAAAGAAAAAGTAAGCTAAATCGTAATTTCAATTTGATTACCTTCCGGATCGCCTATCACACTTTCGTAATATCCATCTCCAGTGAAACGAGGTCCACTTAATAAAGGGTAACCATCATCTTGTAATGTTGTAGTAAATGTATTTACACGTTCTTCACTACCGACAGAAAAAGCCATATGTGCATAGCCAATTATATGAAGGTTAGGCTGGTTTTCTATACCTTTTTTACGCATTAGTTCGATCCTTGCTCCAGATTCGAACGTAATAAAATAAGATTCAAATTGTTTCGCTTCATTATGATATAAAGAGTTTGATTTACCGTTAAAGTATTTTATATAAAAATCACGCATTAATTCTAAATCATTTACCCAAATTGCGATATGTTCAATTTTCATAGGTTCCACCAATCCTATCTGTACTAATTAGGCTTTCACTGTATAAAAACTGTATTTATATTACAAGGGATTTGATTTGGCAAAAAAGATAATTTTTAATTTTTAGTTGTGTCCGTACATACAATGTGTAATTAAGTGAATGACTTACATAGGAATTACAGAAAAGGGTGAATGAGGCTTATGAGTCAATTTGAGCAAATGATGTACGTTGGTGTCATTATGTCTATTGTACTTTCCGTAATGATATTGGGGTCTGTATATTATAATCCTCGTCTATCATTAAATGATTATCCGAAAGATATTCAAAAGGTAGTTCTTCCGAAATCAATTCATGAAAAAAAGCAAACGATTTACTTTAATATTGCATACAATATAATTCTTTTCGGTACTCCTTTCGTTTCTACATATATACTACATCAACAAGAAAAATTATTGTATATTGAAGCTTATTTACATACTTTAGGCATTTTAATGATCTTCAATTTAGTAGATTTAATTATAATTGATTGGCTTATTTTTTGCTGGATTACTCCGAGGTTTGTTGTTATTCCTTGTACGGATGGGATGAAGGGATATAAAGATTACATGTTCCATTTAAGAGGGGCTATAGTCGGTACTTCATTTTTAGCAATTGTAAGTTTATTTCTGGCAGGAATTGCAACGACTATTTAGTAAAAAGAAAAAGGATTAGAAACGTTTATATAAGATAAAGAGATTGATAATTTATAGAATTAAAAATGAGAATTTGATACTATTGGAGTAAAGGGTTTTAATAACAGTATATTAGGCGGTATAAATATATTGTTGCAAATGTTTTGATATTCCGTGAAATTACCTAATTTTATGGGAGCATTTCATAAAACCCAAAAAAAGCAATGGAGGCTAATATGAAAAAAATAATTGGCGCAGCAACAGCAACAGTTTTTGGATTGGGGGCTTTTACTACATCTGCTATCGCAGAAACGATCGTAACAGCGGATGTACTCAACGTACGTGAAAAGCCAACTACGGAATCAAAAGTTATCGAAAAAGTAAAAGAAGGACAAAAGTTAAAAGTAATAAATACCGAAGAAGGATGGTCAAAAATTGATTTAAATGGTAAAGAATTGTTTGTAAGTTCGGAGTTTACAAAAGATATTTATCATGTAACAGCAAACTTGTTAAATGTACGCTCTGAAGCAAACACAGAATCAGAAATTCTTGGTAGACTGAAAAAAGATGATGTAATTGAATCAACGCATCAAGCAAAAGACGGATGGCTACAATTTGAGTATAAAGGAAAAACAGCTTATGCAAATGTTTCTTTCCTATCAAGTACAGCACCAAGTGAAAAGAAAGCTGGAGAGAAAACGAAGCAAGTAGCGAAAGTACAAAAAGCGGTAAAAGCTAAGGAAGAAGCCAAAACGCAGAAAGTAGCAAAAATACAGGAAATAGCAAAAACGAAAGAAACAACAAAAATGCTGGAAGAAGTAAAAGTACAAGAAGTAGCAAAAGGTAAGGAAGAAAAGAAAGTGCAAGAAATAGCGAAGCCTAAAGAAGAAACAAAAGTACAAGAAATAGCGAAGCCTAAGGAAGAAGCAAAAGTAAAAGAGGTAGAAAAAGTTAAAGAAGAAGCGAAAGCCCAAGAAATAGCAAAGGCTAAGGAAGAAGCGAAAGTACAAGAAATAGCAAAGGCTAAGGAAGAAGCAAAAGTAAAAGAGGTAGAAAAAGTTAAGGAAGAAGCGAAAGCCCAAGAAATAGCAAAGGCTAAAGAAGAAGCAAAAGCCCAAGAAATAGCAAGGGCTAAGGAAGAAGCAAAAGCCCAAGAAATAGAAAAGGCTAAGGAAGAAGCAAAAGCCCAAGAAATAGAAAAGGCTAAGGAAGAAGCAAAAGCCCAAGAAATAGCAAGGGCTAAGGAAGAAGCGAAAGCTCGAGAAATAGAAAAGGCTAAAGAAGAAGAGAAAGCAAAAGAAGAATCTAAAAATAACACACAGTCTGCTAAACGTGAATTAACGGTAGTAGCGACAGCATATACTGCTGATCCAAGTGAAAATGGTACATATGGTGGACGCGTTTTAACTGCGATGGGGCATGATTTAACGGTTAATCCGAATATGAGAATTATCGCAGTTGATCCGAAAGTAATTCCTTTAGGATCTAAAGTATGGGTAGAAGGTTATGGAGAAGCTATCGCTGGAGATACCGGAAGTGCGATTAAAGGTAATCGTATTGATGTTTTAATGGGGTCAAAAAGTAAAGCTATGAATTGGGGAAGACAAACCGTTAAAGTGAAAATTCTATAATATATATAGTTATCTAGATAGAAGTCAGTTCTCTTTATTGAGGCTGGCTTTTATTTTTTGAGTTAGTGTGATTCATTGAGAAATTGACAAGAACAGTATGATGGCAACGAAGGGTTAATATATAATGAAATATATAAATTAAATTATTTGCTAAGCACTTTCACTCATATTCGTGTAATTAAGTTCAAAGGATAGGTGTATTGTATGAAAGAAGTAAGAGAAATTATTGAAACAAAGAAACAAGGTGTATTTGAATTGTATATAAAAGAAACCGAAGAAAAGTTAGGTGTTGTTTTCCCGGCACAATATAGAGATCTTTTTAAATTAGTAAATAACGCTGAAATAGGGGAATGGATATTATATCCTATTAAAGATAATAAAAATGTAGCAAAAACTTGGGATGATGTAGTTAGACAAAATATTGAGTTGAGAGATGAATATATATCTGAAGACCTTATAATAATTGGTGACGATGGTTCAGGGGATAAATTGTGCTTTAAAATACATAACGGAATAGTTTGTGATGAAATATATATTTGGTATCACGAAGATGCGGAAATGGAAGAAATAGCCCGAAATTTAAAAGGATTTATTATAGAAACTATGCAGGAAGACGATGCTTTTTAGTGTTAATTAATATTATATGGTGGATCACATTTATATAAAGCGAGGATGGAATATGACAACGGAATTATATGGCGCATATTGCAATGAAAAGAAAGGGTATAGAGTAATCGAAGGGAAAGATTTGTATAATCATTATTTCGGCGATCAAGATTGTCATTTACCAGTATGTAAGTTATGTGGTGAGAAGATGCACCAAATCATTTGTTTTGATTTGAATGATGAGCGGCTTGCTGAACTTAAAAGTGGAGAACTAAATATTTTACCATTAGTTTCATGCTTGAATTGTGCAATGGTGTGGGAGCCACAATATTTCCAATTAAGTAATGGAGGTAAAACAGTTCAAATTATACGGCAAGAAAATACAGAAGAATGGGTAATGGAAGAGGAAGATAAGCTTCCAGTTTCATTACCAAAAACAACTGTAAAGCTTATAAATATGAAAAATGAAGATATACCTACTGATGAGGATAGTTACTGGGAAGCTTTTGACTTGTTCGGTTCAGAATATGTTTGTAGATTATTAGGGGCACCATTATATGAAGATCTTCCAGAGGATTTTGCATGTCCAACTTGCTCTAAAGAAATGAAGTATGTTGCTACAATTACACAAGATATTAAGGAACGGAAACTTATTTCAGTAGTTGATTTCCAGTTCGGGGAAATGAATATATATTTTTATTTATGTAAAGATTGTTCAATTATAAAAACCGAAATATAAAGTACATCACGAAAATAAGACTGACATATTCTGTCGGTCTTATTTTCGTATCGCAACATCATTAAGAATCGCATAAAATATATCTTTTTGCGTAAAAGCATCTGTAAAAACAGTCTCCCTATTCACTACAATTGTATCGTGAGGATTGTACCATTTTCGTAATGAATCCTCTCTAAACTCAATTCGTTTTTCTCTTGTATTATGGCGTCTAATCGTTTCCTCTAATGATAAATCGAAGTAGTATATATACGCGTTTCCATCAAAGTGGTGTATTAATTCTTTCAGCATATCACCGTATCTACGACTGTTTAAAATACCTTCTAAAATAACAAATTCACATTTTCCTTTTCCGTATTTTGTAATTTCGAATAGTAAATCATGAGATAAGTTACCCATTGTGTCGTGTACTTTTAGCATATCTCTACGCACGACATCTTGTGAGACTAATAGTGTACCTTGCCCGAAATGTTCTTGCAGTTCCTTTGCGATTGTTGTTTTGCCACTTGCGGAGTTTCCCCGAAGGATAATTAAAGTTGATTTTTGTATAGGATTAGACATCATATATTTCCCCCAACATCTTTGATTGTATAGAAAATTTTAACAAATAAAGTGAGGAAAGTGTATAATCAATATGATAGAAATAAAAAAGGTGAGAGCTAGATGGAAGATACATTAAATAAAGTGCAGTCGATTTGGAATTGAATTTGGTTTCGGTATTTAGGGGCATTTTTAATTGTACAATTCATTTTTATTATTTGTGATGTTACTGAATGGAAACCAAACTTTAGACTAGGCGGAGAGTTTTTTAATAGAATTTTACATTCTCAATTTTTCACGGAATGGTTCACACCATTTAAAATCTCGCAATTGAATGTATTTACAATATTTTTTGCGATAACATTACTACCATATGCACTAGTAGGTGCAAGTAAAGATGTAATAGTAAAGAAAAATATACAGGAACAATAGAGGTGTCACATGCTTTTTCAAAAAGGAGATTTATTGGTTAGGTACGTAATAGAAGATGACGCACCTATCATGTCTAAATGGTTAACAGACCCAGAAGTTTTGCAGTATTACGAAGGACGCGATAATCCGCAATCTGTAGAAATGGTGCTTACTCATTTTATACATAATCCAAACAGCCATGAAAAAAGATGTTTAATAGAATTTGATGAAGTGCCGATCGGATACATTCAAATGTACCAAGTTGATTCTGAATGGAAAGCGTTATATGGATATGAAGAATCGCAAAATATATGGGGGATGGATCAATTTATCGGAGAACCGACCTTTTGGGGAAAGGGAATCGGAACAAAACTCGTTCAAGCAGCGATTACATATATTGTAGAGAACGTGGGGGCGGAAGCAATCGCAATGGATCCAAAAGTAAATAATGAACGTGCGATAAAGTGTTATGAAAAATGCGGATTTAAAAAAGTGAAGATTTTAAAGGAACATGAACTGCATGAGGGGAAATTAGAAGATTGTTGGATGATAGAATATAAACAACTATAGTGAATATCCAATGGCTTATACAAACAAAGGGGATGAGCGAAATGAAAAAAGCATTAATAGTAATTGATGTACAAGCAGGTATGTATACAGCAGGAATACCAGTACATAATGGGGAAAAGTTTTTAGAAACATTGTAAGAACTCATTGGGGAATGTCGCTCAAATGATATTCCGGTTATGTATGTCCAACATAACGGGCCAAAAGATCACCCGTTAGAAAAAGGGACAGATGGCTGGGAGGTGCATGCGGCAATTGCACCAAAAGAGGGTGATAGTATCGTTGAAAAGACGACGCCAGATTCATTCCATAAAACAAACTTAAACGAAGTGTTACAAGAAAAAGGAATTGAACATGTTATTATTTCAGGCATGCAAACAGAGTACTGTGTGGATACGACAACGCGCAGAGCATGTAGTGAAGGGTATAAAGTAACGTTAGTAAGTGATGCACATAGTACATTTGATACAGATGTGTTACGTGCTGAAGATATTGTGAAGCATCATAACGTAGTGTTTGGAGCGTTTGCTGATGTTGTGACGTTAAAAGATTTGAAAGTGGCTGCCTCTAAATAAGAGGCAGTTTTTTATTTGAAGATAACATATCAAATATTGTTGGTAAGTCTATATAATTTCATGTACCGAAATGATAGTACAGAAAAAGGAGCCCACATGATTAAAAAGGGAGCTCCTTCATCAAGATGTTACTTCTTCTTATCTTTATCCAATACATTCTGTTCTTCAGCAAACTCCGTACCATATGCAAATCGGCGATTAATATGAATATTATCGTTGTGATGTCTTGTGTGTGAGTTAGAGAAGCGATGTACAATTACTTCTGATAATGTGAAGACAATCGCTGAAAGGATACTTCCCCATGCAATTTGCATGTAGTTGTCTAATAAAATATTACCGAAAATCCAAACGCTTAAATACGCTAATAAGAAATCTGTCATAATGGCACCAGTATTGCCAATGCGATTTAAAATAATTTTATCAACGAACATATAAGATACGATTGTCACAAAAAGACTGAATGAAATAATTTGGACGAACGTTGCAGGGAAAAATAAAGCTAGTCCGATACTAAATGCGATAATGCATGATATGAATTTGATAAGTACTACAGTAAAACCATTCAATAGTTACACCTCCGATTTATACATAGTTTTGCAATAAACTCAGGAGTTCATACATTGTAACTAATATATTTAAATAAAACTTTTTCATGTTCGAATTTATGTCTAAATATTAAAAAAATAACAAAAAAATGTTATAGTAAAATGAGAGTATATGACATTTTTAGGTAAGGGGTGAATCCAAATGTGGATTACTTCAGAAGTAGAAATTCCAGATGAGCTAATCGATCATCTTGAACAAGGAAAGTTAGTATTGTTTGTTGGAGCGGGAGTTTCTATGAAAGGGAAATCAAACTTACCGAATTTTGATGATTTAGTTGATGAAATTGCAAAAACTTTATATGTCGAAAAGCGTGAAATAACAGAACCTCATGATTATTATCTTGGTAAAATTGCGAAAACAAAAGATGTACATCAAGTTGCAAAAGACCTAGTTCATATAGAAACGTCAAAACCAAATCCGCTTCATTTTGCAATTCCGAGGTTGTTTCCTTTAGATACAGAAGTTCGCATTGTAACGACGAATTTTGATCGACATTTTACAACTGCGATGAACGAAATGAACAGAGAATTAAGTGTTTATTATGCACCTGCTTTACCTACAGGTAGAGCGTTTAAAGGGCTCGCTTACATACATGGAAATATAGAACAAGAAAAGGAAGCTTTAATTTTAACAGATGGTGATTTTGGAAGGGCTTACTTAACGGAAGGATGGGCGAGAAGATTTTTAGTTGATTTATTCTCCAATTACACCGTTTTATTCGTTGGGTATAGCCATAATGACCCAGTAATGAAATATTTAGCAACTGGTTTACCACCAAGTACAAGGCGCTATGCATTTGTCGCACAAGGAGAAAATACGTATCACTGGGAACATTTAGGGATAAGGCCGATTGTGTATCCGAATAAATCAAATAATCACCAGTCCCTCGTCAAAGCGGTAAAACGCTGGGCGGAATTAATGGGGGATAATTATATTACAAAAAGAATGCGTATTCGTGACATTGTAACAGTGCCACCATCAGTAGAGCAGGAACAATTATCCTACATAAAACAGTCCATTAAAAAAATTGAAACTGTTCGATATTTTGTTGAATTTGCCCGAGATTATGAATGGGTGGAATGGCTTGAAGCAGAGGGGAAATTACGAAATTTATTTTTGCTTACGTCAACCTATGATGAAGTAGATGAATTGCTTGCAGAATGGTTGGTGGAACAATTTCTTTTTAGTCATCAGAAAGAATTATTTCAATTGATTTTTAAAAATCATTCTAAAATATCCCCGTTATTATGGAGAACAATTTGCAGCTATTTAAACGAGACGAAGATCAAAATGGACCCATTGTTGTTTGCAAGATGGACACTCCTTTTATTAGAAACAGCTGAAAAAGATAGTAAATCTATAGAAAAAATCTCTTACTTATTGCAAAAGTGTTCTTTTCCTGAGCATAAAGAAATTGCTTTATTGTTACTAACGTTTATTTTGGACGGAAAACTTAAGTTGAAGCGTGAAAGAAAGTTAGGAAATGATACGCAAGAATCCATTGAACTCGAGGAATCGAGTCGGTTACCGGTGTCTACATTTTCTCATGTGGAGCAAATTTGGAATGAGAAGATGAGACCGCATATTTCTTATTACGCAGTTCCCATTTTGATGATGGGATTAGAGAAGATGCGAATGTTGTCATTAAGACAAACGGCACTGAAAAAAAGAAATAAGGAAAATGTAGAAAAAGAGTTTCATCAAAATGACCTTGCATTTTTAATTCAAATTGTAAAAGAGTGTCTAATCTATTTATGTGAAAACAATGAAAAAAAAGCGAATTATTATATTACAGAAATGATAGAAGCAAATAGTTTGCTTCAAAAGCGAATTGCAATTGATGCGATGAATAAAAATTTATTTGTTAGCGTAGATGATAAAATGAAATGGTTGTTACAGGAAGGGCTTCTTTTAGATGTCACATATAAACATGAGGTGTTTCAACTTTTAAAAAATCATTACGCACATTCTTTAGAAAAAACAAAGGAAGAAGTCATTCAAACTGCAATGAAGCACCTTGCAGAGGAGAGGGCATTTGATGTTTGTTTAGTCTTAGATTTATTATTCACTTGTGATTCAAATAGTCCATCAACAGCACAAGGATACGAGCTAATGAAACAGAAACATCCGCATTTTCATTCTGATCTATACAGTGTACCTAAAAAAAAGGCTATCGAACAAAGTATTACTTGTAATGTAACTGCCGATGGATTACTGCAGCTGAAAGACGATGAAATCATGAACCAAATTCGGCAATTTTCGAATGACGGTGTTTTTGAACAACGTCATTTTTTAGAGATGTTATCAAAGGCATGTAAAGTAAATACAGAGTGGAGTATTTCATTTGCGTACCAATTAGTAGGCATGCATGAAATAAGTAACGAAGTGTGGTTTGTTTGTATTAGAGAGTGGCGAAATAACCGGAGACTGACAAATGAGCAAATCCAAAAAATTATTCCGCTGTTACAGAAATTTGTTAGAAACACTGCGTTTCATTGGTTAATTAGTAGTTTTCTATATGAGATTAGTAATCGATTAGAAGAGTTAGAGGAGAATAGTATACGGTTTGTAAAACGTTTTGCTTTTTCGGTATTTCCTCAAGTTATGAAAAGCGATACAGATTTTAAGATTGGAAAACAAGACTTTTATAACGAATCGATTCAGCATCCTGTTGGAAAAATGACAGCTGTATTATTAAAACTGTTATCATATGATCATTTATACGATCGCAATGTGTATGAATATTTATTTTTATTTGAAGAACAAGTAAGAGTAAGTTCTGAACGGACAAACTTTATGTTTGCGCGTTTAATAGCAGATATTACATTTTTATATCATATTGAGAAACAATGGTGCCGAAAATATTTGTTACCTTACTTAGAATTAAAGAAAGAAAATGAGATTACGAAATATGCTTGGGCAGGTCTATGTTATACGCAAATAAATTTACCTTTATTTACTGAAATGAAGAGGTTTATTAAGTATGCAGTAGAGCATTTAGAAGTTTTACACCCGCATACGAGGGAAGCTTTCTTGAAGTGGCTTAGTTTTGTATTTATAAAATGTGTGCTGTATTGGGAACAAAAAACAGATTGGCTATATCCGTTGCTTATACGAGAAAATGAAGAGAATAAAATTAAATTTATGCAACATTTATGCTATTACGTTAAAACATTAAGTGTAAAAGAACAACAAAAATTTTGGACAGCTTGGCTCAGTATATTTTTACGAGAACGACCAAAAATGGGTGAGATAACAACGAGAGAATATGTAATGATTTTACGTATTATTTTATACATGGATGAAATTTTAGAAAAAGGATTACGTATTATGTCGCGTACATTTATAGATGTAAATGGAGAATGTGCAGGGGAGGAAATGAAACAGTTATTTATTGAAATGTTTGAAAAGAAAGAGAGTATGAAAGCGTATAAAGAAATGTATGCAAATGTCTTTTTCACTTTACTGCAAACACGTCAGGAAGCTGATTTTCTTGAAAATGAAATCATACAAATAAAAAAACGATTAGCCCAGTTTGGAATAGAAAAACACGTATTAAATTTAATAGAAAATGAGATGATTCGCATCGGAATTGTAATGGGGAATTTACAAGAAGAAATATAGGACGAAAGTGGAATTTTAAAAAATATATAAAAAAGATATTGACAGTGTTTTGAAAAGCGTTCTATAATACGAATCATACTTATTCAATTTCAAAAACATTTGAATAAACAAAGTGCAATGAAGAGATCACAGTAGTGGTTAGTCTTACTGTAACAGAGAGCTGGTGGTTGGTGTGAACCAGTACAGGGATAATCATGAATTACAGTCTTGGAGCATCTTTTTCGTAGTAAAGATAGGATTGTCTTTATGAAGAAAGGGCGGTCAATTGATCGTTAACAGTGAAGAGAGGTAGACGGAAAGTTAGTCTACAACTAGGGTGGTACCGCGATAAATATCGTCCCTACTGATTTATTCAGTAGGGACTTTTTGTATTTTAGTGGTCCAACTTGAAAATAAAATAGTCATGCATTGAAAGGAAAAGCAGTAGTTGTTGTTTCCCTGTAACAGAGAGCTGGTGGTTGGTGCGAACCAGTACAAAAACAAGAGCGAATTACAGTCCTGGAGCATCTTTTTCGTAGTAAAGATAGTATTTGTCTTTATGAAGGGAAAGACGGTCACATTGATCGTTAACAAGGAAGAGAGGTAGACGAAAGAAGTCTACAACTAGGGTGGTACCGCGATAAATATCGTCCCTACTGATTGGATCAGTAGGGCTTTTTTGTACAAAAAAAGTGGTTTTCAGCTAGTAGATAGTGTCTTTGTGGTAATTATTAGTTTAAGATAAGAAGAGGTATCGATTCCACTTTAAATTTGTATAATTAACCAGTTCAGAAAATAGAGAATTTTTTATTCTCTTACTATACTTTTAAAACATTAGAGGAGGATTTCCAAATGGCAAATCATGAATTAGATCAATTACGTAAACAGGTAGATGAAATTAACTTACAACTATTACACCTTTTAAACAAACGTGGTGAAATCGTTCAAAAAATCGGGGAGCAAAAGCAAGTACAAGGTACGAAACGCTTTGATCCAGTACGTGAGCGTGAAGTACTTGATATGATCGCAGAGCATAACGAAGGACCATTCGAAACGTCAACAGTTCAACATATTTTCAAAACAATCTTCAAAGCTAGCTTGGAATTACAAGAAGATGATAACCGTAAGGCGTTATTAGTATCACGTAAAAAGAAACAAGAAAATACAATCGTTAATGTAAAAGGTGAATTGATTGGGGACGGAACACAAACGTTCATCATGGGGCCTTGTGCAGTAGAAAGCTTAGAGCAAGTTCGCCAAGTAGGGCAAGCTATGAAAGACCAAGGCTTAAAATTAATGCGCGGTGGTGCTTTCAAACCGAGAACATCTCCATATGATTTCCAAGGTTTAGGAGTAGAAGGGTTACAAATTTTACGCCAAGTAGCAGATGAGTTCGACTTAGCGATTATTAGTGAAATTTTAAATCCGAACGATGTTGAAATGGCATTAGAATACGTTGATGTAATTCAAGTTGGCGCACGTAACATGCAAAACTTCGATTTACTACGAGCTGTAGGTAAAGTTAATAAGCCAGTATTACTAAAACGTGGATTAGCAGCAACAATTGATGAGTTCATTAATGCAGCAGAATACATTATTGCGCAAGGTAATGACCAAATTATTCTTTGTGAGCGCGGTATCCGCACATACGAAAGAGCAACACGTAACACATTAGACATTTCTGCAGTACCGATTTTAAAGAAAGAAACACATTTACCAGTTATCGTTGACGTAACACATTCAACTGGACGTAGAGATTTATTATTACCAACAGCGAAAGCGGCACTTGCTATTGGAGCTGATGCAGTAATGGCTGAAGTTCATCCAGATCCAGCAGTTGCATTATCAGATTCTGCACAACAAATGGACATTCCAGAATTCCATAGATTCATGGATGAGTTAAAAGGTTTCAAAAATAAATTATCTTAATTCCATATCATATATGCGCTGAAGAGGAAACAGTAGTGCTTATCTCACTGTTATAGAGAGCTGATGGTCGGTGTGAATCAGTACAAAGATAAGCATGAATTACAGCCTTGGAGCATCTTTCCCGACAACTTTTGGAGGGGAGGACGGTCAAACGATCGTTAAAGAAGAAGAGAGGTAGACGATAGTTGTCTACAACTAGGGTGGTACCGCGATAAACATCGTCCCTACTGAGCGCTCAGTAGGGACTTTTTTGTACAAAAAAATAGTAAAGGGGCAAAAGAAATGAGATACATTACAGCTGGAGAATCACATGGTCCGCAGTTAACAGTTATTTTAGAAGGTGTACCGGCAGGTTTAACATTAACAGCGGAACATATTAATAAGGAATTATTAAGAAGACAAAAAGGACATGGGCGCGGAAGACGCATGCAAATTGAAACAGATACAGTTGAAATTGTAAGTGGTGTTCGTCACGGGATGACACTTGGCTCACCGATTACGTTAATCGTAAAAAATGATGATTTCAAACATTGGACGAAAGTAATGGGTGCAGACCCGATTTCAGAGCAAGAAAGTAAAGAAATGAAACGCACAATTACAAAACCACGTCCAGGACATGCAGATTTAAACGGAGCTATTAAATACGGTCATCGTGATATAAGAAACGTATTAGAGCGCTCATCTGCAAGGGAAACGACAGTTCGTGTAGCTGCTGGAGCAGTTGCGAAACAAATTTTGAAAGAGTTAGGTGTGGAAATTGCAGGGCATGTGCTTGAAATTGGTGGGGTGCAAGCGAAGCATATTTCCAACTTATCAATTGAAGAGATTCAAACGATAACTGAAAATTCACCTGTTCGATGTTTAGATAAAGAAGTAGAACAAGAGATGATGGATGCGATCGATAATGCAAAAAGTAGTGGAGATTCAATCGGTGGTATTGTCGAAGTCATTGCAGAAGGTATGCCAATTGGTGTTGGTAGTTACGTTCATTACGATCGTAAATTAGATGCAAAACTCGCTGGTGCTATTATGAGTATTAATGCATTTAAAGGTGCTGAAATTGGTGTTGGTTTTGAAGCGGCAAGACAGCCAGGAAGTAAAGTGCACGATGAAATCCTTTGGGATGAAGAAAAAGGATACACGAGAAAAACGAATAATGCCGGCGGTTTAGAAGGTGGTATGACAACGGGAATGCTGATTGTTGTAAGAGGTGTTATGAAGCCGATTCCTACATTATACAAACCGTTAGCAAGCGTTGATATTGATACGAAAGAAGCATTCCAAGCGAGTATTGAAAGATCTGATAGTTGCGCAGTACCAGCAGCAGGTGTAGTAGCTGAATCTGTTGTGGCATGGGAACTTGCAGATGCACTAGTCGAACAATTCGGAAAAGATCGTATGGAATTATTAAAGCAAAACATTACAGAACATAACAAATACGCAAAAGAATTTTAAAAAAGGTGGGTTTAACATGCAAGTAAAAGATCAACTATCATCCTTACAACCATATAAACCAGGTAAATCACCAGAACAAATGAAAGAAGTGTACGGAGATCATTCGTTTGTGAAATTAGCATCAAATGAAAATCCATTCGGTTGTTCGCCACGAGTGTTAGAAGAGTTGCAAAAATCGTGGTTAGAACATGCTTTATATCCTGACGGAGGTGCTACAACGCTCCGTCAAACAATTGCAGAGAAATTACAAGTTCAAATGGAACAAATACTTTGCGGTAGTGGTTTAGATGAGGTCATTCAAATAATAAGTCGCGCCGTACTTCGAGCTGGAGATAACATCGTAACGGCAGGTGCAACATTCCCACAGTACCGTCATCATGCAATTATTGAAGGTTGTGAAGTGAAAGAAGTTGCTTTAAATAACGGTGTATACGACTTAGATGAAATTTCGTCAGCAGTTGATAACAATACGAAAATCATTTGGCTTTGTAATCCGAACAACCCTACAGGCACATATGTGAATGAGCAAAAATTGACTCAGTTCATTGAAAGCATTAGTGAAAATACGTTAATTGTCATTGATGAAGCGTACTATGAATACGTAACAGCAAAAGATTTCCCTGAGACATTACCGCTTCTAGAAAAACATAACAACATTCTTGTACTTAGAACGTTTTCTAAAGCGTACGGATTAGCATCTTTCCGCGTTGGTTATGCGATTGGACAGGAAGAGTTAATCGAGAAATTAAATGTCGTACGTTTGCCATTTAACGTATCTTCATTAGCGCAAAAAGCAGCAACGATTGCTTTTAACGATGAAGCGTTTATTGAAGAAATTGTACGTGTTAATACAGAGGGAATACAACAATACGAAAGTTTTTGTAAGGAAAACGAATTTCCATTTTATCCGTCACAAACAAACTTCATCTTCTTACCGGTAGAGAATGGTGGAGAGATTTATGAAGCTTGTGCACACGCAGGGTTTATTATTCGTCCGTTCCCGAATGGTGTCCGTATTACAGTCGGCACAAGGGAGCAAAATGAAGGAGTGATTTCAGTGTTAAAACTACACTTTGAAAATAAGAAAAATAAGTCTCGAGATGAGGCAAATGTGTAAAAAGGTAGTATTAATTGGAACAGGCTTAATAGGAGGTTCTCTCGCATTAGCAATTAAGAAAGAGCACGATGTAACGATAACAGGTTATGACATATTTCAAGAGCAAGTAGAGCGTGCGAAAGAATTACACGTAGTAGATGAAGTAGCAGTAGATTTACAGCGTGCATGTGAAGAGGCACATTTAATTGTTTTTGCTTCTCCAGTTGAAGAAACGAAGAAGTTATTACACAAATTAGCGTCATTTCGTTTACGAGAAGATGTGATAGTGACCGATGTTGGTAGTACAAAAGGAACAATTATGAACGAAGCGGAAGCTTTATTTTCAAAGGAAATTTCTTTCATTGGTGGACATCCGATGGCAGGTTCTCATAAAACTGGGGTTGAAAGTGCAAAAGCACATTTATTTGAAAATGCATTTTACATTTTAACACCGATGAACCATGTGCCAAATGAACAAGTGGAAGAACTAAAAGGTTGGTTAAAGGGAACGGGGTCTCATTTTCTCGTTTTAAATACAGAAGAGCATGATTATGTAACAGGGATCGTTAGTCATTTTCCGCATCTTATCGCAGCAGGGTTAGTCAAGCAAGTGGAGAAACATGCAGGAGATAATCCGCTCATTCATCAGCTAGCTGCAGGCGGATTTAAAGACATTACACGCATTGCATCTAGTAGCCCGAAAATGTGGAGTGATATTGTAAAGCAAAATCGTGAGCATTTAATGGTAGTATTAAAAGAGTGGATCTCTGAAATGGAAGAATTATATGATACTGTTTCTACTGGAGATGCAGGCGAGATTCAAAACTATTTTGCAGATGCGAAAGAATACCGTGATTCTTTACCAGTACGAAAAAGAGGGGCAATTCCTGCCTATCACGACTTATACGTCGATGTTTTAGATAAAGTAGGGGCATTGGCTCATATTACGAGTATTTTGGCGCGTGAAGAAATTAGTATTACGAACTTGCAAATATTAGAAGCGCGAGAAGGATTGCTTGGCGTATTACGCATTAGCTTCCAAAGAGAAGAAGATCGTATGAAAGCGAAACTAGCGCTTAGAGAAGAAGAATACCAAACTTATGAAACAATTTAAATGAGAAGGTGAAAACATGAAAGAAAGAACGATACAACCTATAAATAGCGGATTGAACGGCAACATTACAATTCCAGGTGATAAGTCCATTTCACATCGTGCTGTTATGTTCGGCGCAATTGCAGAAGGAAAAACGACAATTAAAGGTTTCTTGCCCGGTGCAGACTGTTTAAGTACGATTTCGTGCTTTAAGGAAATGGGAGTAGAAATCACGCAAAATGGTGATGAAGTAACTGTAGTCGGAAAAGGAATTGAAGGCTTACAAGAACCGAAAGCTGTATTAGATGTTGGTAATTCTGGTACAACGATACGATTAATGTCAGGAATATTAGCAAATACACCATTTTTCTCTTGCGTACAAGGTGATGCGTCTATCGCAAAAAGACCGATGAAACGTGTTACAAATCCATTAAAACAAATGGGCGCAAAAATTGATGGCCGAGAAGAAGGAACGTTTACGCCGCTCACAATACGTGGCGGAGATTTAAAAGCAATTGAGTATATTTCTCCTGTTGCAAGTGCACAAGTAAAGTCAGCTATTTTACTTGCAGGTCTTCGGGCAGAAGGTGTAACAGCTGTTACAGAACCACATATTTCGCGTGATCACACGGAAAGAATGCTTGAAGCATTCGGTGTTAACGTAACTCGTGAGGGAAAAACAGTGAAACTTGCAGGTGGACAGAAGTTAACAGCGACAGACGTTCAAGTACCAGGTGACGTATCATCAGCAGCATTTTTCTTAGTAGCGGGAGCAATTATTCCAAATAGTAAACTAGTATTACAAAATGTAGGAATGAATCCAACTCGTACAGGTATTATTGATGTTTTAGAGACAATGGGTGCTACATTTACTGTAGAGCCGATTAACGAAGGGGCATCAGAACCAGCTGCAAACATTACGATTGAAACATCTTCATTAAAAGGAATTGAAATTGGTGGGGATATTATTCCAAGACTAATCGATGAAATTCCAGTTATCGCTTTAGCGGCAACACAAGCAGAAGGTATTACAGTTATTAAAGATGCACACGAGTTAAAAGTAAAAGAAACGAACCGTATTGATACAGTCGTTGCGGAGTTAACGAAACTAGGAGCTCGCATAGAAGCAACTGATGATGGCATGATTATATACGGAAAATCAGCTCTAAAAGGCAGTACAGTAAATAGTTACGGTGATCACCGCATCGGAATGATGCTTGCGATTGCTGGCTGTCTAGCAGAGGGAAAAACAACAATTGAAGATGCAGAAGCAGTAGGCGTATCATATCCTACATTCTTTGAAGAACTTCAAAAGTTAGCAAAATAAGGTGATGAGAAGCAGATACATTATGTATCTGCTTTTTTATGTTAGGTTGTTGTAAAATCGATATTTTTTGTTGAAACGTCTGTGTAATTTCACTTACCGAACTACAATAGTAAGAATTATGATACAATTCAATCAGGGAATGGAGGAGAATTATATGAATGTCATACAATTACAAGAAGATAAATTTAGAGAAGCATTACGTTTATCAGAATACGCTTTTCAATATAAAGTAAATGAGGAACGATTGCAGCAGCAAATCACTCGAATGAAAGAAAGTCATGAAATATACGGCATTATGGAAGGGGAAGACTTAGCAGCAAAACTACATCTTATTCCATTTCATATATACATAGGAAAAGAAACATTTAAAATGGGCGGCGTTGCAGGGGTAGCGACGTATCCTGAGTATAGAAGAAGTGGGTATGTAAAAGAGCTACTTCAGCATTCTCTTCAAACGATGAAAAAAGATGGATATACAGTATCGATGTTACATCCATTTTCTGTTTCATTTTACCGTAAATACGGCTGGGAACTTTGTGCGAATCTTCTCGTATGTCATATGACTAAGAGCGATTTAGTTATGAAAAAACAAGTAAATGGCACTGTGAAACGTTTCAATAAAGAAAATCATCCAGAAGAAGTCGAGAAGCTATATGAAATCTTTGCAGAACGTTTTTCAGGTATGTTAGTTCGAGAGAAAAACTGGTGGTTACAAGTGGTTTATGATGATTTAGCATTAGCGATTTACTATGATGAAAATAAAACGGCAGCTGGTTACATGTTATATAAAATAGAAAACTATAAAATGACAGTAGAAGAATTTGTACCACTGCATAATGAAGCACGAAATGGTCTGTGGAACTTTATTTGCCAGCATGATTCTATGATTAAAGAACTTGAAATGACAGTAAGTGAAAACGAACCGTTGTTATATACATTGCAAGAGCCACGCGTGAAGACAGAAATAAAACCATATTTTATGGGAAGAATTGTAGATGTGGAGAAGTTCTTAAAACAATACGAGTTGAACTGGAACAATGTACAGCAAGAAGTGATCTTACATATTACAGATTCATTTGCTCCGTGGAATAACGTAGTAGTGAGACTTGCAAATCATGAATTAACAATTGTAGAAGAAGCAACGGAAAAAGGAATCAAACTGGATATAAATGCACTATCGACAATAATGTTTGGATACAAACGTCCATTAGAACTAAACGAACTTGAATTAATTAGCGGAAGCGAAGAGGCAATGCGGTCATTTGAGAATTTAGTACCAGTGCGTAAGCCGTTTATTTATGATTTCTTTTAATTAATATACTGTGCAATGTGTCATTAGAAAAGTACTATAATGAAAAACAGTTATTATAGTACTTTTCTATTAATAGAATGAAAGCATTATTTTAGGAGGGGAAATAGAATGATTAGGCAAGCTGTAGGCGCAATCATATTCCAAAATAGTGAATTTTTATTGGTACATAAGGTAAAAATAAGCGATATAGAAGGAGAATACAATTTGTCAAAGGGGGAGTGGGATTTTCCTAAAGGCGGATTAAAACATACAGATAATGACTTAGAAAGTGCTATATTGAGAGAGCTTGAAGAAAAAACCGGTTCAAAAAAGTTTATAGTTATGAAACAAATGGAAGATAAAATTTGCTTTGAGTTTCCTGAAGAATTAAAAGTGAAAACTGGATTTGAAAAACAAGAAACAACTATGTTTTATGTAGAATATATAGGTGATAGAACAGATTTGAATCCAAAAGATAATGAAATAAGTCAAGTTCAATTTTTTAAGACACAAGATATATTGAGCATTTTAAGTCACGATGATACAAAGAATTTTTTTGAAGTGTTAATTCAAAAAATGCATTGAAATCTAAGTGAGTGTGTTATTTGAAAATGCTACATTTGCTTAGTCACACACTTGACTTTTAATCCATCTAATTTATAATTAAAAAAGGAATGAATTTTCATTCCTTAAAATTGAGGTGAGAAAAATGGCTAAAAATAAACAAGAAGACATTTTTGAAGCAGCTATACAACTATTCGCAGAGCGTGGTTACGATGGTACGACAATTCCGATGATCGCTGAAAAAGCAAATGTCGGCGCTGGTACGATTTATCGCTATTTTGAAAATAAAGAGGCACTCGTTAACTCATTATTTTCAAAAAGTATGTTGCAACTATCTGAAATGATAAAAACAGATTTTCCTGTTGAAGCAAATATTCGTGAACAGTTTAGTCATACATACAACCGTTTATTTGAATTTGCGAGAAACAATGTGGATGCTTTTCTTTTTACAAATTCTCACTGTGATAGTTATTTTCTTGATGAACAGAGTAAGAAAATATTTGACGATTTTATAGGCTTCTTTATGAATATTATAGAAGATGGAATCGCAAAAGGGTTTCTCCGTCCATTGCCTCCAGTTGCATTAATTATCATTGTATACCAACCGCTAGAAAAATTAACTAAAGTAATGGCGACAGGGCAATTAGAATACTCAAAAGAATTAGTAAAAGAATTGGAAGAAAGCTCTTGGAATGCTATTAGAATCATTTGATTCTAATAGCTTTATAAGGACAGGAATGAACATTCATTCCGAAATGGATTTTAAAAATGAAATAGGGGATGATATATTTGTAGTACTAAGAGAATGAATATTCATTCCGTGAAAGGTAATTTAAAAGGGTTTTAAAAATAATTTAATAGAGTGATAGGAATGAACGTTCATTCCGAAATGATAGTTTTAAAAGGATAGAAATGAATGTTCATTCCTAGCTTAACATGACAAGCTAAAAATGGGAGATGATTCAAATGAGCAAGCTAAAAAATTGGAGAAGTTTATCTTTTCTATTATGGATAGTTATTACTATTACAATGATCGTAGCGATGCCTAATATGGATAAATTAGTGAAGGAAAAAGGGAAAATTACAATTCCTAATACAGAACAAAGCAGTATTGCTGACAAAATGATCAAAGAAATGGATAAAGAAGGGGTTGAAAAATACGAAGTTATCGCCGTATTTAATAGTGGCAATAAAGCAGCTTTAACTACTGAGCAAAAAGAGGAAATAACAAAAACAATCAACGCTTTGCAAAATGAAAAAGAGCAATTAGGAATTAAGGAAGTTGTTTCACATTTAGATAATAAAGAATTGGAGAAACAATTAGTTTCTAAAGATAATACGACTATTTTAACGCAAATATCAATAGATAAAAAGCATGGTGAAATATCAAAAGTTGCAAATAATCTTCATAAAAAAGTGCAAACGAAAGGAGTAAAAACGTACTTAACAGGAAGTGACTTAATAGCGGGTGATTTTCTTACATCCTCTCAAGAGGGAGTGAAAAAGACTGAAGTTATTTCAATCATTTTCATTCTTATAGTATTAATCATTGTATTCCGTTCACCAATTGTTCCAATTGTTTCTCTTCTTACAGTTGGTATATCGTATTTAGTTTCAATGGGTATTATTGCTCATCTTGTAGATCAATTTAATTTTCCGTTTTCTAACTTTACGCAAGTGTTTGTAGTTGTCGTACTGTTTGGAGTAGGAACAGATTACAACATTTTATTATATACGAGGTTTAAAGAAGAATTAAGTAAACAAGAAAATGCATTTTTGGCCACGAAAGAAACATTTAAATCGGCAGGTAAAACCGTTTTATATAGCGGGATAGCGGTGCTAATTGGTTTTGCATCACTTGCTTTAGCGAGTTTTAAATTATATCAATCTACTTCAGCGGTAGCAATTGGTGTTTTAGTATTACTACTCGTAATAACCACTTTAAATCCATTTTTTATGGTGCTTTTAGAAAAAGGAATGTTTTATCCAGTTAAAACATTTAAAGGTCATGAGGATAGCCGTTTATGGGGATTCTTTGCTAAAAATTCAGTAGCAAGACCATTTGTTGCTTTAATCATCGTATTCGTGATATCGATTCCTTTCGTATTAAAATACTCTAATACACTGAATTACAATGATTTGTTTGAAGTGGATAATAAGTATGAATCAAAAATGGGTATTAATGTGATAGAAGAACATTTTCCACCAGGATTTTCTTCACCAAGTACGTTAGTGATTCAATCTAACAAAAAATTAGATGAAGGAACGTCTCTACAAACTTTAGATGAATTAACTGATAAAATTTCGAAAGTTAAAGGTGTTTCAGAAGTATATGCACCGACGCGTCCAACTGGTGATAAGATAAAAGAATTATATTTAAATAAACAAGCGGGAGAACTAAATACTGGTTTAGGCGATGCCAATGGTGGCATAAAGGAAATTAATGATGGCTTAACGGATGCGAAAGATAAAATGGGTAGTAATGACTCAAATAGTCTTGCAAATGTTCAAAAGTTAATTGATGGAACGAACGAAGCGAAAAATGGAGTATCAGCATTAGGAACAGCTTTAAATCAATTATCCACTGGCATAAACGAAGGTGCACAAGGAGCGCAGCAAATTGAGAGTGGGTTAACTTCAGTAAATGAAAATATAAATGTCCTATCGGGTGCAACGTCACAGCTTCATGCTGGTTATGCACAGTTAGAAAAGGGTTTAAGTTCTTACGATCAATACTTCGGAAGTATTTCTCAAGCGATTGACGGTGCGAAAAAAGGATATGAACAAATTGAAGTGTTAATGACTAATTTCATTCAAACGAAACCAGAAGTAGCAAATGATCCTAATGTACAGCAAACGATAGGAATTGCGAAGGAAGCTCAAAAGCAATTAAGTGGACTTTCAAAAGAATTAAATCAATTAGCAGTGCAACATAAAGCTGCGGTGAATTCATTTAAAGAAGCGAATCAATCATTACTGAAAGTAGATAACGGCTTAAAGGAAATGAATAATGGCGTTACCGAGTTACAAAAAGGAGCTGCCGGACTAAAAACTGGATTAAACGAAGGAGCTACAGGTTCAAAACAAATTGCAAACAAATCATCTGAGCTACAATCCGGCTTAACAAAAATAAATGATGGGCAAGGGCAGCTTTTAACTGGATTGAAAGACCTGCAAGAAAAGATGGGGCAATTACAATCCGGCTTATCTAAAAGTACAGAAGGGCTTGGAAAAGTAAGTAACGGCCTAGGGGATGCTCAGAAATATTTAGGCGAGCTTAATGAGTCAAAAAGCTCTGAGAAATTTTATATTCCTAAAGAAGTGTTAGCGGGAGAAGATTTCCAAAAAGCATTGAATACGTACATGTCACATGATAGAAAGACTGCTAAAATGACAATCATTTTAGACGTAAATCCGTATTCAAAAGAAGCGATGCCAATCATTCAAGAAATTAATAAAACGATAGATGGTACGCTAAATGGTACTGAATTAAAAACGGCGAAAAAAGCGATCGGCGGGACAACAGCTAGAAATGTTGATTTAAAGGAAGTAACCGGGCAAGATTTCTTACGTACAGCTACGATTATGTTGATTGGAATTGCGATTGTATTAATCGTAATTACACGCTCATTACTAAACACAATATTTATTATTGGCTCATTACTATTAGCGTACTTTGCATCACTTGGTATAAGCGAACAAATTAGTGCACATGTATTACATGTAGATTCATTAAGCTGGAATGTTCCATTCTTTAGCTTCATTATGATTGTCGCTTTAGGAGTGGATTATAGTATTTTCGTAATGATGCGCTATAACGAGATAGAAGGGGATTCGGTAACGAAAATTGTAACTGCATCTCGTCATATAGGAGGAGTTGTATTATCAGCGGCGCTAATTTTAGGCGGGACATTTGCCGCATTAATTCCATCAGGTGTATTGACACTTATACAAGTAGCATCAGTTGTTGGCGTTGCACTATTACTATTAGCTTTAACCGTGATGCCGATATTGTTACCTGCTTTAATAGGGTTAACGAGTAAATTGAAGAGTTATAAAGAGAAAATAATAAATACGAAATAAGAAAAAACTGTAGGGAATGTTTTCTCTACAGTTTTTTCTGTATATAAAAATTAAAAATAGGAAATTAATCCAATGTATTACAGAGTGAGAATCGATAAAAACTATCCGATTTCATTGTAGAAAGGTAATCAACCGTTGCTATTCATCCAGCTTCTACTATATAATAGCTATAGTCTACAATAATTGAGTCGTAATATGCGATTTTTTAAGACAATCGGTGAGAAAACGCTGAAATAAGCGGTATTAGTAGGAGGACACAAATGATTACAGTAAGTAACGTTAGTTTGCGTTTCGCGGATCGCAAATTGTTTGAAGATGTTAACATAAAATTCACGCCAGGTAATTGCTACGGTTTAATTGGAGCAAACGGTGCTGGTAAATCAACATTTCTAAAGATTTTATCTGGAGAAATCGAACCATCAACAGGTGACATACATATTACGCCAGGTGAGCGTCTAGCAGTATTAAAACAGAACCACTTCGAATATGAAGAGTTCCCAGTATTAGAAACAGTAATTATGGGTCACACGCAACTTTATAAAGTAATGCAAGAGAAAAATGCTATTTACATGAAAGAAGACTTTAGTGATGAAGATGGTATGCGTGCTGCTGAACTTGAAGGTGAGTTCGCTGAGCTTAACGGTTGGGAAGCTGAGTCAGAAGCTGCAATCTTACTAAAAGGACTTGGTATTGGTGAAGATCTTCATGATAAGAAATTGTCAGAATTAACTGGGGCAGAGAAAGTAAAAGTATTACTTGCTCAAGCTTTATTCGGTAAACCTGACATTCTATTACTAGATGAGCCTACCAACCACTTGGACTTAAAAGCGATTCAATGGTTAGAGAACTTCTTAATGAACTTTGAAAATACAGTAATCGTTGTATCCCATGACCGTCACTTCTTAAATAAAGTTTGTACGCACATGGCTGATCTTGATTTCGGTAAAATTCAACTTTATGTTGGTAACTATGACTTCTGGTATGAGTCAAGCCAATTAGCTTTAAAATTAACACAAGATGCTAATAAGAAAAAAGAAGAGAAAGTAAAAGAGTTACAAAACTTCATTGCACGCTTTAGCTCAAACGCATCTAAAGCGAAACAAGCAACTTCTCGTAAAAAATTATTAGATAAAATTACATTAGATGATATTAGACCATCATCACGTCGTTATCCATTCGTTGGTTTCACACCTGAGCGTGAAATAGGAAATGACTTATTAACTGTTGAAGGACTTTCTAAAACAATTGATGGCGAAAAAGTGTTAGATAATGTGTACTTCACTTTAAATAAAGGTGATAAAGTTGCATTTATCGGTCGTAACGATATTGCGATGACAACATTATTTAAAATCCTTATGGGTGAAATGGAGCCAGATAGCGGTTCATTCAAATGGGGTGTTACAACATCTCAATCGTATTTCCCAAGAGATAACTCTAAATACTTTGAGAACAGTGACTTCAACTTAGTTGATTGGTTACGCCAATTCTCTCCACAAGATGAGTCAGAGAGCTTCTTACGTGGTTTCTTAGGCCGTATGTTATTCTCAGGTGAAGAAGTTAAGAAGAACGTTTCTGTATTATCTGGAGGCGAAAAAGTTCGTTGTATGCTATCTAAAATGATGTTAAGTGGTGCGAACGTAATCACACTTGACGATCCGACGAACCATTTAGATCTTGAGTCTATCACTGCATTAAACAACGGTTTAATTGCATTCAAAGGTACAATGTTATTCACATCTCATGACCATCAGTTCGTACAAACAATTGCAAACCGCATTATCGAAGTAACACCAAACGGTGTAATCGATAAAGAGGCAACTTACGATGAGTACTTAGAAAATGAAGAACTTCAAAAACAAGTAGATGCAATGTATAAAGGTCAATAATATATGATGAAAACCCCCGCTCTTTGTTAGAGCGGGGGTTTTGTTGAAAAGAGATGAAGACCAAGGTACGAAATGAATAATTATTCAAATATAACATTTATGGTGGTAAGAAGTTGTAATGTTATGATTGCATAGATTTTTGACATATAGATGACATGTAATGTGTATAGAATTGAAGGAGTTAATTGTAACAGGAGAAGTGTATTTTGAGTAATAAGATTAAAATACACTATTTTTTTATGTGAAAAATGTACCAAAAATGGAGATAGATTAGTTTGCGAAGTAGTGAATAAAGGTTTATAGTATGTGGTGTCATAATTAGTGGATGAAACTTGGGAGAAAACAGGAAATGTTACAAATGTATTTTGTTAAATAGAAACCAAGGTCAAAATGTCTGGAAAGAAATAGTTGAATAAATACTAGCTTCAAATTATAATTACTAATATTCTTCATATAGTTAAATAAAAATAATCTATTTGAAGAAGAAAAAATGAATAGAGAGACAGACTTATAAAAAATAAGCCTTGGATGATCAAAAGAGGTGGAGAAATGAAACAATTCTTATTAAAGAGCAAAAGTGTGTTAAGTAATCATTTTGGATTCTTTCTGTTTGCCGTTATTTTATTATGGCTCAAAACATATGCAGCCTATGTAACGGAATTTAATTTAGGAATTTCAAACACAATCCAAAAATTCTTGCTGTTTTTTAACCCGCTTAGTTCAGCAGTTCTATTTTTAGGACTTGCATTATTTGCAAAAGGGAAACGATCTTATATTTGGGTAATTATTATTAATTTGTTATTGTCGATACTTTTATACGCAAACGTAGTATATTATCGCTTTTTCAGTGATTTTATTACGTTCCCGACATTAACACAAACGAATAACTTTGGAGATTTAGGTGGTAGTATTTTCGCTTTACTACACTTATATGATCCACTATATTTCTTAGATACAATTATTTTAATTGTTTTAGTCGCAACAAAATTTGCAAATCCAAAACCTATTCGTGTTGCGAAACATAAACTATCACTAGTATTTGTAGCGGGTATTTTATTATTCAGTGTGAACCTAGGGCTTGCAGAATCTGACCGTCCTGAATTGTTAACAAGAACGTTTGACCGTAATTATATCGTGAAATATTTAGGGGCATACAATTATACGATTTATGATGGTATTCAAAGTGCGAAAGCATCAACAGAACGAGCATTAGCTGATGGAGATAATATGACAGAAGTTAGAAATTATCTTGCATCAACATATGCAAGTCCAAATCCTGAGTACTTCGGTAAAGGAAAAGGAATGAACGTAATTTATATTCATTTGGAGTCATTCCAAAACTTTTTAATCGATTATCAATTAAATGGTCAAGAAGTTACACCATTTCTAAATTCATTTACAAAAGATGCGAATACGTTATACTTTGATAACTTCTTCCATCAAACAGGACAAGGTAAAACATCTGATGCGGAGTTCATGTTAGAAAACTCAATGTACGGATTACCGCAAGGATCTGTATTTACAAATAAAGCTCATAACACGTATCAATCGGCACCAGCTATTTTAGGGCAACAAGGATACACTTCAGCAGTGTTCCACGGTAACTACAAAACGTTCTGGAACCGTGATGATATTTATAAATCATTTGGTTTTAATAAATTCTTTGATGCGTCATACTATGATATGAACGAAAAAGACGTTGTAAACTATGGCTTAAAAGATAAACCGTTCTTTAATGAATCAATTCCATTATTACAAACGTTAAAACAACCGTTCTATACGAAGTTCATTACGTTATCAAACCATTTCCCTTATCCTATTGATAAAGCGGAAGCAACGATTGAACCGGCGAAAACAGGTGACTCATCAGTAGATACGTATTTCCAAACAGCAAGATATTTAGATGAATCTGTAAAAGGGTTCATCGATTACTTGAAACAATCTGGCTTATACGATAACTCAATTATCGTTATGTACGGTGACCATTACGGTATTTCAGATAATCATAATGCAGCAATGTCACAAGTAATGGGTAAAGAAATGAACTCATTTGAAAATGCACAGTTACAACGTGTACCATTAATCGTTCGTGTACCAGGAGTGAAAGGTGGCGTACAACATCAATATGGCGGTGAAATTGACGTTCTTCCAACGTTATTACACTTACTAGGTACAGATACGAAAAATTATGTTCAATTCGGTTCAGATTTATTATCACCAGATCATAAACAAGTCGTTCCATTCCGTAACGGTAATTATGTAAGCCCAACAGTTACGGCATTGAACGGAAAATATTATGATACAACAACTGGAAAACCTGTAGAATTAACAGATGAAATAAAACAAAATGAACAAATGGTTCAAAACTCATTAAAATACTCTGACCAAGTCGTAAATGGTGACTTATTACGATTCTACACACCAGAAGGCTTCACTCCAGTAGATCGTTCAAAGTATAACTATAACCATCGTGATAAAAATAAAACGAAGGTAAAAACGACTGAAGACGGGGAAGCTAAATAAATATTAAAAAGCGCTACTCATATGAGTAGCGCTTTTGTTTGTAACTATAATTACATTGACATTATATAGTATCATCTTTAGTTTTTTGTTTCATCTTTCCGAAGAATACCACACCGATGATGATAATAATGATGAATGCCCATTTCATGAAAGGGTTACTTTCGAAAAATCCAGCGAACCATTTTTCATCTACAATCATTTTTGCGGCAGTATAAGCTAAAACAGCTGCTCCAATCGTAATGATGACAGGGAAACGGTCAACCCATTTTAAAATTAATGTACTGCCCCATACAACTACTGGAATAGACACTAATAATCCGATGATTACTAAAGAAAAGTTACCATGGGCAGCTCCCGCAACAGCGAGTACGTTATCAATTCCCATTAACGCATCAGCTATAATAATGGTTTTAATAGCAGACCAAAATCCTTCTTCAGCTTTAATATCATGATTTTTGCCCTCAGCAATTAATTTGTAAGCAATCCATATGAGGAGTACACCACCAATTAGAAGTAATCCTGGTATTTTTAATAACCAAACGACAATTAAGGTGGCGAGGGCTCTAATAGCGATAGCCCCGACAGTTCCCCATATAATAACTTTCTTTTGTTGATCTTTCGGTAATCGCCTTGCTGCTAATCCAATTACGATGGCATTATCTCCAGCTAACACTAAATCAATTACAATAATGGCAAGCAAGGCTGACAAATATTCAGATGAAAGAAAATCCATATACATATCACTCCTTATGATTAATATGTACTTATAAGCTATTCAGTATTAAGAATTCTAACGATTATTTAAAAGCATAACTGTAAAATATAATCTCTTCAAATAGTAATCGAGGATTATAATTATAGTCGTAAGCACTCAAAAAGATGGCTTCGGTATAATTCCGGAGCCATCTTTTAAGTGCTTAATTTTTAACAATCATTTTATGTTTGAAGATTTACTTTCGTATCTTTTGATTACTACTTTTTGGGGCATGAAACTTGCGATAATCAAAGCTATAAAAGATAAGACTAACATAAACACGTATGCATCACTTGAGCTGAAGATAGAAGATAATTTTGTTACTTGCGTAGCTGTTATATTTCCATTCCTACTAGATAACTGTGATATGTGTGAAGTAGATTGAATTGTATACACCGTGATGATAACTGCTGTCCCAATCGCACCTGCTAATTGGCGAATTGTATTATTTACTGCTGAACCATGTGAACCCAGTTCTATTGGCAAAGCGTTTAAGCCGGCTGTATTTAAAGGCATTGAAATGAAACTTAACCCAATTCGTAAAATAATGGTACGAACCATTAAATACATATAAGTTGTGGAGTCGGTCAAATCAATTACACCCCACATCGAAATAATGACACAGATTAAACCGGTAATAAAGAGTGGTTTCGCTCCATATTTATCAAACATTTTGCCTGTGATAGGTGATAAGAAGGCGTTAATGACAGCTCCAGGTAATAGAAGTAAACCTGATTCAAATGCAGTAAAGCCTCGTCCGTTTTGTAAGTAAATTGGTAATAGAATTAAATCTGCATACATAATCATCGTAATGAGTACGTTAATGACTGAAGTAAGAGTGAAAACTTTATATTTAAATACTGATAAATTCAATAATGGATCATTAGACTTTATTTGACGTAAACAGAATAAAGCTGTAACGATGATACCGATAGTAATTGTTATAATAACAACGGGATGATTCCATCCTTTACTTCCTGCACTACTGAATCCGTATATAACACAACCAAAGCCAATTGTTGATAAAATGACACTTACGATATCTACTTTTGCTTTTGTTGTATTTGCAACATTCATTAAATATTTAATCGCGAGAATAATTACGATGAATATAAATGGAGCTAATCCAATAAATAGCCATCTCCATGATACATATTCAATAATAAAGCCAGATAAAGTTGGAGCGATAGCTGGCGCAAAAATTATAGCGAATCCGATGGTCCCCATAATACTTCCGCGTTTTTCACTAGGGTACAAATATAAAATAATAGTCATCATGAGTGGCATAATAATTCCTGCTCCAACTGCTTGAATCATTCTTCCTGTTAACAAAATGCTAAAATTCATGGCGCATGCACAGAGAACGGTCCCAATAAACAAAGAGAGCATTGAGCTAATAAATAGCTGCCTTGTTGTAAATCGTTTCATTAAAAATGCAGTAATTGGAACTAGAACACCATTTATGAGCATAAAGCCTGTTGATAGCCATTGCACTGTTGCAGCTGTTACATCAAATACCTTCATTAAATTACTCATTGCCACATTTAATAGCGTCTGATTTAAGGTTGATAAAAAACAGCCGGTAATGAGGACAACTAATATAATTTTTTTATTTCTTTCTGATATTTCCTTTTGCATTGGTAATCTCCTTCATTGTTACCTTGATTTATCGACATTGTGTCGATAAAATTAATGGTAACAAAATACGTTTTCTCTGACCATGAACAGTTTTGTTGAAAATGTTCACTACTCGACAGAGAAGATATGTACTGTCGAGAAAGTAAAGAGAAAATCTATAAAGGAGTTTCAAAATGTCTACACTTAAAAAAGAGGACCCTCGTACAGTTCGTTCAAGAGAAATGTTTAAAAATGCTGTTTTTTCTCTTTTATGTGAGAATCCTACTATTTCAAGCTTAACGGTTCAGAAAATCGCAACAAAAGCAGGATTAAATCGAACAACATTTTACTTACATTATCAAGATATTCAAGATTTACTAGACCAAATCAATAGCGAGATTTTAAATGAGCTTTCTAATAAAATTGTTGATTTAATACATGCAAAAGATTTATCAGAAAAACAAAAGCTAACACAATTGCTAGATTATTTATATATCCACCGGAATTTTTTATTTATATTATTTAAAATGAATCAATTTGAAGAGCAATTATTTTTATTTTTAAAGCAATTAATAGAAACGAGAAGAGAGAATACGAAAAATAAATTACCTGATGATTATGTTGCAGTTGATATTAAAACAGCCTCTTTGGTAGGTATTATCATGTGGTGGATAAGGAATGGACTTCACTTTAGTTCAGATTATATAGCAAATCAAATATATTTAATGTATAAAGGATGATATGTTAGAATCAGCCATGTGTATTAATAAACGAAAATCATTATATTTAAGAATCGAAATTAACAGGAGATAGAAAAATAATTGTCTTGCAAGTAAAGGCTTATATATTTCAAATTTATAAAGTAAAAGTTTTATAGCAAGAAGGGGAGCAATTTATGGATTTTCAAAATGAAAAAGTAGCATTACATTTAGAGGTGGTGAGATACCAATTTAAAGATGTAAAAGAGGAGTGTGATAGAAATTGGCTTATGGTAAAAGCGAAACTGTCAGAAGGAAATAAAGTTTTTGAAACGATGGATCCTTTTCTACAAACTTTCGACTTACAGCATATGAAAAAATGGTTTCAATCATTATCGAATCCTACATATACCGAACTAGATTTCATAGAGCCTAATATAGCGTTTGAATTAATGGGGAAAAATGAAGGTGAGTTTCAAATTGTAGTCCGATTATCTCAGGAACTTACCCCTTCATGGTGTAAGGAAGAGGAGTACGAATTTTCTATAAGTATTACGCATGAGGACAGAGAAAAGATTATTCGTTTTATTGAAGAGCAACAAAGAAACTTTCCAAAACGTTAAAAAAAGACTTGATATCCTACTAGAGGGAATCAAGTCTTTTCATTACATACGATTATCATGCCAGAAGTTTAATGGGAAGTGTTCGTTCTCATTATAGGCTTCTAATTCATATCCTTTTTCTTTCAGTCCTTTTATAATTCCAGGTACTGCTTTAACTGATTGTGGGTGAATATCGTGCATAAGGATAACTTCTGTTGGATTTGTAGCACCATGTAGAACGTTTTCTACAATTTTAGCTGATGCAGCATCAACTTGCATTTTGTTGTATCTCCAGTCTAAAGAATCAATTGTCCAATCCCAAACTTTCAACCCGTTTTCCACCACTTTGTTGCGAAGTGCTTCGTTTAATCCTGGCATTGAGCCGTATGATGGACGAGTTAATACGGGTGATTTGCCTAGAACGCCAGCGATTAAGCCTTGATCTTCTTTCATTTCATCTACGTAATGTCCTTCTGTGTAAAGTTTCTTATAGTTATGAGTCATACTGTGCATCCCAACATAGTGGCCTTCAGCATCTTCACGTTTCACAAGATCAGGGAAAGCTTTCACGTTTGAACCAATTAGGAAGAATGTTGCTTTTGCATTTTCTTTCTTTAACATATCTAAAAGCTCAGCTGTGTATTTTCCAGGACCGTCATCAAATGTTAAGTAAGCGACTTTTCTAACTTGCCCATTATAGTGTTTTGGAGCTTCTTTCGGTGCAAGAGATGTTTGAATTTCACTTACAAATTGAACAGACTTTGCTTCATCTTCTGTACTTGCTAGAGCAGTATGTACTGATCCTAAAGCGGCCTCATATGTAAATAATACCCCAGCGCAAATCAACATAGCCCTTTTTACTAAAGTTGTCATTCGAATTCCATTGTGCATAATTTTCCTTCTCTCTATAAAAGTTCTACTCTACTATATTAGCAATTATAGGTAGGGAAATGCAAAAAAACTTTTTTACAACTGTAAAAAAGTTTGGTCAAAAATATGCAAGATTTTGTATCAACTGCATGCTTGAAAAATTGGATGGTTTTAAACTTTATTATGAAAATCTTCAAGCATCAAATTTAATTCTTCTAATAATGATGCGGATGCTTTTTTTGGTGAACCTGTATCAAAAGGAGGCTGTGGGTCGTATTCTAACATGAGCTGAACTGCTTTACTCTTTTCATCTCCGAATTCCCAAGCCATCAACTGGAGAGCCATATCAATACCTGCAGATACACCAGCTGCTGTTATGATTTTTTCATGGCGAACGACTCTCTCTTCAGTTGGAATAGCCCCGAGAGAACGAAGTAAGTCAAAAGAGCTCCAATGACTAGTGGCTTTAACACCAGTTAGTAGGCCAGTAGCACCTAAGATTAAAGAACCTGTACATACAGTTGTAGTCCATTTAGTAGTTTCATGTATTTGGAGAATCCAATTGAGAGTTTCTTCGTCCTCCATAAGTTGTTTAAAGTTAGGCGGGCGACATCCAGGAATAATAAGGATATCAGCTGAATTAACTTCAGTAAAATTATAATCGGCATGTAAATAGCCCATTTTTGAATCTAATTTAATTAAGCCCGTAGTTTTAGCAACAAACTTTATGTTGTTATTGCTTTCTGCTGCAAATACTTCGTACGGACCAATAGCATCTAATGCAGTAATTCCTTCATAGAGCATAATAACGATTTCCATTATAATCTCCCCTTAAGTTATTACAAATGTAATCTAGTAACGATTAAAAAATAATTTATTCAATATTCTTTTTTATCGTTACTTTAAATATACTATACCCCAGATGTGTATTAGTTTATACTACAGTGTCAAACTTGTGACAAAAACTATGAATAGGTTCATTTATTTCGTATAGAGTTACTCTTTCATGTAATGATTGAAAAATTTAACTTCCCAGAAAGAAGAAATATAAAATATAGTACTTAGACTAAATTCTTAAATAGAAGGGGAATAATCGTACTTTCGTATGACTTCATTTTAGTCACAATTATTGATTTAATTATTTTCGTTTTTTATTAAAATATTGGTAAAGAATCAATTACATTTAAAAAGGGAGTGGGAATATGGTTCATTATATTTGCACGACATGTGGAGTTCAGTATCCCGAAAATAAAGAGGCACCTTCTCGTTGTAAAATTTGTAATGAGGAAAGGCAATATATGAATCCAATGGGGCAGTCATGGACAACATTAGAAACAATGCAACATAGCAATTTATACAAAAATGAAATAATAAAAGAAGAAACTGGTTTGTATAGCATTACTACTAAACCTAAGTTTGCAATTGGACAAACAGCATTTTTAATACAAAGTAAAACTCTAAATGTTTTGTGGGATTGTATTAGTTATTTAGATGATAAAACGATACAACGTATATATGATTTAGGTGGTATTCAAGCAATAGCACTTTCTCATCCACATTATTACTCTACACAAGTAAAATGGGCGGAAACATTTCATATACCTATCTATATTCATGAAGATGATAAAGAATGGGTGGTTCACCCGAGTAAGCAAATTAAATTTTGGTCTGGGGAACATTTGATATTATCGGAAGAACTTACATTGCATCGGTTAGGAGGCCATTTTAAAGGTGGAACTGTTATGCACTGGAAAGACGGTAATGAAGGGAAAGGTATTTTGTTATCAGGTGATATTATACAAGTAGTTTCGGATCGAAAATGGGTAAGTTTTATGTATAGTTATCCCAATCTTATCCCATTACCAGCGAATAAAGTTAGAAAAATGGCAGAGAAAGTAAAAGGAATCCAATTTAGTCGACTGTATAATGCGTTTCATGGTGTTGTGATGGAAGATGCGAATAGGGCTGTACAAAGATCTGCTGATCGATATATAAAGGCCCTACAAGGAGAATTATTTCATACGTAATAATATATATGGAAGAAATCGTTATTTTATCTCCATATTTGTATAACTAAGTTTATATGAATTTTATACTAAAGTCCTACTATGTATGAACGAATAGGTCTTTCAACTTAAGCAGTTCTCACACTAATGAGGGATATTAAACTAAATATATGTAACTTATAATGGCTACTATAAAGCTTTGGAAAATGAAAAGGAGGAGATTTGCATGAAGAATTGGGTTCAATTTAGAATTGCAAGACCAACAGATAAATTTGAAGAAGTTATAAGTTTTTACGAAACAGGATTAGGGTTAAAACGTATAGGGGAATTTCACAATCATGAAGGATATGACGGGGTTATGTTTGGATTACCGGGTGAAGAGTACCATTTGGAGTTTACTACGCATGTAAATGGAAGCCCATGCCCAGCACCGACAAAAGATAATTTACTAGTTTTTTATATGCCGAATAAAGATGAAATTGAAATAATCGCGAATCGGTTAAGTGAAATGGGCTACCATGAGGTGGAACCGGAAAATCCGTATTGGATAGAGAAAGGTACTACAATAGAGGATCCAGATGGCTGGAGAATTGTGCTTATGAATGCATTTGAATAAAGAAGTTCTTTTCGTATGTAATAGAGTGCAACAAAATGATTTAGACAAAAATCCCTACAACGTTTGTAGGGATTTTTTATAGGAAAATATAGTTAATAGCGTAATTGAAATATAGAAAGTATTTTGACTAAGAACAAATGTTATAAATATGATGTATGACGGAGGTATAAAAGTATGATAGTAAACCATTTTGAAGAGTTTTCTAAAAATGTTGGAAATACCCCTCTCATTAAATTAGAATGCGAAGAAACGAAGAATCTTTCAATCTATGCTAAATGTGAATGGGACAACCCTACAGGATCGATTAAGGATAGAGCAGCACTTGGAATGATCAATAAATATTTACAAGAAGCGAACAAAAAACAACATATTTTAGAGTATAGTGGTGGAAGCTTAGCGAGGTCAATTGGCTATCTTTGTTATTATTTAGGGATTGAATGCACGTTAGTGTTAAGTTCTGCAACTGGTCAATCTCTATTAAATGAACTCGAATATTATGGTGCTAACGTAATCTTAGTTGATAAATGTAAGGGATTTTACGCTGTAATTGAGAAGACAATAGAGATTAGCAAACAAAAACAAGAGTTATACTTTTTGTTCCAACATTATAATAATGCAAATTTATTAAGTCATATAGAAGGAACAGGCCGAGAAATTATTGCACAAATGAACGGAAAACCAATACACGCATGGGTAGCATCCGCTGGTACTGGTGGAACTCTAATTGGGGTCTATAAAGCAGTAAAGAAGTATACAAAAAATGTTGAGCTACATTTAGTAATGCCTGCCGAATTACCATATGGATCTGAACAACCGCCAAATGCTTTAAAGAAATATGCAGGATCAGGTGGATTCGGTCTAGGACGGAAACAACATTTCATAGAAAAGGAAGACAATTTGATAGAAAAGCAATGGACTTATTCATATGAAGAAACCTTGTATGAAATGGCCCGTTTTTATAAGGCTACTGGTATGAAAATAGGAACGTCTGCGGCAGCAAACTTATTAGCTGCAAAACAATTAGGAAAAGAAAAAGGTGCGAATTTTAATGTAGTTACCGTTTTTCCGGATGCAGGTTCTATAGAAGAGTGGTCAGATGTAAAGAGTTTAGCCAAAATATAGCGGAGATAAATTATTGAGAGAACGAACCAAAGGTGGTTCCTTCGTTTATTTCTTATTTTATGGAAATTTGATACCATGAAAAACCTGCATGTTTACAATGTGTAGGTTTTTCATGGTGTGATTGCGTAGTATATTTAAAATTTCACATACCGTATTTTAAAAATAAATATAGGAAAATCAAAAAATAATGTAGAATATATCGTACATACCTATATGAAGTCAACAGAAAACATAAAAGAGGTGGACAAATGCTACTTGAAGAGGTCATGCAGCAACTAGAGAAATATGGAACGGAACAAAATCGAAAAACGTATAAAAATCATGGGGCGAAAGAGCCGCTATTCGGAGTCAGTTTTGCAAATTTAAAATTATTAAAAAAGAAGATAAAAAAAGATCATGATTTAGCAATTTCATTATGGGAAACAAAAAATATGGATGCAATGACTTTAGCAACGTATATTTTAGAACCGAAGAATGTAACATCAGAACAGCTGAATAGTTGGATTAGGGATGTTGATTATTATTGTTTAATGGACGTTCTTATGACAGCTATATGTACGTCGCCAATCGCAATAGAAAGAATGGACGAATGGACGAAATTTGATGATGAATGGATCGGGAGAGCAGGTTGGTCATTATTAGCGAATATCGCAATAAAAAATAAAAAGTTAGACGATAACTTCTTCATGCCGTATTTAGAAGAGATTAAAGTTCATATACATAATGAAAAAAATAGAAAAAGAGAAGCAATGAATAGCGCTTTAATTGCGATAGGGATTCGAAATGAAGCTTTAGAGCAACAAGCAATTGAAATTGCTCGTGAAATTGGAAAAGTAAAAATTGATCACGGTGCAACGTCATGTAAAACACCAGATGCAGAACCGTATATAAAAAAGGCTCGAGAAAGAGCAGAAAAAAGAAAGTAAAATAAGCGAAGGAGAAAAGAAAATGAAACCAATTGAAGCGGCACAAAGTATAATTACATCACAATTTCCGAATTGTGATGTAGCTTTACTGGGAGGAAGCGTTGTACGAGGAGAAGCGACAAAAACATCTGACCTTGATATTGTTATAGTCGATCAAAGTTTGTCATCTTGTTATAGAGAATCCTTCTATAGTAATGGATGGCCCGTTGAAGTATTTGTACATAATTTTGTAACGTATAAAACCTTTTTTAAAATGGATTGTGATCGCGGGCGACCTTCTCTACCTCAATTAGTTTCAGAAGGAATTGTATTAAAAGGGGAAAGTGAAATTGTTGAGAAATTAAAAAAAGAAGCGAACGATTTACTAATTAAAGGACCAGATAAATGGACCGAAGAAACGATGAAACAGAAGCGCTATTATATTTCGGATACTTTGGATGACTTCATTGGTGCATCAAAAAGAGAAGAAGAACTATTCATTGCTAATTTATTAGCGGAATTAATACATGAATATGTATTAAGAGTAAATGGCCAATGGCTTGGAAATTCAAAATGGTTTATTAGAGTTTTAAGAAGATATGATGACCATTATGCAGAACAATTTGTAGCGGCTTTTGATCATTTTTATAAAAACGGTGATAAAAATGTATTAATTAATTTTACAGAAAAGACGTTAGAACTATACGGAGGAAGAGTGTTCGAAGGATTTTCTATTGGCAAATAAAAAGGGGATAGTAAAATGAAAATACCATTCGTTCAATTAAGGGAATTGACACTAGAGGATGTAGAAGATCGATATCAATGGTCATTAGATACAGAAGTGACAAAACACTTAGTCGTACCAGATCAATATCCTCCGTTCACTCGTGAAGATACGAGAAAATGGATTGAAGCATGCATAAGTCGAAAGAATGGTTATGAACAAAGGGCTATCGTTACAGAAAACAATATACACATTGGCTGGGTAGACCTTAAAAATTTTGACAAAACAAATAAAAATGCGGAACTAGGAATTACGATTGGGGATAAAGAGTATTGGGGAACAGGGTATGGAATAGCATCTCTATATAGTATATTACAACTGGGATTCTTTGATTTCGAATTGGAGAAAGTTTGGCTACGTGTAGATGAGGATAATTTACAAGCTAGAAAGAGTTATGAAAAGGCTGGCTTTGTTTGTGAAGGACTAATGAGAAATGATCGGTTACGTCAAAAGAAGTTCATTCATCGCTATCGTTATAGTATGTTAAAAGAAGAATATCAATCTATAATTAGTGGTTTATAAAAATATTATGTAAATTAAAAAGGGGTAGAGATACATGATTCGATTACTTACGAAAGAAGATGCAAAAAAATATTGGGATTTACGTTTACAAGCATTACAAGTAAACCCAGAGGCGTTTATAACAACTTATGAAGAGGCGATTCGTCAGGAAAATCCTATTGAGCGAGTTGAAGGGAATTTAACATCTACTATTAGTTGTACACTTGGCGCGTTTAATGAAGAAAAATTAATTGGTGTAGTCACTTTACTAACGGAAGAGAAAGTAGCATATAAGCATAAAGGCCATATCGTTGCGATGTATGTAGACGCACAAAACAGACGAAACGGGTTGGCACGTGAGCTAATTGCAAATGCAATTCAAAGAGCGCGGGATATACAACTAGAGCAATTGACATTAGGTGTTGTATCTACAAACGAACCAGCAAAAAATTTGTACGAATCAATGGGCTTTAAAACATATGGAATTGAAAAAAGGGCTATAAAGATTAATGGTGCGTACAGTGATGATGAACATATGGTGCTGTTCCTTTAAAGGACGGAGTTTATCATGAAAGATCTTTATTTAGAAAAAAATATGAATCCGCAAGTAGCAATTTTGTATGCAACGGTTCGAGATACATATATACGATTGCGAAATTTAGTAGAAAGTACTGAAGAGAAGGAATTATCTTTTAAAGGGTCTGAAAATAATGAAAATAGCATCGGACAGCTACTTCAGCATTTAGCAGTTGTCGATTTACATTGGGTGTATCGCTTAAAGGGAGAAGAAGTTCCACTGAACTAGAAAATAAATATGGGCCTATGTTGAATGAAGTGGGAGAACTGCCAGTTTTAAGAAAACACACGTTACAAGAGTTAATGCAAGATTATGAAGCAGTGCAACAATTGTTTTATCCCGCATTAACAGGCAGCCCGATTGGTTAAACTAATAATCAGTGGGGGATGAACAAAACCCCCACTGATTAAAGTTTCACTTTATGAAGAATGTATGAAACTAACAGAAAATGATTTAACACGGGAAGTTTTTTATGAAAAGGGCGAAAATGCGACAATAAGATGGGGCATATGGCATATAGCTGATCATAATCGGTATCATCAAGCGCATATTGGTCAGTTAAGAAAATTATATAGAGCTAGATTACATGTAAGTTAAAGTGCGTGAATTTTAATTATATTCATTTTGTTGTATAGTATTAAGAAGAAACTAAACAAGGGGTTTTATAATGAAAGCAATTGCAATAGGGATATTGGCATCATTTTTCTTTGCCTTTACCTTTGTTTTAAACCGGGCGATGGACTTAGAAGGTGGAAGTTGGATTTGGAGTGCATCATTACGGTATTACTTTATGGTACCAATGCTACTACTTATTGTCATGTATAGAGGCAACTTAAAGCAACTCTTTCAATATATGAAAAACAATCCGAAAGAATGGTTGGTATGGAGTATTGTAGGTTTTGGTCTTTTTTATGCACCACTTAGTTTTGCTGGCGCATTTGGACCAGGGTGGCTTGTTGCATCAACATGGCAAATTACGATAGTCGCAGGGATTTTGTTAACACCATTTTTTGCGGTAGACCCATTACATAAAAAACTTCCGATGAAAGAATTAGTAATGTCGGGTATTATTTTATTCGGTGTTGTACTCATGCAAGTAGAACATGCTTCTTCTTTAGGAATTCGTGAAACCATTTTATGTGTAGTTCCTGTTCTCATTGCGGCGTTTGCGTACCCACTTGGAAATCGAAAAATGATGCAAGTATGTAAAGGGGAATTAGATGTATTCCAGCGAGTTCTCGGGATGACATTAGCAAGTTTACCATTTTGGTTTTTACTATCTGGTTACGAAGTATCAACAGGTGGATTACCGTCAAGTAGCCAAGTTTTTCAATGTTTTATTGTAGCAGTTAGTTCAGGTTTAATCGCGACAGTATTATTTTTCTTTGCGACAGATCTTGTGAAAGATGATCCGCAAAAGCTAGCAACGGTTGAAGCGACACAATCCGGTGAAGTTTTATTTGCTTTAGTAGGAGAGCTTATTTGGCTTTCTGCTCCAATTCCATCATCTTTATCTTGGGTTGGAATGAGTCTCGTTATTGTCGGAATGATACTGCATAGTTATGTGGCGGTCGTTGTGAAAAAAGAAGAAAAGATAACAGCGTAATGAGATTAGCTCTTTTTTATAAAGAGCTAATCTTTTTTCATAGAAAGGGATGAAGATATGAATTTGCAACGTGTTGAACAAATTGGAAGGGATTCAATTTTAAATGTGCTACAGTATGCAGTCGGTCCAAGTGAAACAAGCTTAAAGAAAGCGGTAGTATTTTATCAAAGCAATAAAGGTAGATTATATAAATATGAAAAAAAGGCTTGTATAGGTATTGAAATAATCGGAGCAAATGAAGCGAGAATATGCCACATAGCAGTCGTTCCAGAATATCGTCATACAGGAATTGCGTTTCAAATGATAAGGGAAGTAGTAAGAATGCATCAATTGACTTATGTCGAAGCTGAGACAGACAATGAGGCAGTAGAATTTTATAAGAAAATTGGTTTTAAGGTTAAAAGTTTAGGAGAAAAATATCCAGGGATAGAAAGATTTCATTTGTATTTTAAAAATAAAACATATTGAAATAATCTGAGAATATAATATCCGGAATAGGAATTGAAGAGATAGTTCGTTTTTTATTTATCTGTTCTATTTTTACTAGAAGATCTTTCTTAGTTTTTGACGAAAACTTAAGAAAGATTGGAATGTTCATTTGATGTTAAGGAAGGAAGTAAAATATGGATAGATCAATAAATGATAGAACAATTGAAAAAAAGCGTGCAGTCTCATTGGATTTAGCAAGAGGCACTATGCTACTGTTAATCGTACTTGCTCATGCACCGCTTTACTTGTATGCAGCAGATCCTGGAATTATGCATAGAGTGGAAAGCAGTAGTTTCTTTGATCAAATTGTAAATCTTTTTGGTATATTCATAATTGATAACCGTGCAAGAGCAATGTTTGCCGTATTATTAGGCTACGGTTTAGTTCTAGCATTTGAAGGGCAAATATCAAAAGGGAAAAATGAAATTCAGGCTGTAAAAATAGTAAGAAAACGCTCCTTGTATTTAATACTGTTTGGGATTGTGTTAGCGGTCTTAATTGGAGGGCAAGATATTCTTATGGCCTATGGTTTAGCGGGTATTTTTGTTAGTCCACTATTAAAGTGTAAAATGAAAACATTAATTCGAACGTTTATAATTATCGCTATATTGTATACCATTTTTATTCCAATAATATGGGGACTTAATATGCAATCAATAGGTGATTATGGTTTTTCACCAGATGTTTCGGCAAAAGACACGTATCTTAGTACTACAATGATACGATTACTTTTCTTTCCTATTATACCTGTACTCATCCATTTTATGTTCCCAATTCTTCCTTCTGTAATTCTTGGTTTGTGGATTGCTAAATATAAGTTATTAATAAAACCAGAGCAACAGTTAAAAAAATTATATTTTATAACAACTATAGGATTAGCAATTTCTTTAATAGGTGCTTTGCCTTTATCTTTTATAGGGACTATATGGTATCCAACTGTATTTACAGCTGGAATGATAAATGGAATCCATATTTTAACTGGAATTGCTGGAGGATTAGCATATGCAACAGGTTTCGGGATAATAGGGAGTAGATTGAAAAATCCAGGGTACTTTAGCCTTGCATTAATCGCTCTAGGAAAACGTTCATTAACATTTTTTGTTTTAAATGAAGCACTGCTTGTTATATTTTTATCACCAGTAGCATTTGATTTAGGAGGGCATGTAAGTAACGCTTTTGCTGCATTGATAGCAATATGTATTTGGATATCGTCTGTCATAGTAGCTTTAATAATGGAAAAAAATAATCTTAATGGACCATTAGAAATTTTATTGAGACGTTTAGTATATAAAAAATAAATAAAGTGAAAGACGACATAATACAAAATCGTCTTTCACTTTATTTAGGTGTACAGATAGACAATTCGGCTATTATAATATTTCATTTTCATTTAGGGAATAAATAGCATGAAAATATGTAAATATGCATATTGAGTATAGTTTGTAAAAAGTGATATTTGCATTATATAATATAGTTAAATGGAAAAATATAGATAAAAGAAATTAGGTGTATAGCACATGAGAATGGAAAAAAATAAATTTTTGAAAGTCGCTGCTTCAATTGGCGTGTCATCTTTTTTATTAACAGGTTGTGGTGACTATGAAGAAGAAAATGTACAACAAGAAAATACCGCTGTTAAAACGGATGGTGGGAAGCAAGGGAGCGAACAAGAACCATTAAATTGTGATGATAAAGCCCCAACTACTGAAAATGTAGAAAAAGATGAGTCATGCAAGGAAAATAATCCATCATTTTCATCGTATCAAGAAAACTCTCACTTACCGATATTACCGTTCGTAGCAGGATATTTATTAGCAAGTAAAACCTCAAATATGAACTATACAGCCAAACCAAATGTAATGAAGAAACCATATACAAACAATGTTCTTTCTTATCGTGAAAAAGATGAACGGAGAACTGGTGGCAGCGGTGGCGGAGGTTATTACGGCGGAACTACTAGCAACAACGATTCTTCAAAGAAAGTGGATTTAAATAAACAACAGCCCAATCCATCAAATAAAGTGACGCCAGATACAAATACATCTAAATCATCTACGACACAAACGCCGAAAGTAAATTCTGGTTCAAGTGGAATTGGGAACGCAAAAGCGCCGGCCGGATCATAAAGAGAAAGGATAATAGAGACATGTATACAGAACAAGAACAGAAAGAGTATATGAAAATATGGTTTTCACTTGCGGAAGAGGCTGGTAGGAATGGTTTTACGTGGCCGAGTCTATTAGAGAATGAAGAGTGGAATCAGTATATGGCAACAGGGATGTTTCGTATGTCGGTAAACACATATACCGCTATTTCGAAAGCGACAGAAGAAATAATGTATGTGTTATATAGAACGTATCAATATATTGTACATACGACAGAAGATTTTCAAAAGCTCGGATTCCCGCCTGAAACGTGGGAGATTGCGAGAATGAAACATACTGGTTTGTTTTCTTATTTTACAAGGCTCGACTTTATTGTAAATGGTGATGTTATTAAATTAATAGAAGTGAATTGTGATACACCAACAGGATATTTAGAACCTTCTGTTGCAAATGAAGTGTTGTGCCGTTATCACGATGTGAATCACCCGAATCATATTGAGGAGCATATTGTACAGGCATGGGAACAAATTAAACATGACTATAATATTGATCCTGAAGAAACGATATATTTTAGTAGCTATGATTGGCACGATGAAGACCATCAAACAGTCCAGTTTTTAAGAAGTTATTGCCTAAATCAGCCCACGGAATATATAGGAATTCAAGATATTGTAGTTACAGATGATGGAATATATACGCCAAATGGCAAGCGAATTCATTATTTATATCGACTGTATCCAATTGAATATTTAGTTACAGATGTTGATAAAAATGGAAAAAGAATTGGTCTGCAGTTTTTAAATCATATAGCGCAAGGAAGAGTGAAAATTATTAATCCACCAGCCGCATTCGTAATGCAAAATAAAAATGTGCTTGCATTAATTTGGAAGCTTTATGAAAAAGCGGTTTTCTTTGAAGAAGAAGAGCGTGTTATTATTAATAAATACTTCTTACCAACATATTTTACAAATAAGCCATTTAAAGAAAGAAATGAATCATTTGTTTCTAAACCTTTATATGGACGTGAAGGTGGGGGCGTATCTATATACGAAAATGATGAACTATTAGCTGAAGATAAAACGGAATATTACTTTGAACAACGGAAAATATATCAGCAATACATAGAAATGCCTGACTATACCATTGATACATGGGATGGTCCGTATACTGGTAAATTATTAATTGGCTCACATTGTATTAGTGGGAGAGCGGCAGGGTTATTTTTACGAGTTGGTGAGAAAATAACGGGAAACTTATCGATGTTTACTGGGGTTACGATTGAAGGATAAAATGAAAAGAAAAGCCCATCATTTTGAACTGAACCCAAAAAATTAGACAAATATATTAAGCAGCTACTAAGGATTGAACTCTGTATTGCACAGGGG